>CAMQZC010000004.1 GCA_947039485.1 uncultured Verrucomicrobiales bacterium | reverse complement strand
ATGGAAATCCCGTAGCTCCCGGCTACGGGATTTCCATCTTCATCCACTACACCATATCCATCATCGCCATTCAAGCCAACTCGCATACGGACACTAGTAGCGTTACCCGCTGCATCAAGGTAAAACGCTTCATAAGTCTCACCGATTGTTAGCTCTACACCATCAAAATTATAGGTGCCAACACAGCTAGAAAATCTTGAAGCATCAGGATCAGTAGCCGCGTCAAACCATGGATCGCGAGCAACTACGTTATCCTCTTGACTCATCGAGGAGCTAAAGAACTCATTACCTTTGCTATCCACAAGCATCAGCTTGACGGCGGTGTTGAAAGCACCTGCCGAATTTGAAGAAATTATAGATATCTCCGTCAGCGAAACCGTGCTACCTGTAGTAAAGTCAGCCTCTCCATCAGAAGGGGTCGTCAGAGAACCTGTTGTACCAGATGGCTTATTAGCATTTAATGAGTCACCATTAAGTGTAAAGCTAAAACCATAATAGTCCCCTTGAGAGACGCCTGAACTACTGATGTTACCCTCCGCATCCCAGTCGCAGAAGCCGTTTTCTGTCGTGTAGGTAGTCGCCATTGCGGCAGTTGCGCAGAGGAAAGAAAGCAGCCCTGTTAATAAATATTTTTTCATAAGATAATAAAGTCAGATAAACAACTAATCTTTTATATAAAACAACAAATAGATAGCAAGCATAAAATACACGAGAAAATTATAATCAGAATATTACGACTTAATCTATATCAAAAAACTACAGAGTATCCCATTGCAAGGTATCTTAGCCCACGATCCTCTCAATTAACTAGATTGATGTATTTCTCACCCCAATAAGCCCTAGCTATCCCAAAGGAGAGATCAAACCATAGGACGCACGGGCAGGCCATGCTTGGCAAAGTATTCCTTGGCCTGCGCCACGGTATATTCACCAAAGTGGAAAATAGAGGCGGCAAGGACAGCATCAGCGCGTCCCTGCTTGAGCACATCGACCATGTGATCGAGATTGCCCGCGCCTCCGCTAGCGATAACGGGGATATTGACCGCCTCGCTGACGCGACGCGTCAGCTCGATGTCATAGCCAGTCTTGGCTCCATCAGCATCCATGCTGGTGAGTAGAATCTCGCCTGCACCGAGGCGGGCGACTTCCTTGGCCCACTCAACAGCGTCCAAGTCAACAAAATTGCGGCCACCGTGGGTAGAGACCCTCCACTGATTATCACTCCAACGCTTGGCATCGATAGCAACAACGATGCACTGACTGCCAAAGGCTATGGCACCCTCGCTCACGAGCTCAGGGCGATGAATGGCGGAGGTGTTGACCGACACCTTATCAGCGCCTGCGTGGAGCATGCGGCGCATGTCTGCGACCTCGCGGATGCCACCACCCACAGTCAGGGGCATGAAGCACTGGGCGGCTGTACGGCGCACAACGTCCACCATGGTATCACGGCCATCGCTGCTTGCGGTGATATCGAGAAAGACAAGCTCATCGGCCTGCTGACGATCATAGGCAATGGCGCACTCAACTGGGTCCCCGGCATCGCGCAGGTTGACAAAGTTAGTACCCTTGACCACGCGGCCGTTGGTCACATCAAGACAGGGGATAATACGTTTAGCAAGCATCGGGGAATATTGTATGCGCTAGAGAGCGCTAAGTCAATTCAGATGTCACAGCCTCGCCAATGAGAATCTATAAGCACGCGCCAGAGGAGAAATAATCAGGGACTTGGAGAGCTCCATCTACACCCCGACAGCGATCAAAAGCAAGTCTCGTCACAAAATATGAATTGCAAAAAACAAGACACTGGAACAACGCCTGCGCAGCGAGCCTCTTGTTAGGATTCAAAGGGCGGCTTATTAGGGAAACGCCAAACGGGGATTCGAAGAATTTTAATACGATGTTTACCTCCTTGATTGACATAGTTTTCATAGAAATACCAACCGACACACTTGAAACGATACGCAAGGTTTTGCATCTTGTAGATTTTGAGTCGTTTGGCTGAGCAGCAGTGGTCAATCTTACAGGATTTAGAGTAGACTAAGAAGCCCAACAGTCTCTCTGCAACATGGGCAAATTGAGCAACACCAGCAGCAGATGGTGCGAAATCTTCGCTAGACAAATTCCACTCTTGCAAGACCTTGAGAATATCAGGGCGAACAATGAACATCGTCCCGGCACAAAACCTAAACTTCGTGCGCTTCATTCCCTTCGACGCGAGGAATGAGCTAAATTGTTTATCTAGTTTAGACTTGCGTAGTTCCTCCTTTAGGATGACTCGGTAGTCGCAGAGCATTCCAATATCTGCACACTGTTCGAGCTTCCTCAAATTCCGCTCAAATGTCTCCTTGGTCAACAAGAAAGAGAGTAGGTAGTTGCGCCACCTAACGCCTTGGACATCAAAACCATTCAATGCGCCCTTGACACTCACCTTGCGCTTAGCAACATTGCGCTTAGTATGTAGCTTGAGCACATAGCTATAGCGACTCAAATCAACTTGATTGATAACATGGACAAAAGGCCACACATCAAAACCTAGGTTCTCAACCTCGATAATCTTAGCATCGGAGCGGAATTGCAAGATAGCATCCTTCATCTCAGGCGTGGGGTTGTTCATGGTCACATAGAGCTCGTAGGGTCTCGTGATATTGCTAAGTTTTTGGCTGAGCTGTTGCCACATTTCTTTGTAATAGATGTGCACATGGACGAGAATTGGAAGGGTTGAACTATTCATAACATGACATTTTTCAGAAAATAGAGATTGCAAGCCACAGCAGCAGGGGGATGCTGCAATGATTCACAGGTAGGCGAGTCAAGCACAGTAACTCTCGAGAGGTGACGCCGGCATCGCGATGGTTGACAAGGTTGGCAGCCCGACCATGCGACCGTTGGTCACATCAAGACAGGAGATCATACGTTTAGCAAGCATCGGGGAATATTGTATGCGCTAGAGAGAGCTAAGTCAATTCAGATATCTCAGCCTCGCCAACGAGAATCAATACGCAAGCGCCAGAGGACAAATAACCAGGGAGTGGGGCTCATTAAATTATTGACATGAGAGCTCTTGTCGCTATAATTATTCCCATCATGATTCAATCATGATTGAAACGCGCTCAGCGGATTAGCAACTCTCTTCAACCGTGGAGTAGAAGCCACACAGAGAGTTCCCTACACCGTAGCATGACAACAAATAAGTCAGACCCGATGATTCACCCTTTGAGCGATGCCCAGTCGCCATTCATTGGAGAGAATACAAATGTATGGCCGTTCTGCGAGATCCTGCCCAAGGCAATTATTGAAAACAACTTCAGCACATGCTCACATGTTCGCATTGAGCATGACGTGCAGGCGGTTACCCACTACCCCATCAGCACCACACCCAAGCAGCAGGATATCGACTACATCATCGAGCTCCTCAACAAATTCTAAGCCATCGCTAACAAAAAACAATTAATTACCAGCATGTTCAATCAAAAATTCGACCTCATCATCAGCATAGGAGCGGACTGTGCCTGCACCTCCTACCTGCGTCGCTTTAACCTGCAAAATAGCACTTACCCCTTTGACTGGATCGTCTTAGCACCCTTTCAGACGATGCTAGATATGATCGGCAATCACTTTGAGAACTTCATCAACATAGAGGACTTCGAGAAGCTCCCCTTAGCCGCAGCCACGAGCCACAGCAGCTACGTCAATAAGAGAACAAAGTACGCCTTCTACCACGACTTTAGCTCCACACAGAGCCTTGAGGAATGCTTCCCCGAGGTGCACGCACGCTACGAGAGACGCATCAATCGCATGTATGAAGAGATTGATAAGGCTAGCAGCCTGCTCTTTGTCTGGCGGAGCCGAGACAAGCAACTCGACGAGGATACACTAAAAGGCGCGCATGCCACCCTTAGCAGCCAATTCCCCTCAAAAGACATCAAGTTACTCATCATCGAACACAAGGAGGTCGAAGATGAGCTGATGACTCACATCTCAGAGGGCATCTTGAAAATCGAGTATGATATCGCGAGCTACCTCCATCATCCCAAGTACAACGAGACCATGGGGCATAAGGCAAACAACGACCGCATATTCAGCATGATTAAAATGAACATCAGCCCAGCCATGCGCGCCAAGCTTGCCTTCGCAAATCTCCTCTTCTTCTTCGCCAAGCTAGCGCCCAGCAAGGGAATGCGTAGGTCTTTAAAGCGGCATATCAATCATGTGTTTTTACACCGCAAACTCTAACTAACACCATTCACTCGGATTTACAACATACCATCAAATCGATCCAAAATCACTACATCAAAAAAACCTCAGCGTCACAACAAGCCCAAAACAAGCCCAAAACAAGCCCAAAAGAGTTGCAACAAAGTAACTAATAGATAAAATCAATTATGCTACATTTAGAAAAATTCATCTCCAAGGGCGGGTCAAGGCTTTGCTTTGCGCACCCACAGGACCCCAAGCTCTGCGTCAAGGTGCCCATCCAGCCCATACACGCAGCAGGGCTACAGCAGGAGCTCGACACCTACCTCCTAGTCAAAGAAGAACTAAGTGACTACATCGTCTCCTACCAACCTAAGCTCGTCGAGACCCAACTAGGCTGGGGTCTCGTCTGCGAATTAATCCGGAATGATGACGGTAACTACGCCCCCGACTTAATCCACCATCTCATCGCCAAGGGATGCAGTGATGAGGTCCATGCTCAGCTCAACAGCTTTGCAAAATTAATTTTGGAAAAGGATATCTTCTTCTTCGACTTTAACTGGGGCAACTTCCTCGTCCAGACCAATGATGGTTGCGAGAAACTGCTCTACAGCGACCTCAAAAGCTACAAGAACTACAAACCTTGGACCTTCTTGCGCGCTGAGCGCATCTTCCCAGCACTTGCACGCAATAGAATGAGGCTGCGATTAAATCGCATCATCAGGGACGTGGAGGGCTACATCTATACCCCGGCAGCACTCAAAAGCAAGTCTCGTCGCTAAATATGACTTGCAAAACCCCTCTCAGCTGATAAGATACAACAGCTCTAACTAGCTCCGTATACTAGACCCCTAGACCCCTAGACCCATAAAGCTATGATTAATCTTGATGACCTCGATTTCGTACAAGAATTCCCTGTAAGAAGAGGCGACTGGCACTGTGTGCTCTACATTTTAAAAGACAAAAATGAGCAAGAGTATATTTGCACTGTGGCAAAAAACTCAACACAGGAGAACCTCTTGCTCAAAGAGTGCCTCTGCTATGCCCCGATTGCAGCGTTTTACGGCAAACATATCAACATTAACCCCCTGCTCCAACACGGCCCCCTCAGCAAGGAGAGTCGCTTCCGCGGCAGCTACTACGCACTGTTCCCTTATTTAAAAGGAGCAAGAACCATGGCTCAGCAGAGCAAGGATATACGCCCCTTCTTGTGGCTCAAACAGAGCTATCAAGACAATGCTATTGAGCAGGTGGTGACCCCTGAGCTTGTTGATGAAATAACGCTAAAGTTCTTAGTGAATAGCTATGGCGAGGCTTTTGCCCGCACGATTCTCGATATTGAGCCTGTGCTTGAGCTCAAGCAGGCTATCGCGCAGCTCGACACGATCAAACTCGGCCACGAGCAGGGCGACTTCACCCCCATTAACATGCTGCAGCATGAGGGGCTCATCTACTTGATTGACTTTGGCGGAGCCGCGCTCAATCAACCCATTGGGCACGATATGTACCTTTATTACAAAAAACTTAAACTCAATAAGGTACATCAAGCCGACATTCCCTACTACCAAATCCATGACTGCAAACACCGCATCAGGAACTACGTAACGGCACGCAACACTACGACAGCCCAAAAGCCAAAGTTCAGCATTAAATCAAACAAGCTCATCATAACGCCAGAGGGTGACATCAGCTTCCATCTAGGCAAAACGATCGAGCTCGATTTAAGCGAGCACAATCTTGAGCCTGGTGAATTTGTGCAAATTATTTTACTCTTACAAAAGAGCTACAAGCGCGACATTATCATCAAAAATGCCAAGGACTACTACTATGGTTTAAATAATATTGATTGCAAGCAACTGCTCTTTTCAGGCAGGGTCAACTACCCTCGCTTTATTCTGCTCAAGACCATCATCTCATGGATGATTCCCCTCAAGTTGTGGCGACGCAAGTTTAGAGATTGCTACATCAGAAACAAAGATTAACAAACAGAGCTAATCTTTGTAAAAATCCTTCTTAGCGAAGTGTTAGGCAAGGATTCTCAAAAAATTGCTGCGATGCTTACCTGCTTACTCAACGACGTTTTCCTAGACATCGCGCATTAAAACACTTGCCGGATTCAAGGTAAACCATGTAGCCTTAGATAGCGCTGGCTCGATGTCATTAAGAGCACAGCACTAGCTGATATGAATTGAGTAACAACTGAAATCTTCTTGACTTCATAGGTGCTGAGTTTATACTCTAAATAGCTTCATTAATTGGCAATAATATACCCCATGAGTCTCACATCTAACACCCTGCCCCAAGTATCCGTTCTGATGCCTCTTTATAATACTCAAGAGGCACATTTGAGGACGGCGATCGAGAGTATTTTATCGCAAAGCTATTCAGATTTTGAGCTTGTTATCATTAATGACGCCTCGCCTGACAAACGAGTAGAGGAGGTAGTCCTCTCCTATACCGATGAACGCATTCGTTATATGCGCAACGATTCAAATTTAGGAATATCTAAAACGCGCAATAAACTCATTGATGCGTCAAAAGGCGAGTTTTTAGCCGTAATGGACCATGATGATATATCTTTAAGCAATCGTTTGAAATGTCAGGTAGCTTATTTAATGGAGCACCCTGAGGTTGGCGTAGTTGGTTCTCAAGCAATTAACAAGTTGAGTGGCAAGGTTTTCAAACTACCTGTTGAAAATCGTGATATTAAGATGGGTCTGATGACTGGCTGCACAATTCTGCACCCAGCCTCCATGATTCGAAAATCAATCTTAGAAAAACACCAGCTACGCTACGAAGAGCAGTACTCTCCATCAGAAGATTATATTCTTTGGTGCCGCCTCTCAACGCTGACTGATTTTCATAATCTCCCTGAGATTTTATTTGAATATCGAGAGCACACTAATAATACGTCTCATCTACAGGCGGATAAAATGAAGAATGCGTCAACTGCTATTCAATCGATGATCCAACAGCAGCAACCTGAACTCTATTTAGAATTCCTCAAGAAGGCTCATCATACCCATTATATTCGTCTTTTTGGACTCCTTCCACTCATGAAGGTGGTGCGCAAGGGGCAAGATACCCGCGTTTTGCTCTTTGGTCTCTTGCCTCTCATTAGCTGGCGATATTCTAGAAAAATCAAATAAATTTAATTCCAATAATTTAGTTCGTCCACTCACAACGAGCTTGTTTGGATTGAATGATAATTGTGTTTAGTCATTATAGATTTTGTTTAGAAAAAGAGCTCTAAAGCAATACAGCAGACACCTCAAGATATTCTCAGAATCCTTGCGGTGTAAGTTTATATAGGTCAACTGTATAATACGGCAGCCAATGGCTATAATATGCTTGCTTTCTACAAGAATCATACTCTATACTCACGAACACTATACCCAACTGCTTATGACCATTTCTATCATCATCCCCGTCTATAACTGCGCCGCCTATATCAAAGGCTGCATCCGGAGCATACAAGAGCAAAGCTGCCAAGACTGGGACTGTATCTGTGTCAATGACGGCTCCTCTGATGAATCAGGCGAGATCCTCCGAGAGATTGCAGCAGCTGATCCTCGCATTCGAATCATCGAGCAAGAGAATCAAGGTCAATCGGTAGCACGCAATACCGGGCTCAATGAGGTCACGGGTGACTACATCTGCTTTGTCGATGCCGATGACTACATCCACCCTCGCATGCTTGAGCTGCTCCTCCACGCAGTCAAGACCACCTCCGCGCCCCTAGCAGGCTGTGATATTGGCGCCACATCTAAGATCTATGCACCTATCGCCGAGAATAATCTTGGCTTCATTAAGACGACGCTCTCCCATACCCCACTGCAGGCCTACATGAGCCAACGTCGCATCGCCACCTCCGTCTCGACAAAAATCTACCACCGCAGCCTCATTGAGCATCTGCGATTCATTCCAGGCATCTTCTTTGAAGATGCCGTCTGGACTGTACATCTCATGGCGCGCATCCCAAGCTACGCCCATGTGCAAGCCACGCTCTATTACTACTATTGCAATCCAGACTCCACCATGCGCAGCCGCTGGAATGAGCACAAGACGGAGAGCGTTATCCACGTCATTGATGCCATCCATGACGACATCGCCAGCCTCAGCCCCGAGGAGATGCCTCAGGTAGCGCGACACATCCTCAACCCGCACGTAAAGATGATTTTCAATCGCATCAAAAAACTCCCAACCAAGGAGCAAGACAAGCACTGGCTGCATCTCACCCCCCTCCTCCAGAGACTCTTTAGCGCCAATAAAATCAGCTATACGGGACTCAAACTCAAGCATCGTCTCCGCCTCTGGAGACTACTGCGAGCCTGACCACAATGGGTCACAATCCTTGTTTATCGTAGAGCTCGCGGTAGAGTGGGCAGCCCTCATAGAGCTCATCATGCGTACCATCACCCACGATGCTACCTTGATCAAAGACAAGGATGCGATGAGCCATCGCGATGGTGCTAAAACGGTGAGCCACAATTAAGGTTGTGCGACCCTGAGCGAGGCGGTTGAGTTCCACTTGGATTTCTTGCTCGCTCTTGGAGTCGAGTGCTGACGTTGCCTCATCCAAGATGAGGATGGGCGCATCCTTGATGAATGCTCGAGCAATAGCAACACGCTGGCGCTGCCCACCTGAGAGGCCTGCGCCTGCATTACCCAATTGAGTATCGAGACCCAAGGGCATCTGATTAGCAAAGCTCATCACTGAACTAGCTTGAGCTGCGGCCATAATTTGAGCATCGCTACAACCCTCGCGACCCAGCCCAATATTCTCGCGGATGGTGCCTGAGAAGAGCATGGCATGCTGTCCTACCAGCGCGATATTCTCACGCAGTTGATGCTGCGTGACCTCACGCACATCAACACCATCGACACAGAGGCTACCCTCAGTGATGTCATAAAAGCGCGGGATAAGGCTCGCGAAAGTAGTCTTACCAGCGCCACTGGGGCCAACAAGCCCAACAATCTGTCCCGCTGGTATATGGAGATTAACATCACACAGGGCAACTTCTCCAGTCGCATAGGCAAAGCTGGCATTCTTAAAGTCAATGTCACCTCTCACATCCTTCATCTCATGAGGTGATTCGGGCTCAGGCATGTCATTGGGTAATTCGAGTAGCTCGGAGAGACGCGCGATCGCACCCTGAGCCTCGTTGAATCGGTTAAAGGAGCGGCCTGTCTTCTTCATCGAGTCAAAAGCAAAGAAAAGCGCGGCAGCTAAAGCCATGAAGTCGTAGTAGTTCATCCCTGCAAGCTTGCCTCGCACCAGCAAGAAGGCGAGAGCGAGAGCCGTCACCGTCTCCATGACAGGCAGGAGTGCCTTTTGATACTTCACTAGCTTGAGAATATTGGTTGCGTATCTATCAGAGACTCTCTCAAAGTCGGCAACTTGTTGCGACTCCATCGCATAGGCGCGCACCTCGCGCTGCATTTCAAGATTCTGCTGCACGAGGGAATTGAGATTACCGATATCGGCTTGAGCCTTGTGAGAGCGCGCTGCGATACGACGGCCAAATGAGATGATGGGGTACAGTGCCAGTGCGACAAAGAAGATATTGAGCGCAAATGTCCAGTCTGCTCCCTGACTAATAAGCAGAGAGAAGAACGCCACCAGAGCACACAGGCAGGTAATGGGCTGCTTGACGATATCATTTGAAATCGTCGTCATAATGATCTGCACCTTGGCAGCATCGCCCACGACGCGGCTGATGAGATCCCCCTTTTGATAGCCCTCAAAGAGAGCGATAGGAAGGTGATGCAAGCGCGTGAAGAAGGACATACGCATGCTGGTGAGCACGCGTATCGCAAGTAGATTAACCACGATGCTATTCCCCCACATTGCGAGACCGCGCAGGATGAATACCGCAGGCATCAAGAGGCAGGTGCAGAGCAAAATCTGCTGCTCCGACCGCCCCTCTAAGTAGGGCTGAATCGCATGGGGTAGCATCTCTATCCCTGTAAAAATGACGGGGAAGACCACGGCAAACATCAGGGGGATACCTAGTCCACTTGCCGATGCTGCAATAAGACCTGTGAGCAGCGCGATTACAAAAAGACGCCACTGTGGCTTGAGGTAAAGGCTTACAAAAACTAATAATTTACTCATGCGATTAATTCCTCCTGTAATTGGCTCTGCTCCGCTTTCTCTTTGTTCTGCTGCTCATCATAAAGGCTGCGATAGAGCTGACTTTGCGCGTAAAGTTCAGGGTGAGTACCATCGGCCATGATTCGGCCTTCATTAAAGACAAGGATACGCTCAGCCTTGCGGATGGTGCTAAAGCGATGCGCGATGATGAAGGTGGTGCGTCCTTGGGCTAGCTCTTCGAGCGAGTCTTGAATTGCCGCCTCGCTCTTCATATCGAGGGCAGATGTCGCCTCATCAAGGATGATAATGGGCGCAGCCTTGATGAATGCGCGCGCGATGGAGACGCGCTGCTTTTGTCCACCAGATAGCCCCGTTCCGCCCTCAGAGAGCTCGCGGTCATAGCCTGCCGAATGATTGAGCGCAAACTCAGCGACGTGTGCCTTTTGGCCGGCGGCCTCAATCTCTGCATCACTAGCACTAGGGCGACCCACACGGATATTATCGCGGATGCTACCATGGAACAGTGCGGCAAATTGAGAGACAAGGGCAATGCTGCTCGTGCGATCTTTTTTCGTGAGCTGGCGCACATCAATACCATCAATGCTCACGCTGCCCGAATCGACATCATAAAAGCGGCAAATGAGATTAATCAATGTCGTTTTGCCTGCGCCAGACGGGCCGACAAGAGCAACAATCTGCCCCGCGGGGATACGGAGGTTAATATCACTGAGTACCTTTCGATCATCATCGTAGCTGAAGTTAACATCATTGAAGCAAACCTCACCACGTACGGGCTGGGGCAGAGCTTGTGGGTGCACGGGCTCTGGGGTGAGATTATGCGCATGGAGTATCTCTTGAATACGCTCAAGGGGGGGCTCCATCATGCGGAATTGATTTGACACCATACCGAGACGCTTGATGGGGTCGTAGCAATAGTAGAGAGCGGTCGCAATAGCGGTGAACTGTGGCAGGGTCAGACCCGAACTAGCCCCCTGATAGAGAGCGTAGGCGAGCCCCATCGTGCTGACAACCTCAAGGCTTGGGCCTAGCGCGGTCTGCCAGACAGCAAGGCGAAAACGAGCACTATTGAGCCTATCCATAAAAGACTTGAGACGCCCAATTTGTCGCTCTTGCAAATTAAAGGCGCGCACCTCACGCTGCGCAGAAAGGCTCTCCTCCATGCAACTTGTAAGTCCCCCCATTTCTTTGATTGACTTGCGCATCTGGCGCACGACACGACGACCGATAAAACGGACAAGAGGGACGGCAGTGGCAATAATGCAGAAATTGCCTAGCAGCGATGCTGCCTGCTCGCTACCTATCGCCAAGGAAACCAAGCAAACGACTGCAAATATCAGGGTCAAGGGCTGAATAATTAGGTCGTTGAGAACATTGACCATCAGCTGCTGAAGCATCTGCGTATTTTGCAGAACCGTCGTCATATGCTCACCACGCGCCTTGCCTTCATGATAGGAGATGGAGAGATGCTGGAGGTGGGCGAAGACATCAACGCGGAAGCTGAGCAGCATCTGCATGCCCGCGCGAGTGATGAAATAGGTGTTAAAAAAGCTCGCCAACCCGCGCAGCATCATCACCGCTGGCAGTATAGCGGCCGAAACCCAGAGAATCGCTTGCTGCTGATGCTCTGGAGCGACATAGCTATCCAGCCAGATCAGCAGGAAGGCAGGTGCCTTGCTCGAATCAAAAACAACAGGAACGACATACTCCATAAACTTGGGAATACCCAAAGCAGCAGAAGCGGCCGCAATCGCACCACAAATCACGGAAGCACTCAGAATCAGCCAATGGCGCAGCATATATTTGCGCGCGATTGGAGCAATATCTTTCCATACTCCTTGATTCTCTTTTCTTCCCTTTACGTCCTCCACGTGATTGATATTTTAACAGATAATAAGCGAGGCAACGATGACAATCGAAGCAACAAGAGCTATTAAAATGCCGATTTCAGCATCTTTTCAGCCTCGATATCGCCCTGCGAGGCGAGCAGCTCAAGCAGACTGTGCGCCTGCTCTACATCCTTGCGCAGACCATAGCCATAGCGAAGCATTACCGCGAGGTTAAAACGCTCAGCCGCAGAGCCTATCGCGCCAGCAGCCGCAGCCTGATAAGCAGTATCACGCAAATCATTACTCTCCTGCTGACTCAAGCCAAGACCCTTAATAGCAGTCGCGAACTCCGAGCCAAACTGTACCAACGCAGGAGCATAGCCCAGCTGCGCTGCTTTCGTGATTGCCTTCTTGCCTCTATCTAGATCCTTCTTTACACCACGACCCTCATTGTAGCAATTGCCCAAGATGAAGTACGCACGGGCTGAGCCAGCCCTTGCGGCTGATATAATCAGCTCTACAGCCTCCTTATCCTGCGGCTGCTGCTTTGCCTCAAAAAGAATCAGAGCCTTGAAAATATCCTGATCCTGCTGACTCAAGCTTGAGTCAATCTTATCAAATGGACCAGCCTCCTTTGGTGTAGGTTCAGCGCCAGTGCTCTCATCGGTCGTAGCTTCCTCGCCAGTGTTCTCATCGGTCGTAGCTTCCTCGCCAGTGTTCTCATCGGCCGAGGGCTCAGAGCCCGCCTCTTTCTTAGCTTTCTTGAGGCCATTCTTCACCAAGAAATCCTCAGCGGCGTCTTGTCGCTCCCAAGATGAGATATCCTCCCATTGCTCAGGAAGACCCTTCATATTGGCAACGCCATGGCTACCCAGGGCCGTATCATTTGCATCAGCGGTGAGCTCATAGGCCATATGCACCAGCTCATCAGCTTTGCTAAGTATCAGACCGAGGGTGAAGATTACGCCATCCTTCTTGTAGGAGTGCAATGGGTGAAAGAAACCAGGCTTAAGATCGGCAACTGTGCCATAGAGCGGATTGTTGGCTGGTCGCTCACCAAGGCTATAAGCCTGCTCAAGCTCCTTGAGGCAGTACATGTAATAGGACTTGATCGCATCATCATAGAGTTCGGGAGCGAATCCTTCATCCCCTACAAGAAGCGCCTTTTGGAGTACAAACTTCTTCTTTTCATTACGAGCAAAGATGAAGGTAACCACCCAATCTTGAAATACCATCTTCTCCTTGAGGCTGTAAGCTGATTGGAGTTTCTTCTTCATCTTCGCACTCACATCGCGAGCCTCGAGTTGATCAGACTTGGCCGCGGATCGGCTGGCCACCGACACGGTTGAGCCAAAGGGGACGTCCTCCCATAGGCTTGCCCATGCTGGGCTAATCAGGGAGATGAGGGGGAGGGCAAAGAGGAGATTTTTCATAAGATTGGGTGGCAAGTTACCGCCATTGTGCGGCGGATTGGTTGGTGTGTGATAGGGTTGCGTTATCGCAGGGTAGCTTTAGAACCAAGAGAGGCCTGCAGCCTTGCGGAGGCGCTCGAGAGTGATGGAGGCTGTTGCGCGGGCGCGCAGCGCTCCTTGAGTCATGACTTCCTGCACATAGTCTGGCTTAGCAAGGATGTCCGCGCGACGCTCGCGAGCCGTTCGGAAATACTCCCAATAGGCCTCAAAAAGATCCTTTTTGAACTGCCCATAGCCTACACCGCCAGCTTGGTGTCCAGCAATCATCTCATCATACTGAGCAGGGCTGGCAAAGAGCTTGTAGAGGGAGAGGATGATGGAGCCCTCTGTGGGCTTGGGGTCCTCAAGTGGGGTGGCGTCGGTGACTACCTTCTTGTTGATGAGCTTGCGCAGGGGCTTCTCCTCACCAAAGATGGGCAGCGTGTTGCCGTAGCTCTTGCTCATCTTTTGCCCATCAAGACCGGGCACGACAGCAGTCAGCTCAGAGATGATTGGCTCTGGGAGCTTGATCAAACCCTCGCCAAAGCGCTCATTGACCTTGGTAGCCAGATCGCGAGTGACCTCCAGATGCTGCTTTTGATCCTTGCCTACTGGCACCGCGTCGCAGTCATAGAGCAGGATATCAGCCGCCATCAGAGAGGGGTAGGCAAAGAGGGCGTGTGAGGGGCTAAATCCTTTGGTCACCTTATCCTTGTAGGAGTGGCAGCGCTCCAGCAAGCCCATGGGGCAAAGCGTGCTGAGAATCCATGAGAGCTCATTGACCTCGGGGATATCGGACTGCACCCAAAAAACAGATTTCTCGGGGTCGAGACCACAGGCGAGAAAGTCCACCGCCAGCGCATGCGTGTTCTCACGCAGGCTAGCTGCATCCGTCATCGTGGTCATCGCATGGTAGTTGGCGATGAAGTAGTAACCCTCGCCCTTCTCCTGCAACTCCACGGCTGGCTTAATCGCGCCAAAGTAGTTACCGATATGAAGTTGTCCGCTGGGTTGTAATCCTGTTAAAAATCGCATATATATTTATTCCTTATTTAGTTGAAGCGTTGTCCATGCTGAGAGTCTTGCTCAGGAAGTCTTGCATCTCCGCACGCGTGTGTGCTCCCTCAAGGCGGCGCAGACGCACGCCCTCGACATAGAGCAAAGTTGTTGGCACCTTGCTAAGCTCGTAACGCTCAGCGAGGTTAAGATACTTATCCGCATCTACAATCACCACCTGCACGCGCCCCTGCTCACTCTGAGCGAGCTGCTTGAGGGATTTTTTCATCGCAAGGGAGTGCTCGCACCATGGGGAGGTAAAGCAGAGCAGCAAGCTACGGCCTGAGACACCTGTCACCTGACCGACATCCTCACCCTGATACTCGCTGTAGAGATCAAACTGTGCACCCGTCTCCGAGTCTGGGGACGGGAGTGTATCGTCGCGCAGCAGTGACTCTAGCGAGTCGCGCTGTGGGTTGGGGGCTGCCTTGGTCGAGGTTGTAAAGCGCGCAGCGCGACCCTTGCTATCATCATCGGCATCATCGCAGGAGACAAGGAGGAGCGAGCCTAGAGAGAGGAGGCTAAGTCGCAACGGCAGAGATAAGAGGTGACGCATCATGGTGTTTAGTCAGTATAGCGATGCTGAGGGGAGGCTTTGAAGCGCAGCACGCGCCTAGCAGGCACAATGCACTCAGCAGCAGTTCGGGGGTTAAGCACGCGGCGAGCAGGGCTCTGCTTGAGCGTGAAGGAGCCAAAGCCGGCCAACTTGACAGAGCCATCCTCCCACAGACCATCGCGCATCGCACGCAAGACGGCCTCAATGGAGAGAGAGGCAGCCATCGTTGTAGCTGTCCCTCCAAGCGCGCAGCGCACCATCTCTGTCAAACCTGTTCGATTCATCAGCGTCTATCGCCAGATCGGCTCAAAATAATCATTGCATAATAAGCCAGCATCGCTATTGAGGAGAGAGCCGCCACCACATAAGTCATCGCAGCCCAGTGCAGAGCTGTACCTGCCCCCTGCTGCATGCGCGAATTGAGCAGACCGGATCGATCCAACCAAGCCAGCGCACGGCGTGAGGCGTCAAACTCGACCGGCAGCGTCACCAGCGCAAATAAAGTCGTGGTAGCAAAGAGAGCAAGCCCCACCCAAGCCACCGTTGTGCTTGAGCCTATAGCCGCCAAAATCAGACCTATTGTAAGTACCACCTGCCCGAGATGCGAGCCAACATTCACCATCGGCACCAAGCTAGAGCGCAGACCAATCCAAGCATAGCCTTGGGCGTGCTGGAGTGCATGACCGCACTCGTGAGCCGCCACAGCCATCGCAGAGATGGAGGCCTCAGCATAGACCATCTCACTGAGATTGACCGTGCGATCGCTAGGGTTATAGTGGTCGGTGAGTTGACCGGGTGTGCTAATCACCTGCACGTCATTGATACCAGCATCACGCAGCATACGCTTTGCCACCTCAGCGCCAGTCACGGGGGCGGCATCTTGAGAATAGTGCGTCATCACCGACTTGAGACGGGACTGCACCGCATAGCCAATCAGAGCAATAGCACCAACTAGCACCAGACCTAGTATACTCGTACCCCCAAACATCATGCCCATGCCGCCCATGCCAATCCCGGAATCCGAGCTAACATGATGTCCGCCATACTGGGCTATAATGAGATTGAGCGTACTCACAGTTATCATAGGCACATCCTAGCACAGCTTGAGCCCCTTGGCAAGCTGGCATTAATGTCATCTCACTCCTCAATCTGCCGCGCGCGCTCCCTGAGACGATCTAGGCCCGCGCGTCGCAGCGCAGAGCCTGCAAAATATCGCTCAAAATCAGCCTCACTCATCGAGGAAAACTCAGCTAAGGGCATTGAGGCAAGCGTATCAGGCATCAGCATACGCGCATCCAGTGTAGGAGCCACCGCCCCATTCCAAGGGCAGGCCTCCTGACAGATATCGCAGCCAAAGAGCCTATCACCAGCCACAGCCTGCACATCCGCAGGCATCGCCTCCTTGGCCTCAATCGTCCAGTAGGAGAGACAACGACGCGCATCACAGAGCCCATCAGCCAGCGCGGCTGTCGGGCAGGACTGCTCGCAGCTGTGGCAGCTGCCACAGCGATTGGGCATTGGCGCATCAAGCGGCAACTCAAGCGTCGTGAGCAGGCAGGCGAGCACACAGTAAGAGCCCAACTTGGGGCGAACAAGCAGCCCATGGCGACCCAGCCAACCTAGACCAGCCTGCTGCGCAAAAAAACGCTCACTTACAGGACCCGAGTCCGCAAAGCCGCGCTGCACACCACCAAAAACCTGCAAGAGCTCATCCAAATCAGCCAGCTTAGGAGCAAGGAGACGATGATAATCCTGCCCCTGAGCATATCGGGCAATACGCCCCTGCTCACGCCGAGCATCCTCACGGCTGTACTCATAGCTGAGCATCACCACGCGCTTCACCCCCGGGAGCAGCAACTCTGGATTAAGACGAGCCTCGAGATGAGACTCCATCCAGCCCATGCCAGCATGAGCCCCCGAAGCGAGCCAGTCGCGCAGGGTATCACCCTGAGCCGCGGCGGCATCAGCCACACCACAGGCGGAGAAGCCCAGCTCCAGCGAGACCCGCCTGAGCGCATCAGCCGCAGCCAGCATCTCCATTAAAGCAACTCCTTCTCCATCCTCTGCACCGCCCGGCGAATATGATCAGAGAGTGGAGGCGCCACAGGCATAAAATCAATCAAGCGCAGCGCCGCACGCCCCAGACGCAGGCGCGCAGGAACTTCAGGGATGGCATCCTGAGTTGCATCATCCCCCGTGGACCAGGCCAGACGCTGCATATTCACCGCCGCATCCTTGTCTCCCTGCAGGGCAGCGCGGCGATAAAAACGCATTGCCGCATCAACATCCTTCTCCAGACCCAGACCTCGCTCATAGAGGGAGCCCAGATTATTTGTCGCCTGAGCATCACCCTGCAACACACCAGCCTGATAAAGCTGCGCGGCCCAGAAGCGACGAGGACGACTAAGCCCCATACCGCGCTCACACATGTAGCCGAGATAAAAATAGAGACGAGGCGTCTTGGGCGCCCTCTTTGTCAGAGCCTTGAGCATGCGGAGCGCCTTGATATAATCCTGCTTCACGCCCAGCCCCTTCATATAATAGCGAGCCAACTCGCACTGCGCTTGCGGCATCCCCGTCTCAGCCGCGCGCGCCATCCAGACAAAGGCCTCGGCAGGCGAGGCTTCCACCCCATAGCCATTCTCAAGATAAAGCGCACGGCGAAAGATAGCCTCAGACTGAGCATCCCACTGCGCCAGAGAGCAATCTGCCGTCAGGGGATAATCCGCAATCTTTAGCGCCAGCTCATTCGCCTTGGCATAGTCCGCATCAACGCCCTTGTAGCGTCCCTCCCACAAATCAAGCAACAGCAACTCCGCAGACGCATAACCCGAGGCCGCCGATGACTCAAGCAAGAAAGGCACAGACGCCACATCAGTAATCGTCTTATCCTCTAAAATTGTTCGCGCCTGAGAATAGAGAGCCGCCGCATGAGCCATCCCCATATCGGGGCAAGGATCATGATCAGGCTCCTGCCCAGCAAGCAGCATCGACATCAGTGTCAGGCAAAGAAAAGCACTCAGGACATTCATCAAGCCCATATATAGCAGCTTAACGCGCCCCTGTCCACTACTTTCGAGCTCCCTCCCCACTTATGAGCTTGACATCGCCCCCTTAAAAGCTAGAATATCCAGCATTATGAACACGGAAAACCTCCTCAAATTACTCAAGGAAGATGCTCGCCTGAGCGATGAGCAGCTGGCCAACCGCCTCGGAGCCACGGTCTCTGATGTCGAAGCCGCCCGCAAGAAATTTGAGCAAGATGGCCGCATCATCGGCTACCAAACCATCACCAACGATGATAACGAGAGCCGCGTAGCCGCCTTTATCGAGGTACGCTGCACACCTGAGCGCGGCGGCGGCTTCAACAAAATTGCCACACGCATCGCACGCTTTGACGAGGTGAAGAGTTGCTACCTCATCTCCGGAGGCTACGACCTGCTTATTCTCATGGAGTCCCGCACCCTGCCCGCAGTCGCGCGCTTCGTTAGCGAGAAGCTCTCCAGCCTCGATGGCGTCATCAGCACCTCCACCCACTTCCGCCTCAAGACCTACAAGAAAGACGGTCTCCTCACCGAGTGCGAGAACAACATCGAACGACTCATCATCACACCCTAAGCGACCTTACACGACAGCTACATCATGAACTGGAACCAAATTCTCAGCAAGAAAGTCAACGACATCCCACGCTCGGGCATCCGCGAATTCTTCGACCTAGTCATCGGCAGCAAGGACATCATCTCGCTAGGCGTTGGCGAGCCCGACTTTGTCACACCTTGGAACATCCGCGAGGCCGCCATCTTCTCATTGGAGAAGGGGCACACATCCTACACCAGCAACATGGGGCTCGAGACCCTGCGCAACGCGGTTGCCGACTACGTAGGCAACTTCTTTGGCATCGCCTACAACCCCGTTGATGAGATTTTACCAACAGTGGGTGTCAGCGAGGCCATCGACCTCGCCCTGCGCGCCCTGCTCAACCCCGGTGATGAAGTACTCTATCACGAGCCCTGCTACGTGAGCTACAGCCCCAGCATCGTCCTCGCAGACGGTATTGCCTGCCCCGTAGAGACCAGCATTGATGACCTCTTTTCGCTCAACCCAGCCAAGCTTGAGGCCGCCATCACCCCACGAACCAAGGTGCTCATGATCAACTTCCCCACCAACCCCACGGGATCCATCGCACCACTAGAGACCCTCAAGGAAATTGCAGCCATCTGCATCAAGCACAACCTCATCGTCATCACCGATGAAATCTACTCAGAGCTGCGCTACGACGGAATCGCCCACACCAGCATCGCCGCCCTCCCAGGGATGAAAGAGCGCACACTGCTGCTGCACGGATTCTCCAAGGCATTTGCCATGACAGGCTTCCGCCTCGGCTACGCCTGCGGCCCCAAGGAGCTCATCGACATGATGTGCAAGATCCACTCCTACGCCATGATCTGCCCCACCATCACCTCACAAGAGGCAGGCATCGAGGCACTCATCAACGGCACCCCCGCCATGCTTGAGATGCGCGATAGCTACCACATGCGCCGCGACTACCTCGTCAAGCAACTCAACAACATGGGACTCGACTGCCATCTGCCCGGTGGCGCATTCTACACCTTCCCCAGCGTCAAGCGCTTTGGCATGAGCTCCGCAGAATTTGCCCTCGGGCTACTCAAGGACGCCCGCGTCGCAGCCGTCCCCGGCACCGCCTTTGGCACCAGCGGTGAGGGCTACCTGCGCTGCTGCTACGCCACAAGCTTCAATCAACTGGAGAAAGCCAGTGAGCTCATGGCGCGCTACTGCGACAAGCTTGATAAAAACCAGAGCTAATGAGCCCCTGCACGATGAGCTGCGAACAAAGTGATGAGAGCGAGCTCTTCCGCAACTACGCGCTCCCACTCATCATCTTCCTACTACTCAGCCTCCCCCTCGTATTTGGGGAAGGCTTGCAGTGGGACCACCCTAGCGCCCCTTGGTGGCAGCGAGATATCAGCCTCGTTATCTACCCCCTGCAAACCATCATCTGCGGTGGCTACATCTGGATGCGCCGCAAGCGCATCCCGTGGGACTGGGAGTGGAGGAGCTGCCTCATCGGAGCCGCACTCGGCATCCCCGGCATCGGCATCTGGCTCATCCCCTACCTCTTAGGCTGGGTTGACGCCTCCACCGGATTTGACCCCGGTCGTATCTTTGGGGATCAGGGCAGCGCCTACTACCTCCAATACATCCTGCGTTTTCTGCGCGCCGTTGTCGTCGTCGCCGTTGTCGAGGAATTCTTCTGGCGCGGCTGGCTCATGCGCTACTGCATCAAGCCCGAGGCCCCCCAGAGCGTCCCCATCGGCAGCCCCTCATGGATCGGCTACCTTGTCACCTGCGGTGGATTCATGATCATCCACCGCCCCCAAGACTACGCAGGAGCACTCATCTTTGGCAGCATCGCCTACGCCCTCTGCGTCTACACGCGCCGCATTAGCCCAGTGATCTGCTACCATGCAGTCGCCAACCTCATCATGGGCATCTTCGCCATCGCACTCAACCTCCCCGGACTCTGGTAACCCCAGCCCCCCCCCACTCAAGCACCCACAACCATGCAAAGCTTCATCCTCGGAGCAGGCCTTGGCAGCCGCCTCGCCCCCCTGAGCCTCATCCTGCCCAAGCCCCTCATGCCCATCTTCCAAAAGCCCCTCGTCCAACACATCATGGACAGGCACTACGAAGCAGGCGTACGCAGTTTCATCGTCAACATCTCCCAGCACGACTACCTCTGGGAGCGCGCCTTCCCCAAGGAGACGTACCGCGACTGCCCCGTCGTACTCAGCCATGAGGAGAGCGCTCTCGACTCAGGCGGAGGCATCAAGAAAATCCTCCCCCTCATCAACCTCGATGAGCCCCTCATCATCCACAACGGAGACATCCTCAGTGACATCCCCGTCGCTGAACTCCTCCAAAAACACCAACAGAGTGGCAATCTCATCACCCTCGCCCTACGCAGCTGCGACGGCAAGCGCAACGTCGGATTCGACCCCCAGAGCGGGCAAATCATCGACATCCGCCACGCACTAGGCATCGATACTGGCAGCTACCAATTTACCGGCATCTACATCATTAACCCCAGCATTGCTGAGCTCTTCCCCAAAGAGGATCATTTCTCTATCGTCCCCATCTGGATAGAACTCATCCGCCAAGGCAAAGTCGGAGGCGTCGTCTACGACTGGCCCAACTGGCATGAGATAGGCAACCCCGAGCAATACCTTGAGGCCATCCTCGAGCTCAACTCACGCGAGCGCATCCACTCCAGCGCCCAAATCCACCCGAGCAGCAAAATCTGCGATGAGAGCGTCATCGGCAAAGACAGCCACATCCCCGCAGACACCCGCCTCACCGACTGCATCGTCTGGCCGCGCAGCCATGTCGAGCCCGGCACGCACCGCCGCTGCATCATCACCCCGCGCATCACGGTACAACTCTAAAGCCAGTGGCGCAAATAAACATTGCCAAGCCATACATCAGCAAGTAGAATCAAAACATGGAGACGCTCAACCCCCACCAGCATCCAGCTCTAGCACCCAGCAAGAGCATCCGCGAACTCAACGAGAGTAAAAACAAGCTTGAGCAGGAACTGAGCAGCATCCGGCAGCAAATCGCCAAGCTCGGACAAGAACAGCCCTCAGGACAGAGCCAACTCCTCTTTAAGAGCAAAATTGCCCAAGTTGAGGAAAACAACTCCCCCCTGCCCCAAGTCATCCTGCGCAGCCTACGCAGCCTCGACCCCCTTCGCCGCAAATGGAACCTTGGCGCGGGCATCCCCCCAGCCGACACCAATCACAACCATCAACTGCAAGAACAAGCAGCCCGGAGCATCTCGCGCATCACCAAAAACCAAGACCAGCTGCGCATCTACGGACTCCTCCCCTCAGGTGAACCTTGGCAATCCCGCATCCTCATCCGCGACATCATACAAAACGGCAGCATCAGCATCGGCCGCGACCCCAAGCACGCGCAAATCATCATCCCCGATGAGGGAGTCTCACGCGCCCACATCATCCTCTCCCTGGGTGGTGATGGAATCTGCCTCTGCGACAATGGCAGCACCAACGGCACCTTCATCGAGAATCGACGCATCACCCCCCACGACGAGCAAATCCCCCTCTACGACGGCATGACCATCAAAATAGGTGAAACAACCCTCCGCGCGGAGCTCATCTAACCCCAGCCCCTTTTTTTTAACATGAGCATGAACTACAGACGTTGCGGCAAGAGCGGCATCCTCCTCCCTGAAATCTCCCTTGGCCTCTGGCACAACTTTAGCACCGCCGACAACTACAGCAACGCACGCGAGCTCATCAGCCGCAGCATCGATCTTGGCATCTGCCACCTCGACCTAGCCAACAACTACGGCCCACCCCCCGGCAGCGCAGAGGAGACCTTTGGCCGCCTCATGAGCGAACAATTTGCAGCCCAGCGAGACAGCCTCCTCATCAGTACCAAGGCCGGACACCTCATGTGGGAAGGCCCCTACGGTGACTGGGGCAGCAAAAAACACCTCACTGCCAGCCTCGACCAAAGCCTCAAGCGCATGCGCCTCGACTACGTTGACATCTTCTACTCACACCGCCCCGACCCTGACACCCCTATCGAGGAGACCGTCAGCGCCCTCGTGCAAGCCGTGCGCAGCGGCAAAGCCCTCTACATCGGACTTAGCAAGTATCCACCAGCCCTGCTCAAGCAAGCCTGCGCACTCCTGCGAGAAGAACGCATCCCCTGCCTCATCCACCAATTCCGCTACAACCTGCTCGATCGCAGCTGTGAGGAAGAAGGCCTCGCAACCCTACGCGAGGAGCAACTCGGCAGCATTGTCTTCTCACCACTCGCTCAAGGACAACTCACAGGCAAATACCTTGAGGGGATGAATGAGGACTCTCGTGCCAAGCGCAACGACAGCCCCTTCCTCAATGAGGCGCAAGTCTCAAGCAACCATGCCTACATACTCAAACTCAATGAAATTGCCAAGCAAGCAGACATCAGCCTCACCGAGCTCTCCCTGCGCTGGCTACTACAGCGAGAAGAAGTAAGCAGCGTCCTCATTGGCGCTCGCAACATCAGCCAACTCAACAGCTGCGCTGCTGCAGCAGGATGCGCCCCACTAAGCGAGCAAATCATGAGTGCTATCAACGCGCTCTAAGCCATGCATCCCTCAAGGGACCCCCCCCTTGAGACCTATCAGGACAGAGCTCCCCAGACCGAGCAAAGCCAATCAAATAGGGCGACACCTCCTACGAGGTGTCGCCCTGATTTTAATCTTCGCTTTGTGAGCTCTACTTAGTTTGCCACGATATTGACGAGGCGACCAGGTACAACAACAACCTTGCGGATGGTCAAGCCTGCGACGAACTCTTGCACACGGGCACTTGCCAGAGCGAGCGCTTCTGCGTCCTCACGGCTGATGTCCACGGGCAGCATGAGCTTATCACGCAGCTTGCCGTTAACTTGGATGACAATTTCCTTCTCATTCTCGATGAGGAACTCAGCATTGTAGGAAGGCCAGCTCATGGCGCTAATCTGCACTTGCTCCAGCTCTGGGTAAGCTGCCGCAAGAATGCTATAGAGCTCCTCCGCAAGATGCGGAGCAAAGGGATTGAGGGCGCGCAGCAAGAGCACATAATCAGAGACGCAGACGCTATCCGCAGCAGTCATGGTGTTGGTGCATTCCATCATCTTAGCAATAGCCGTGTTGAAACTGAGGCTCTCAATATCCTCACCAACCTTCTTGATTGTCTTGTGCACTTCCTTGCGCACAGGGCTGAGACCTGCAGGTTCTTCGGCGCTCAACTTGCTGTTGATCACCCATTCACCCGCTTGATTCTCCATCATCGCGACACGCCAGACGCGAGCAAGGAAGCGGCTCACGCCCTCCACACCCTTGGTCTGCCATGGCTTGACCTCCTTGAGAGGACCCATGAACATCTCGTAGAGACGCAGAGAGTCAGAGCCGTACTCGCAAACAATATCATCAGGATTGACGACGTTGCCGCGGCTCTTGCTCATCTTTTGATTATCAGCACCGAGGATGAGCCCTTGATTGACAAGCTTGTAGAAGGGCTCAGGAGCGCTCACAAGACCGTAATCAAAGAGCACCTTGTGCCAGAAGCGCGCGTAGAGGAGGTGGAGCACAGCGTGCTCGGTACCACCCACATAGAGGTCAACTCCGCCGTCCATCCAGTAGTTCTGAATCTCAGGGGCAACAAATTGCTCCTCGTTGTTGGGGTCGAGGTAGCGCAGGTAATACCAGCATGAGCCAGCCCACTGGGGCATGGTGTTGGTCTCGCGGGTGCAGTACTCGCTGTAGTTAATCCATTCAGTCGCCTTGACCAGAGGACCGCGGGGGTCACCTGAGGGTTGGAAGTCCTCCATCTCAGGTTGCAGCAGAGGCAACTCAGACTCGGAAATGGCGTAATGATTGCCATCCTTTTGGTTCCACACGATTGGGAAGGGCTCACCCCAGTAGCGCTGACGGGAGAAGAGCCAGTCACGCAACTTGTAGTTCGTCTTGCCTTGACCTACTCCATTCTCACCAAGCCATGTAATCATCGCAGCCTTGGCTGCGGTGACGCTCAGTCCATCGAGATAATCGGAGTTGACCATCGTACCGTCATAGCCGACAAAGTCCTTCCATGGGGTATCAGCCTTGTCAGGAGCCACCACTTGGATGATAGGAAGCTCAAACTTGCTTGCAAACTCAAAGTCGCGGCTATCATGAGCAGGAACGGCCATGATGGCACCTGTGCCGTAGCCAGTCATCACGTAGTCAGCAATCCAGATAGGAATCAGCTTGCCGTTAACAGGGTTGGTAGCGTAGGCACCAGTGAAGACACCAGTCTTATCCTTGCTCAGCTCCGTGCGCTCAAGATCGCTCTTAGAAGCGCAGGATTCTTGGTAAGCAGCGATTGCTTCCTTTTGCTCTGGGGTAGAGATTTGATCCACGAGATCATGCTCAGGAGCCAGCACCATGTAAGTGGCGCCAAAGAGAGTGTCGGGACGCGTGGTGTAGACCACGATATCATGGCCTTGGCAGTCAAAGATCACCTCAGCACCTTGGGATTTACCAATCCAGTTACGCTGGAGCAACTTGATACCCTCTGGCCAATCAAGAGGCTCAAGCTCATCAATCAGACGCTCAGCATAGGCGGTGATGCGCAGCATCCACTGGCGCAGCTTGCGACGCTCAACGATATGACCCTTATCGCGCCACTCGTCAGCCTCCTCATTAGCGAGCACGGTGCCCATATCGGGCGACCAGTTCACCATGCCATCAGCCACGTAGGCGAGGCGTTGATTGTCGATATCCTCACGGCTAAGACCCTGAGCCTCGAGCTCCTCAATTGGGCGGGCCTTTTGCAGCTCCGTATTATAGTAGCTGTTGTAGAGTTTGAGGAAAATCCACTGAGTCCAACGGACATACTTAGGATCGGTGGTAGCCACCTCACGATCCCAGTCATAGGAGAAGCCCAACATCTTGAGCTGGCGGCGGAAGGTATCAATATTCGCGTTGGTCGTAACGGTGGGATGTTGCCCCGTCTTGATAGCGTACTGCTCAGCTGGCAGGCCAAAGGAGTCCCAGCCCATGGGGTGGAGCACATTGAAGCCCATCTGACGCTTGTAGCGAGCAACAATATCCGTAGCGGTATAGCCCTCAGGATGACCGACGTGGAGGCCTGAGCCACTGGGATAGGGGAACATATCAAGTACGTAGTACTTGGGCTTGCTAGCATCAAAGCCTGGCTCACCAGGATTGCTTACCTTGAATGTTTTCTCATCATCCCAAATGCGTTGCCATTTGGACTCGAACTTGTCGAAGGGGAAAGGAAATTTACGATCGGACATAACTGGTGTTTATTGTAGGGCAAAGGAAAAAGGAAATCAAGCCTAAAGGCATGAGAGAAAAGCCAGAACAAGCAGCCAAGCAGCAGGTATAGAACAAAGCCACGCACTTTGCCATCGTCACCACCCGTAGTCAAGCTAACGACAGCCCCACAAGCATGTGCATCCCTTCAAAAAGGCTTGCAGCCCCTGCCCCCTTATGCTAACATGCCTCAAGGACTTACCATCCCGCACACCCCACTATGCAAGAGCAATACTCATCCCCACAACGCGGCCGCCTCATTGTCTTTGAAGGCATTGACGGCACAGGCAAAAGCACACAGATCCAACTCCTCTCCCAACAACTTAGCTCGTTGGGTATTGAGGTGGTCAGTAGCTTTGAGCCCACTCGCGGAGAGTGGGGCATGCGCGTGCGTGAAGCGGCCACGGCCAACCAGCGTCTGAGCATGGAGGATGAGATTGACTGCCTCCTCCAAGATCGCCGCGAGCACGTGCGTCAGCTCATTGAGCCCGCCCTCGCATCAGGCAAGTGGGTCTTGCTAGATCGCTACTACATCTCCATGATGGCTTATCAGGGAGCAAGCGGTGCTGATGTGGAGCAAATCCGAGAGCTCAACGAATCCTTTGCCCCGATTCCCGATATAGCCCTTTGGCTGCATATCTCGCTAGATGACTCGCGAGACCGCGTCAACAAGCGCGGCTTGGCTCGCGACGCCTTTGAGATTGAGGA
Source organism: uncultured Verrucomicrobiales bacterium (assembly GCA_947039485.1). Lineage (GTDB taxonomy): Bacteria > Verrucomicrobiota > Verrucomicrobiia > Verrucomicrobiales > Akkermansiaceae > Akkermansia. Next base: position 80,679 of record CAMQZC010000004.1, on the reverse strand, counting down.
TTTCCTTGCAAAGGTGAATGAGGTTTACTCCAAAATGGATATGCCTTGGCTGCATCGCGTGGAGGCCGACGGCAGTATCCAAGAGGTGCATCAGGAGATTCTCGACCTGCTGCGCGATGAGCTTTAATCTCCCCTCCCCTCTTTTATCAAAAAAATCCCCGCGGCATATGCAGCGGGGATTTTTTTGATAATCGTCATATCACTCAAAGACGATTAAAGATAGCTTGCTGATCTTGCTTGAGCTGCTCATAGCCCATAGGGCTCAGGCGCACACCATCCGCGCTAATACGCAGCTTATCCTCCTTCTTAAGAATCTGTAATACGAGAAGGCTAAACTCAGCCGACCAGTTAAGCTGCCGGGCAATACTTTGCTCCCTCTCGACTCGTGGCTCGTGGTTGTAGAGGTGAAAGAGGAGCGTTGATTTGGCAAATTCGAGCTTCTGCCTCCTACGGCGACGATTCATACTAAGCATGCCGCGCTGCGGAGCAAAGATAAACACAAGCAAGAAACTCACCCCTATCATACAAGACATACTCCCAGCAAGAGAAACATCTAGCATATGAGCAAAGTGATAGCCCAAGATACTGTTGAGTATAGCGCCCCCAGCACTAATTAATATCATATGCTTGAGATTATCGGTGAGGAGATAGGCCGTCACAGGAGGCCCAATCATAAATGCAATCACAAGAATAGAACCAATGGACTGGAAGGAGCCAACCGCCGTCACAGAGACGATCGTCATAAGCAAGTAATGCATCACCACAGGCGAGAGCCCTAGGACAGAAGCAAGCATGGGATCAAAGGTAGCAAGCTTGAGCTCCTTAAAGAATAAAACGACAATGAACAAGTTAACAAGCAGGATGACTCCAGAGACGTAGAGCGCGACAGGCCCCAAATCATAGCCACTCACTAGAAGCCGATTTAAGGGAGCAAATGCGAGTTCACCCATGAATACAGCATCCGTGCAGAGGTGCACCTTGCTAGCAAACTTAGAAAGAAGAATAACAGCAATGGAGAAAAGCAGCGTAAAGACAACACCTGTACAAGCATCATGAGAAAGCAATCTACTTTTAGACAACAGCTCCGTGAGCCAAGAGGTCAACACCCCCACGAGAGCGGCACCAATAATAAGGAAGGGGGAGTTGAGGTCATGAGTAATCAGAAAGGCGAGCACGATACCCAGCAGAATAGTGTGGGTGATGGACTCAACAAGCATCGAGAGACGACGCAGAACCAAGAAGACACCCGGCAGCACGCAGGAGAGCGCGACGATGATAGCAATAAGTTGGATTTCAATTCCCGAGGACATTTTCTAAGCTTTTCTTGTTAAAATTAATACGATTTTGGCGACGTTGACAAACCTTAGCAATAAGGCCGCGTCGCGGGGCGATGAGCATACTAACAATGACCAGACTATTGATGATAATAACAATAGATGGGCCAGTTGGCATTTGCGTTACTAGCGAGCTGATGCTTGTACCAATCAAGCCAGAGATGGAGGCAAAGAGAGCAGAGAGAATAACCATGCTAGGGAATTTATCTGTCCACTGTCGCGCAGCGGCAGCTGGGGAGATAAGCATAGCACACATAAGAATAGCACCTACCGTCTGAAGCCCCACAATGATACCCATGACAATCATACACGCGAGAATCCCATTAATTAAAGAAGTAGAGTAGCCTGAGCTCTGAGCAAAGTCACGGTCAAAGATGAAGAGCTGAAACTCCTTCCAATAGAGCATAGCAAGGCTCAGGACGATAAGCGCACAGATAAGCATGAAGTAAAGATCACTTCGCAGCATGGTAGCAGCCTGACCAAGGATGAAGCTCGTAAGACCAGCTTGGCTAGCATTAGGCATATTCTGCACATAGGTCATGCAAACCATCCCGAGGCCAAAGAAAACAGACAGAACGAGAGCGAGCGACGCATCAAATTTCACCCTTGTGTACTTGACAATATTGAGAACAAACATCATGGCGAGCAGCCCCGCGATGGCAGCACCAATCAGCAGCAACGCGTTATTCTTACTCTGCCAGAGCATAAAGACAATGGCGATACCGGGCAAGGTAGAGTGGGAGATACCATCCCCCAAAAGCCCCTGTCGTTGTAAGTAGGTGAAGCTGCCAATCACCCCACTAATCAGCCCAAGCAGCAGAGAGCCTAGAGCAACAGTCTGATAGGTGTAGTTGGAGATTAGCTCGTATAAACTATCGAACATAAAATAAGAATAGCAATTGATTAGAACTTTGAATTAAGCAACCCACCACGGTAAGCTTGAGTAATATTCGTATCGGTGAACGTCTCATCCACAGGACCTGATGCGATAATCTTAAGATTAAGCAGGGTCACCCAGTCAAAGTACTCAGCAACTGTTTGCAAATCATGGTGCACGGCAATCACAGTCTTCCCCTGCGCTTTGAGCCCCTTGAGTAGGACGACAATGGCCTTTTCAGTCATCGCATCAACACCTGCAAAAGGCTCATCCATAAAGTAAATATCAGCCTCCTGTGCAAGGGCGCGTGCTAAGAAGGCGCGCTGCTGCTGACCGCCTGAAAGCTGGCTAATCTGGCGATCCATAAACTGAGACATTCCCACTTGCTCAATCACCGAGCGAGTAAGCTCATACTCCCTCTTGCCAGGCCGCTTGATCCAGCCAAGCTTCCCATAGGTACCCATGAGGACCACATCAAAGACAGTAGCGGGAAAATCCCAATCTACGCTACTACTCTGAGGAACGTAGCCGATATGACGCTTGAGCTCCTTGAGGCTACAATTTTGATAATCAGGGAAGCTGTAACGGCCGCTCACAGGCTTAATCAAGCCGAGCAATACCTTGATAAGGGTTGATTTGCCTGCCCCATTAGGGCCAACAATTGCCATCAACTCTCCCTTAGGAATTTTCAAATCCACGTCCCATAACACGGGCTTGGAGTTGTAAGCGACAGTCAGATCCTCGACTTCTACAGCAGAGTATATACTTGCGTCCATTATAGATTCACTTTCAGATTATTTACTTGAGCGCCTCGACAATAAGTTGAGCATTACCCTTAATCACCTTGATATAGGTATCACGACCTGAGGCCTCATCACCCAATGCGTCAGAGTAAAGCTCACCGCCCATCTTCACATCGCCGCCCTTGGCCTGAACAGCTTGGATGAGAGATTGCATGGTATCAGGGTTCGCGATATTCTCGACAAAGATAGCCTTAATCCTCTTTGCTAAAATCTTCTCAGTGAGCTTCATCACATCCTTGGTGCCTGCTTCTGTAGCAGTGCTCAGACCTTGGAGAGCATCAACTTCAATACCATAGGCCTTTGCCATATAGGAGAAGGCATCGTGGGCTGTGATAAGCACACGCGACCCAACAGGAATCTCCTGCATACGAGCCTTAACATAGATATCGAGCTCGACGAGTTCCTTTTGGTAAGCTGCTAAATTAGCCTTGTAACTCGCCGCGTTGACGGGGTCATATTCGCACATCTTGGCAGCAAAGCCAGCAGCAACATCACTCCAGATTGTCACATCATTCCAGATATGGGGATCCTTGACCATCTCGCCATCTTCATCAACAGCAATCACCTTGTGAGCGCGGACAGAGTCGGCGGAGCAAATAACATTGGCACCGCGCTTCTTCATCCCTGTGAGGATTTTGTCCAGCTGAGCTTCCAGACCAAATCCTATGTAGACAAGCACATCAGCCTTCTCTATCGCCGCCACATCACCGACTGTGGCAACATAGGTATGAGGATCAACACCAGGCCCGCATAGGTTGGTCACATTCACCTTGTCACCAGCAATCACCCTAGCGAGATCCGCGGTATAAGTCGTCGTCGTGACAAGAGAGAGCTTGCCATCTATTGCCGCCTCAGACTTCTTCTCCGTGCAGGAGCTAAAGACACCTGCGCACAATGCCGAAATGGCACATACCGATAATAATTTTTTAATCATTGTTTTATTATTTCTAGTTAAAATAGAGTCCAGACCCTTCTCAAGCCTCAGCCCCAATACCCACCAGTTCAGTGTTAGTCTTGACTAATCCCTCGATGAGTGTTAGCGGAGACTAACACTCATCGAGGGATTAGTCAAGCTCTTGTTGCAATTAATTTCCCGCCACGATTTTAAAGCGGCGAAGTTAATTCCCACATATTACTAACTAACAGTTCCTAGAAACTACAACATCTCAAGATTAAATATCAAGAAAGCCCCAAGAAATATGAGAAAAGTCTTTCTTGATGCTTATTCAAGCTATAAATGATTCATTGAATAACTTGAGTATTTATGCGCATTTTACACTGTGCACTGATGAGTTCCATAGAGTTAAAAGCTAATCCTTTAGCTGAAATCTCGGTATTTGATTAAAATAATCGTTTTATCATCAATATTTTAAGACCCCACATTCCACTAACAACTGAAGTGGTAATTTGCAAAATTTCTCAATCCAAACGCTCTTCGTTGGATCAACTTCATCTCACAGCAGAAGCCCGCAGTGATTGCAAACCAAAGCATTACAGACATCAGATCCAGCCATTTGATAATCGTCACCCCAATCCGTTGCAGCTCACAGGTGGCATCCCTAATCTTTTCAAGCATATAGATTAAGCGTCTAGCAGGAGGCTTGCAGCCCCAGTGCATCAGATGCTTCATGCGTAGCAAATCACACAGTACATTGACAAACTCCCTAAATTGATGCACACCTCAGCGAATCACGCCAAAATGCAGCTCAACAATCTTTGCATTAGAAAATAGCGTTTGCAATAATTGACAATGCAATACTCAAATCCATGCAAACCACCCTGAGCGACATTCTGCAGAGAATAAGCCATCAAAGCCGCCTCAATCTACGCATACGCTGGAGAATTGCGCTCCTTAGCGTGATAAAGGCGAGCGCAGCTATTTATTAGCAGAGCTACGGCGCCTAGGTATGTGCGGCAGCACTGGATGCAAGCATGGGTATCTTTGACCCACTCGCGGCTGGTCTCAAAGGGCGGTCTGTAGCGACGAGTGTGATCTCGGTGAGGCGGCGTACGCTATCGTAGCAATGCTCGATTTAGCAGTATTCTCATCCACTTTTCATAGGACTCTATCGTTGCTAATGGCTCGCATCTGTATGTGGTAGTGATCGAGTCATCAAGGCGGTCTGTGGATTGACTCCACACGCCATCATGCATTTACAGCTAAATGTTAATCTCTAAGATTGATTGGAGATGAGCTGGAATCTCCTCTCCGCATAGATGAAGTAAAAACGTTTGAATGAGCGGCTCCTGCTATGAGGATAAATTGACCCATTATATCGAGGCTTTCAATTTAACGTTGCGATAAGCGCTCTCTGAATGTTAAGGAGTCAATCTCTCATACGCCATATTTGCTTGATAGAATCTGTTGTTTCATCTTGATTGATGATGAGGTGCTGGCTGAGCTTCTCTATGATATTTCCAATTGGGTTGGCAGCTCAGCGACGAGGTTGTATTTGGCACCTGTAGCGTCTTGCCTCCATAGATGAGTCTCCTCAGCGTGTTGCTTGATGCTAACAATGCCCCCCTGCTCTATGCTCTCAGATAGCTGTAATACAGACAGCCACTAGTATCGCTGGGCGGTGTCGATAATCTCAGGATAAAACCCTCTACAGGGATTGAGAGGAAGCTCGCAAGGGGTGCACCAACTTGAATGATGCAGCTGTGGCGAGCTCCGAGCTAAGCTACCCGGCATAGATTCAAGTTTGCTTGAAGGGTTACCTTCAAGGCCACGCAGGGTGCCAAAATTGAAGTTCCAGAACATAGAGCTCTCATCACGGCATCTCAAGTCGAGCTTGCCGAGGATAATGTAGTGAATGATGATGCAAGAAAGCTCATTTCACTTACGCTTTGATTATAAGCTTGCCGCTTTTTTGCACTCTCGCTAAGCAAGCGCAGTGAGGAAAGGGAAGTGCGGGCAATTTGAGATAACAAAATTGACCCATCTCCACAGGGGAGATGAGCCAATTAAAGTGCTTTGGCAGTATGCTCACAAGGAGCCTGCTTCAACAAATACTTTTTACAGCACTTCGGGTGCCAAGGATACGATCTTCATGAAACCTTTTTCACGGAGTTCGCGAGCAACAGGCCCAAAGATACGAGTACCACGGGGGTTGTTGTCCTTGTCGATGCATACAACGGCGTTGCCGTCGAAGCGCAGTACAGAACCGTCGTCACGACGGATAGGTGCTGCGGTACGCACGACCACTGCCTTGACCACGCTACCCTTCTTGATAGAAGCGGTAGGAATGGCTTCACGGATGTGCATAGTGATGATGTCGCCAATGTGAGCTTGGTCGGTAGCTTTACCGATTACGCTGATCATCTTGGCGCTGCGGGCGCCTGTATTGTCGGCGACCTGAACGGAGGATTCCATCTGGAGCATTATTAAATAGTCCTTTCAGAGATTAGTGTTTGATTATTTCAACAAGCTCCCAGCGCTTGAGCGCGGAAAGGGGGCGTGTTTCACGGATGCGTACCTTGTCGCCGTCCTTAGCAAGTTCTTGTTCGTCGTGAGCATAGAATTTCTTGCTCTTCTTAACAATCTTCTTGAAGATCGGATGGGGAACACGGGCGACGTATTCAACAACGATGGTTTTGGCCATCTTTGTGGACACGACGACACCGATACGGGTCTTACGAAGGCCCTGAGGCTTTTCTGTCGTAGTAGTTTCGGTCATTATAAGTCCTTAGGTTCGTGATTAGTTTTGTTCGAGGGAGCCTTCGGTCTGCACGGTAAGTGCGCAGGCAATCTCCTTACGGACGATACGGAGGCGTTGATTGTTTTCCAAGAGGCCTGTGGCCTGCTGGACGCGCAGGGTGAAGAATTCTTCGCGCAGACCACGGATGTGGGCCGCGAGTTCCTTTGCGGGCATACCGCGGAAGTCTTTAGCTTTTTTAATTGGCATATCTGTGTTTTCTATTCAGGTGAATTGGATGCTCCAATGAAACTCAGAGGAGCACCCGGTTATTTTTAGACCTGGGGAGTAACACCCTGGCGATAGACGAAACGTGTGCGAATACCAAGCTTATTGGATGCAAGGCGAAGTGCCTCACGAGCTTGTGATTCGGTCACGCCGCCAACTTCGAACATGATGTTGCCAGGACGGCAAACAGCAACCCAACCTTCAACGGCACCTTTACCCTTACCCATACGAGTATCGGGGGGACGCTGTGTGAATGATTTGTGGGGGAAGATACGGATGTACACGCGACCTTTACGGCGCAGGTAACGGTTGATAGCAATACGGCAGGCTTCAATCTGGTTGTTAGTTACCCAGCCGCGGCCAAGTACTTGCAGACCAAAATCACCAAAGGCGACATAATCTCCGCTCGTTGCATTACCGCCGCGGTTGCCGCGGTGCATCTTACGGTTATTATTCTTAATTCGTTTAGGCATTAAAGGCATAGTCTTTTTCTCCTTCTATTAATTAGTTTTGGTTAGGGTTACCTTTGCGGAAGTCGCGGCGTGGACGCTGTGGGCGACCTTGAGGAGCTGCGTTAGCAACTTCAGGACGCTTGTTGATCCAGCACTTGATACCAATGATACCGTAGAGTGTGTTTGCTTCAGCAAAACCGTAGTCGATAGGGACACGGAGAGTTTGAAGAGGCACTTTGCCTTCGCGGTACCATTCAGCACGAGCGATGTCAGCACCGCCGAGGCGGCCTGCGCAACGTACACGGATGCCATCGGCACCAAAGTCCATTGCAACTTGCACGGAACGCTTCATTGCGCGGCGGAATGCTACGCGGCGTTCGAGCTGTGTTGCGATATTCTCGGCAACGAGCTGAGCGTCAAGCTCAGGTTGGCGGATTTCCATGATGTCGAGCTTTACCTGCGTATTATTGCAGAGCTTGACAAGTCCAGCGGTCATCTCTTCGATGTTCTTGCCCTTGGGCCCGATAACGAGACCTGGACGAGCCGTGGCGATGGTAATACGTACGCTGTTCCAAGCGCGCTCTACGACGATGCGTGAGATAGCAGCTGTGGCACCTTTAAAATCTCGTTGGAGACCGTTGGTGTAGTCCTTAATGAACTTGCGGATGCGGAGATCCTCGTGGAGCTTGGCGGCGTAATCCTTGCCGGTAGCATACCACTTGGAACGCCAGTCTTTGGTCACGGCGAGACGGAAGCCGATCGGATTTACTTTATGACCCATAGTCTTATGTTCTTTGTTTGTGTTATGCCTCGGTACTAGCGAGGATGATGGTGATGTGGGATGTGCGCTTGCGGATCATATTAGCTGAACCGCGAGCACGTGGCATTGTGCGACGAGAGGTTGGACCTTCATCGATCATGACGCTCTTGAGCACGAGATCATCAGCGGAAAGTCCGTTGTTGTTTTCGGCGTTGCCCACTGCGGACTTTAGCGTCTTGTTGAGGAGATAGGCTCCCTTCTTTGGGGAGTAGCTGAGCACGTCGGTTGCCTGGGATACAGACATACCTTGAACGGCTGCGGCTACGTCACGCATCTTCTTCGCAGAGATGCGTGCGTTTTTGTATACTGCTTTCACTTCCATGGTTTGGTATTTGTTGAAGAATTTAATCAGAGGTTTTTACGGAGACTCGGTCTCCGACGTTGATGGTTAGTGCGGGGTTGAGATGTTTTTGCACCAGTAGGCCTGCTACCTTCTTTCGAACGTCGGTCACCATTGCGATGGCTATAGCTTGATCACCACGCGCGATTTCCATGGGCATGCCCACTTCAACCTTGGCCTCGCGGCCTGCGTTGATGACGATGAGTCCCGACTCAGTATCGATACTGAGGACGGTTGACTCGTTTAGCGTACCATCGAACTCGTCTTGCTGTGCTTGTCGGTAGCCCAGAGCTACATCTAGCTCTCTAAGGACTGCTTCCAAGTTCTGTGCTGCTTGCGCGTCTTCCACTAAAACACTCTTTGTATAAGTGTTAATAGCTTCGGACAGCTTCAGAGCGCCCTTTTTGAGGGTTTCGAGCTCGATTCGTGCAGCTTCTAGCTGCGCGACGGTCTCGATGAGTCGCTCTTCACTCTCGCCTAGCCCTGTTGCACCAAGTGCCTCTAAGCGTTCGCGTATTTCGCGAACTTGCTTTCGGGCGCTATCGGCATCAGTTCGTGCCAGAGTGTAGCTTTCGCGTAAAACAGCCAGTTGCCTTTCGAGTTGGGCAATCTTGCGATCTTCCGCACCAGGATCCCCGTTGTCAGCACCCTGCACTGCGCTCGTGCCAATAAAGGCGGCGAGTAGCAATGTTGTGCTGGCGCAACGGTTAGCCATGGTTCATTTTGTTGATATTATAGGTTACTTCTTGCCAATGCCACCATGCGCCTTAAAGGTGCGTGTAGGGGCAAATTCGCCGAGCTTGTGGCCCACCATGTTTTCCGTGACGTACACTGTGGCAAATGTTTTGCCGGTGTGAACGAGGAAGGTGAGACCAACGAAGTCCGGAATCACCATGGAGGCGCGGCTCCATGTCTTGATAGGCTTGCGATCACCGTTTTCGAGCTGAGCATCTACTTTCTTAAGAAGAGGCTGGCTTACGAAGGGTCCTTTTTTGAGGGAACGTCCCATTGTACTATATTGAGTTTCGAGTTAGATTACTTGGACTTGCGACGCTGTACGATGAAAGCATCGGATGGCTTGCGCAGACGGCGTGTCTTCTGACCCTTGACGTGACCCCATGGGGACTTCAAGTGCTGACGACCACCACCGGACTTTGACTTACCTTCACCACCACCATTCGGGTGATCTACAGGGTTCATGCACATACCGCGGACGGTAGGACGGATACCCATCCAACGAGAGCGACCAGCTTTACCGGATACTTCGTTCATGTGCTGGGGATTACCGACCTGACCGATGGTGCATTTGCACTCAACGCGGAACTTGCGGATTTCACCAGAAGGCATCTTGATGAGAGCGTATTCACCATCGCGGTTAGAAAGGATAGCTTGTTGACCAGCAGAGCGGGCAATTTTACCACCTGCGCCGGGGCGCACTTCGATGTTGTGAACAGCAGTACCAAGAGGTACATTCTTGAGAGGCATTGCGTTACCAACCTTAGGAGCGACGGTGTCACCACTTTGGACGATCATGCCATCAGTGAGACCTACGGGTGCCAGGATGTAACTCTTGGTGCCGTCTGTGTACTGGATGAGGGCGATACGGCAAGTACGGTTTGGATCATACTCAATACCGATTACGGTAGCTGGTTCAGTCTTCCTGCGAAGGAAGTCGACCAGACGATAGTGGCGCTTGTGACCACCGCCGATGTGGCGGGTGGTGATGCGACCGTTGTTATTGCGGCCACCGCTCCTGTGAAGAGGCTCGAGAAGTGACTTCTCAGGGCGGCTCTTCGTGATCTCGTTAAAGGAAGGAAGTACCTTGTAACGGTTGGAGGGGGTGGTAGGCTTGAATGACTTAAGGGACATAGTAGCTTACTTAATTATAGTTTCCAATCAGATTAGACAAGGTCGAGGCTTTCACCTTCTGCGAGGGTGACGTAGGCCTTCTTCCATGCGGGGGTGGTACCTGCTGCAGCTGTGCGCTTGCGGCGGGCCTTACCATCGTAGTTTGCGGTGCGAACACTAGCAACCTTCTTACCGAAGGCTGTTTGGATCGCCTGCTTGATTTCGAGCTTGTTTGCTTTTACAGCAACTTCAAGCACCAATACGCCAGACTGTTCATGCTGGATCGTGGCTTTTTCAGAAACGCGAGGCCTCTTGATGACGTCATAGATATCTTTCATGATTAGTTAGTTCGTGTGGCGATTGTTTCAATAGCGGAGTCGACGAAGACGATAGACTTAGCACCGAGCAGTTGCTCGACGTTAACTTCAGCAGCGGACATGAGTCGTACATCAGAAACGTTGCGTGCGGAGCGGAATGTCATTTCATCGAAGGAGTTGGCAATAATGAGCACCTTCTTACCAGTAGCAATAGCTGCTACGGCTGTGAGGAAGCTCTTGGTCTTACCGTCTTCAACAGCAAAAGCAGGAGTAGTTACAACCTTACCTCCGCTGATCACGTCACCAAGGACGCGGCGGAAGGCAAGCTTACGCGTGCTCTTGTTAACCTTTTGGCTGTAGTCGCGAGGGCGAGGACCAAAGACAACACCACCACCAACGAAGATGGGGCTTTGATGGTCACCATGACGGGCGTTACCCGTACCCTTTTGGCGGTAGATTTTCTTGTTTGAACCTGCAACTTCACCACGAGTTTTCGTGTTGGCGGAGCCGGAACGGCGGTTGGCGCGATAAGCAGTCACCAAATCATGAACAGCTTGGCTGCCCTTTTCGGCACCCACTGTCGTGATGTTAGCGGCTGTTGCAGCCTCAATTGTGAATTCAGTAGCGGACATAGATAGGTTTTCCTAGTTCGTTATAGTGGTCCTCCCCCTTGATTTGTCGTTGAGCAAGCTCTTTAACAGCACAAAGGGAAGTCCCGGTTATATTTATTTGCCGATTTTTTTCTTGGCCGGGCGGACGACGACGTATGAACCACGTGAGCCTGGTACAGGACCAGAAACGAGGATTACGTTGTCGGATTCGCGGACTTGCACAACCTTGAGGTTTTGCACGGTCTTACGAACGTTGCCTTGATGACCAGGCATCTTTTGACCCTTCCAAACGCGGGAAGGAGTCGCACAAGCACCAACAGCACCAGTACGGCGATGCATCATGGAGCCATGGGTTTGAGGAGAACCGTGGAAGTTATGACGGCGCATAACACCCTGGAAGCCCTTACCCTTGGAGGTACCAATAACGTCAACCCAGGCACCTTCTGCGAAGAGGGCGCAACCGGGGTGCGTAGCACCTTCTGCGGGGAGTTCGGAAGCTTCCAAACGGAATTCCTTGATGAGTTTTGCGGGAGCGATGCCAAGCTTTCTGAAGTGACCGGCGACAGGCTTGCTGAGGCGGTGTTCTTTCTGGGCATCAAAAGCAACTTGAACTGCGGTATAGCCATCGTTAGCGATGGTTTTTACTTGGCCGAATGTGTTGCCTGTAACGTCGATGACGGTAACAGGGATCATGGCGCCGGTTTCCTTATTGAAAACGCGGGTCATCCCAATTTTTTTACCAATTATTCCTAAAGACATGTTAATTAATCTGAGTAGGTTTCGAGTTTATAAAATATGGGCAGATTAGATCTTAATCGTGATATCCACGCCTGCAGGGAGGTTGAGCTTTTTGAGCTCTTCCACGGTGCGGGATGTTGGCTCGATGATATCGAGCAAACGCTTGTGGGTACGGATTTCGAACTGGTCAGCTGATTTCTTGTTAACATGGACCGAGCGGTTCACTGAGAACTTCTCGATACGAGTCGGCAATGGAATCGGCCCGGCGACTTTGGCACCCGTGCGCTTGGCGGTCTCGACGATCTCAGAAGCGGATCGGTCAATAGCGCGGCTATCGAATGCGCGGAGGCGAATGCGGATTTTTGGACTTTGCATGAACGTGCGGTTGTTTAGATTATTGTAATAATTAGTTGTTTACTTGCTACCACCACGTTCCTTCACAACAGACGCTGCGATGTTTGGTGGTACTTGTTCGAAGTGAGAGGGCTCCATGGAATAGGATGCGAGACCCTTGGAAAGGGTACGAATGTCGGTGGAGTAGCCGAACATTTCTGCCAGAGGCACGCTAGCGTTAAGGATGCAATCATTGCCCTTGTGCTCCATGCTGTTGACGGAGGAACGGCGGCGATTGAGGTCACCCATGATGTCACCTTGGTTTTCAGAAGGTGTACTTACTTCTACTCTCATGATGGGCTCGAGAAGTACGGGACCGCACTTAGCGAATGCATTCTTCATAGCGAAGATTGCTGCCATCTTGAAGGCATTTTCATTGGAGTCAACATCGTGGGATGAACCATCGATAATATCAACTTCAACGTCTTCCACAGGGTAACCTGCAACGGCGCCAGATCGCATAGCCTCATTGAGACCAGAATTGACAGCGTTCATGTATTCCTTTGGAATAACACCACCAACAACCTTGTTGGCGATCTTGAGACCTGTACCAGCTGCACCGGGGCGCATAGCGATGACTACGTCACCGTATTGACCACGACCACCGGATTGCTTAACGAGCTTACCTTGGACGCGATCTGCGCTCTTAGTAATTGTCTCGCGGTAGGCGATCTGGGGTTTGCCAGTGTTAGCTTCGACCTTGAACTCACGACGGAGACGGTCAACGATGATGTCCAGGTGGAGTTCACCCATACCAGCGATGATAGTCTGCCCTGTTTCTTCGTCAGTGTTGACGCGGAAAGTAGGATCTTCTGCAGAGAGGCGTTGAAGAGCATTGCTCATCTTTTCCTGGTCACCCTTTGTGAGGGGCTCAACAGCCATGGAGATCACGGTATCGGGGAATGTAGGAGGCTCGAGGGTGTAGTCAAAGTCATCACAAGCGATTGTATCACCTGTAGTGGCGTTCTTAAGACCCACGATAGCGGCGATGTCACCTGCGTAGACAGCGTCAACGTCTGTATGGACGTTAGCCTGAATCTGAAGGAGACGACCTACGCGTTCACGCTTACGTGTACGTGGGTTGTAGACTGTGTCACCTTTACGAATTACACCGGAGTAAACACGGATGAATACGAGAGATCCAACAAACTTGTCAGCCCACAACTTGAATGCAAGCGCGACTGGTTTTGCATCATCTGAAGGCTCAAGTGCGAGCGTTTCAAAGACGTCATAACCATTCTCGTCAAGACCGCTGGAAAGAGTGGAGGTGACGGTAGCTTGTTTAGCTTCGATGGGGGATGGGAGGTAATCGACAACGGCATCAAGAAGAGCCTGTACACCCTTGTTTTTGAAGGCGGAGCCACCAGCAACTGGGATGAACTTATTTGCGATGCATGTACGACGGATTGCAGCCTTGAGGGTCTGAGCATCGATAACTTCTTCCATGAGGAAGAGTTCAGCGAGTTCATCATCAACGTCTGCAACACGGCTCTTGAGCTCTTCGAGAGCATCAGCAGCCTTCTCCTTGAGCTCTTCAGGGAGCTCTTCGATTGAGTAGGTCGAGCCGAGGCGATCGGAGTCAGTGTACATGATAGCCATCTGATTGACAACGTCAATCTGGCCGCAAAGTGCGTCTTCGGAACCGATGGGGATCAAAACAGCAGCGGCGTTTGCTCCGAGCTTGTTTTGGATGTCGCTGAGCACGTTAGCAAAGTTGGCACCAGTACGGTCCATCTTGTTAACAAAGCACATACGAGGTACCTCATACTTGGTGGATTGGCGCCATACTGTTTGTGTCTGAGGCTGTACGCCTGCAACACCACAGAAAACGATGATAGCACCGTCAAGCACGCGCAGGGAGCGCTCCACCTCTGCGGTGAAGTCCACGTGACCTGGGGTGTCAATAACGTTGAGCTGGAAGTTTTGCTTTGCAAAAAGCTTAACACAGCCTTCTGTAGCAAGTTGCGTCCAGTTCGTTGTCACAGCAGCGGAGGTAATGGTAATACCGCGTTCCTGTTCCTGCTCCATCCAGTCGGTCGTCGCCGCGCCATCATGCACTTCGCCGATCTTGTGGATCATGCCAGTGTAGAAGAGGATACGTTCGGAAAGCGTGGTTTTGCCACCGTCGATGTGAGCCGCAATACCGAAGTTACGGTAGCGGTCAATTGGGGCCTTGCGGTTTGGGCTGTTTATGTTAGCCATAATGGGTAATATGAATGTTATTCTATTTCAGAGATTACGAGAAAAACTACCAGTGGAAATCTACTTACCAGCGGAAGTGAGCAAAGGCGCGGTTGGCCTGTGCCATTTTGTGTACGTCATCACGCTTACGAACTGCGGAGCCCTGATTAGCAGCGGCTTCCTTGATTTCGTTTGCGAGAGCTTTTGCCATTGGCACACCCTTGCGCTTGCGAGCAAATCCGATGACCCAGCGCATGGCCAGAGCTTCGGAACGATCAGGAGCGACTTCGAGTGGGACCTGGTAGGTAGCACCACCAACACGGCGGCTCTTAACTTCTACACGAGGCTTAGCATTTTCGATAGCACGAGTGAAAACTTCGAGGGGACCGACTGTGTCAGTACCTTCATTAGCAATATCAATCGCAGTGTATACAATACGCTCTGCGAGGGAGCGCTTGCCATCAAGCATCACCTTACCGATGAGCTTTCCAACAAGCACGGAGTCGTAACGTGAGTCACGACGTTCAATCTTCTTATAGACGCGTTTACGGCGGGCCATAGTATTTAGATAATTTAGGGGTTATTTTTTAGCAGCCTTAGGACGCTTTGTACCGTACTTCGAACGACCACGACGACGTTTGTCGACGCCAAGGCAGTCAAGAGCACCACGAACAATGTGGTAACGAACACCAGGCAAATCCTTCACACGACCACCGCGAACGAGGACGATTGAGTGTTCCTGGAGATTGTGGCCTTCACCGCCAATATAGGCGATAATTTCTTCACCATTAGTAAGGCGCACTTTGGCAACCTTACGCAGAGCGGAGTTAGGCTTCTTAGGGGTACGGGTCATGACCTGGAGGCAGACACCGCGGCGCTGAGGGCAGCTATGAAGAGCGCGAGATTTCGACTGCTCTTCTGGTACTATACGTCCTTTGCGGACGAGCTGATTGATGGTCGGCATGTTTCCTTCTAGTTTTAGGGTTCTCTCGGCGCTTCTAGAGCATTCGCAAGTGCCTCACTATAAGGTAACTTGCCTATTCTCTGTCTACTGACCGATAAAATCTTTTATTCTAACTACGCACTCCCGCGTAGTTGAGGGGCAACCATTTTAACTTATTTTCTTCATTTTGCAAGTCTTATCTTAGTATTCCTTGACTTTTTTTATCAAACTCCGATTTTAACTCTTGAGCTTACTTAAGTCATCCTCGCTAAAAATGAAACAGTAGCTATATCTGCCAAATTCCGCCTGACTCAAGCGCTACTTGCAGGGAGTTCTTGACGGCTCTGGGGCTATAGCCGCTCTCGCGTAGTGAGGCTATGGAGCGAGCTCCATCACGCTTAGCGAGTCGCTTGCCCTGATTATCCAGCAGCAGCCCATGATGATGGTAGAGGGGCGTTGCGAGGCTGAGTGCAGCTTGAAGGACACGGTGGATGTGGGTGGAGGCAAAGAGGTCCACACCACGCGTGATGTGGCTCACCCCCTGCTCTGCATCATCGACGACGACACAGAGGTGGTAGCTCGCGGGGAATTCCTTGCGGGCGAGTACGGGGTCGCCATAGGAAGAGGGGATGCTGTGCTGCTCACCCCGCAAGCTATCATACCAGCTTAGCTTGCCATAGAGGTCCTCTGCGGCTCGCATGTCGAGGCGCCAAGCGTGGCTTTCTGCTGCGGCGAGGCGTCTAGCAACCTCATCGGGGTGGAGCTCTCGGCAATGCCCCTCGTACTGATAGCCTAGGCTCTCATGTGGGGCGCGTCCGCTCTCATCCATCTGCTGCTTCATCTGCGTGCGCGTGCAGAAGCAGGGGTAGAGTAAGCCCTGTGCTCTGAGATTGTCGAGGGCAGAGGCATAGATATCAAAGCGCTTGCTCTGATGCATATGCTCTCCATCAAAGCGGAGTCCCAGCCAGCTAATATCCTGCATCATCAGCTCATACCACTCCGGCTTGCAGCGCGCATCAATATCCTCGATGCGCAGCAGGCAGTCGCCGCCCAACTTATCAGCGAGGCGACGAGCTTCTAGGGCGGCGTGCAGGTGTCCCACGTGCAGGGGGCCGCTCGGTGATGGGGCAAAGCGGCTGCGCATCAATCGAACTTGGCTCGCATGATGATTTGCATCTGCTCATTGCTGCCCTTCTTGGCGAGCTTGGAGCTGGGGTAGATGCACAGGGCTCGCTGATAGGCGGAGAGGGCGGAGCCATTTTCCTCGCGTACGGCACTCTCTTTTGCCTCGCGCAGGGATTTGACAAACTCATAGGCTTGGTTCTCATAGCGAGCAATGGCATCTTTGTAGAGGACGTCTTCCGTGAAGCGAGGTTCGTCTTCTCCCTTTTCAAGGAGTGTCTCGTAGGCGACACAGGGACCCATACGCTTGTCTTGCTTGGCGACATCCTCGAGCTGTTCGAGCATGGCATCTAGGGTGGCCACGAGGGTGAGGACGTCCTTGTAGTCTTTCTTGAGCTCGGGGTCGATGGCTACAATCTCGAAGCGATCCTGCTCATTATAGATGGTCCGGTAGTCCTTGCGCGCAAGCAGGGTGCGGAACTCCGCCTTATCTGGCTCTCGGTTATCGAGCTCCTTGAGTTTATCCACGCCTTTATCGAGGTTAGGATTGCGAGGCCAGATGCTACCAGCGAGGGTGATTTGCTTGTTGAACTCCTCCTCATTCCCAGCCTGCATGGCCTTCATCGCATTGCGGATGTGCAGGTCACTGAGGCGTTTCTTGCCTGCGCAGTAGGTCATGACGAGGGAGTCGTCAAAGTTAGCATCAAGTTCCTTCATCTTCTTTGCTACCTCCTCAAGGGTGCCGTAGTCTCGAGCATTGAGGGCGGTGAGGCTGCGCTTGCGCAGTGTCCAGTAGGTAGCGATGCGGCGGCGGCTCTCCGCAGGAAAACTGGTAACGCTGTGCATGAATTCCCCGATTGCCACGGCATTAATCAGGTGTACTGTCGCATCTCCAAGTCGATTTTGAGCGAGGAGGTTATGGACGGCCTGCACGCTCTGGTCGGCATCGCGACGAGCGGTGCTTGCGAGTGTGTCAAGCGTATTGATGGTGGCTGGCATGCCTGATCCGTCGCTAACGAGGCGCCCCGCTTCACTATCCTCCTTGATATTAATCTTAGCATCACCGTCCTTAAAAACGTGGCGATAGACGCGAGAGCCGATGACAACATGATCAAAGCGTCGCTGCACGAGCATCGTCATGAGCAGGCTCTGATAGTTGAGCTTGCCCATCGCGAGGGCTGCCGCGGTAGTGACGTCATTCTTTGCTTGGATGCCTGTCTTGGTGGCGATGTCCTTGGTGTTGACACCGATGGTGAAGACGTGACGAAGAGGTTGCTTCGACCTGAGACGGGCGGCATTCAAGTTATGTTTTTCATTAGTCTCGCCGACAAGCTCGTCGATTTGATTGTCGAGGGCTTCATTCTCTCGATTGCGGGAGCTAACGCCTCTCTGCACGTCAAGAGCTGAGAGGATCGCTGTTGCCAGCGCATTGGCTTGTCCACCATCGGCGGGGAACTCACTCACGTCATAGAGCCCTCGGCCAATCTTGGAGAGGGTCTTGCTGCCTACGATGGAGTTGCTGTAGTTAGAGCCGCGCGTGATGCGCAAGATACCATTGATGCGGTTATTATAGCGTTTTGCCTCAGAGCTAGTGTCGGGGACTTGCTGGAGGTATTTCTCAAAGCGAGCTCGCACGAGGGCATTATTTCCCACATCAAACTTGCCGCCATTGTAGCTCGCTGTGTTTGTGGCGGGGTCAAGCAGGGGCATCTCCATCCCCAGTAGCTGAGGATTGGCGGGTTCGCCTGTGCTGCTGTCGCTGGTGGAAGAGGCGGAGTTATCCTTAAGCGAGCTACCGGAGGCATCAAAGCTGGATGGCACCTGCGCTTGGGCAAGTCCGAGGCTCAAGCAGAGGAAAAAAAGGCTGTTGCGAAGTGTATTCATCTTATCAATCTATCTATGTTACTGCGTGACGACGTGATTAACGACGAGGATGCCCTTGACTTGGGTGCCCTCCTCGCTGCGACCTGTGCGGCAGCTCACATCGAATAGGAAGCTGTCACCGCGCGTGATATTAACCGAGCTCACTGTGCCAGCAGGCATCAGCAGGGGCAGTCGCTCATCGCGGTTGCGGGGGAGCGAGACGATGATGAGGCGATCTCCCCCATGAGTCTCGATATGCTCGACCTTGGCCTTGAGGAGGTACTTGTTGCCTGTTGAGGCAAAGCGCGAGCCATCCTGTCTATACTGGGCGATGCTAAAGTTGGTATCGGGTTCTTTGCCAGCCTTCCCCTTACCTAGACCAAAGACAAAGACAAGGATGCCCCCGATGGCAAGAATCAACAGACCTTTAAAAACGAGCTGTGATTGATTGTTGCGCGATGATGATTTTTTGCTACTACGACGACGTGCCATGATAAAGAGATGTGGTATATAAAGGGTTAATCCCAGCGAGCCTTTCGCAGGCCGTGGTAGGCGAGGAGAATCCCCACGAGAATATGTACGAGCAGGATGCCGACACAGAGTTGCAGACCGCTAAAGTCGGTCTGTACAATACTCTTGACAGCCTTGAGCACGTCTGCGTCCAGACCGCCCTCAATGCTACCACTCCATGCCCAGTATGCGGAGATGAAGGGCTGGGTGAATGTGGCCACAAAGCTAGGCAGCGCGAGCACGGCGCCTGAGAGCGGCAGCTGGAAGCCCACGAGGTAGATGCAGAGCAGTGAACTCTGATCAGCACTACGGCAGTTGGCTGAGATGCCCAAGCATACGCTGGTCATCGCAGCATTGGCGAGGATGAGAAAGAGCAGGTGATTCATTGTATCACCACGCAGCGGCCAGAAGTACTGGACAAAGGCGTACATCCAGAGGCTCTGCACCAGCACGAGGCTACCTAGATAGAGCAGCTTGGAGCCGAGGTAGGCGAGGCTGCGTGCGCCTGCAAACTTCTCCTTCTCCATAATCAAGCGCTCACCTGCTATCTCGCGCGATGAGTTATTGGAGCCCATCAGCCCCAGCAAGATGACTTGAAACATAATAATGCCAGAGACCGCAGATCCGACGAGCGCGCGCAGCTCTGCCTGCTCTTGCTGTGCCTGAATCTCAGCCGCAATGTTGCCGCCCTGACTATCCGCCAAGATGAGCAGCTGATCCTGCCCCTTGCTAGAAAAGAGTGCCACCATCAGGGGGAAGATGATGATCATGGCGATTTGTAGTACGAGCTGCCCTCGGTCGCGAAAGAGGAGGGTGTAGCGACGGCGCAGCAGCGTTAGCAGCTGGCTGATCAGACTTGGCAGGCGAGCGACCTCCGATTCTTCCTCGTCGCCATCCTCGTCCTCCTTTCTTTTGGAGAGGGGGATATCGAGGCCTTTTTCATTAAATTTGTTCACATGCTCCTTTTCCAGGCGCATGTAGTACGACTTGCGATGCTTAATCCAGCTTTGCGCCCAGTCCTGCCCATCGCGGGCTTCTAAGACGGGGTAGACATGCTCAAAATGATCCACGCCAAAGTAGTGATTCATCGCATTGGGTGAGCCGTGGTAGACCAGTGAGCCGGTCTTGAGCACCATGATGCTATCATAGCACTCCATCTGAGCCAAGCTATGCGTCACAGAGATGACGATACGACCATCACGCAGGCTCAACTTGTGGAGCAGCTCGACTATCTCGCGCTCCGAGTTGGGGTCTAGTCCGCTCGTGACCTCATCACAGAGGAGAATGCGTGGGGAGGACACAAGCTCCATCGCCAAGGCGAGGCGACGACGCTGCCCGCCAGAGAGCAGCTTGACAGGTCGCTCGGCAATAGCGGTGAGACCTGTCTCCTCCAGCACCTCATCAATGCGCTCATTGAGGTCATCCTCAGACAAATCAAGGCGCAGGCGCGCGGCACTCTCAATATTCTCATCAACGGTGAGATCCTCGTAAGCGATGCTAAACTGAGGCACATAGCCAATCTCGCCGGGCTCAAAGTCATCATCTTCTTCCAAATCACGACCCAGCCAGTTGATACGACCCTCGGTAATCTCCTTAATACCGGCAATGGCCTTGAGTAGCGTCGATTTCCCGCAGCCAGAGGGTCCAACGATTGCCATAAAATGCCCCAGAGGGATGCAGAAGTTCACATCACGCAGCAGGAAGAGCGAGGGCTCATCGCGCTGGTCGATTTCTAGAGAGATGTTGCGTAAATCCAGCATAAGCGTATTAACTTAGGCATCCTAGCAAATGAGACCTCCGATAGCAAGCATAAAAGGTCACAGCGCAAGACCTTAGCCCTTATTACCTGACCATCTCAGCATAAGAGGATATAGGGGCAAGGTTGACTGTAAACACCTCCTCTTTCCCCCACCAATCAAGAAAGAAGCGCTACAACCCACAAAAATAGTGACGCTATTTGCGAACGCGCACGCTCAAAGGGAGAGCATGGGTGTAATCAGCAGATGCCCCAGCACCAACCAAAGAGGGAAGGTGATGATGCAGCAAACTGTGGTCGAAATCACAATCTGAGTACCCAGCTCAGGAATGCCCCCAAAGCGGCGTGCCAGCATGACAGTAACAACCGCGCTGGGGATGGAGCCTTGGATGACCATGATACGCTTGATGAGAGGGTCGATAGGCAGAGCCCATGCCAGCAGTAGAATCATCACGGGTAGGATGAGCAGGCGCGTCATCAACCCCGCACTCATCACGCGATAGTCCCAGCTCTGGTTACGAGTCATGTCATAGATGGAGCAGCCGCAGAGAATGAGCGGCAGAGGAGTTGCCAGACCCCCGATTAACTCCAAGCTGCGCATCAGTGTGGGATGCGCAATGTGAGGCGCCCAGCCCAACCAGACAACGGACAAGGAGGCGACCACGGCAATCAAAGGACCGCGTATCATCGCGCGAAATTTCAAATCCTCACGCCTACCACTCAGCAAGAAGATAGCCAGAGTCCAGACAAAGAGCTCGCAGCCCACATTATGAACAAAGAGCACCCCGAGCGAGGGGTCATCGGCTCCTAGGCTGAGTATCTGCAAGACGGGAATCGCAAAGAAGACATAATTTTGTAAGCCCGTACTCACAACAAAGGTTCGCAGGCCACTGCCCACCTTGAGGTGGATCAGCTTTGCCACAGCGTAGGCCACACCCACGCCTATAACCATCTCTAAAAAACCGCAGCCCATGGCCGAGAATACAAAGTCAGGGGAGGAGAGTCGACCATCGCCCTGCCCTCCAATATTCTTCACAATATTATAAAAGACGAGACAGGGATAGCCAACATCCATGGCAAGATGCGTCATCACGCGCGCATCTGACTGATCAATAGTTCCCTTGCGACGCAAGTAGTAACCCAGCAGAAAGAGAAAGTGCACAGGCAGGGATGCCAAGAGGGCTTGAAGCATGAGATGGAGCATATCTGCGACCCATGCTAACACAAAGTTGGACTTGAGGCAAGAGATTGACATCGGCAAGAATACAGTCTTAGCGTGTCTTCTATAGAGAGCCGCGCTATACGCCAATACCTAGATGCGCATATCAGCATGAGCAGCCCTATCTTATCCATGATTGCCCCCTACTACTCGCCAGACAGCTCCCCAGCAGCCTACTCCGTGAGGGCGTGAAGCATGAGATTGAGCATATCGGGAACCAATGCTAACACAAAGTTGAACTTGAGGCAAAAGATAGACATCGCCAAGAATATAGTCTTCGCTTGCCTTCTATAGAGCCCCGCGCTATACTTCTATACATCCTAACGCCTATGACTACTCCTATCTTATCTATTATTGTCCCCTGTTATTACGAGGAAGAGGTTCTCCCATCTACAATACAGATTCTCATCAGTCTACTCAATGAGGCAATCATCGCCAATGAGGCTTCCCCCGAGAGCTACATCTGCTTAGTCAACGATGGCAGTCAAGATCGCACATGGCCTCTCATTGAGCAGCACAGTCGCAAGAGCAAGTACGTGCGAGGCATCAACCTCTCACGTAATTTTGGGCATCAAAGGGCTCTGCTCGCAGGTCTTTTTAACAGTGAGGCGGATGTCTACGTGAGCATCGACGCTGACCTTCAAGATGATGAGAGCAAGATACGCGACATGCTACGCGCCTACGCTGATGGCTACGACATCGTCTATGGCGTGAGAAGTGACCGTGGATGCGACACATTCTTCAAACGCAGCTCCGCAGCACTCTTTTACGGGATGCGCAGCAAGCTAGGCTGCCAAACCATCCCCAATCACGCTGACTTCCGCCTCATGAGCAAGCGCTCAGTGGAGGCACTCAAGCAGTTTAAGGAGGTCAACCTCTTCTTGCGTGGTGTTATCCCCCTGCTGGGATTCCCCTCATGCAGCGTCTTCTACGCACGCAAGACACGTATGGCAGGAGAGAGTAAATACCCACTCTTCAAGATGATCAAGTTTGCATGGGATGGCATCATCAACTTCTCAGAAGCCCCCCTCCACATAATCCTCTGGATAGGATTTATCGGTCTGCTAGGAAGCATTGCCGCAACCATCTACAGCATTACCCAATGGTATCTCGGGAACATTATACCCGGATGGACTTCGATCTTTCTCCTCACCTGCTTCTTTGGCAGCTTCAACTTCGTCTTCATGGGAGTCATCGGGCTCTATCTAGGCCGCATCTTTAAAGAGACCAAGCAGAGACCGCCCTTCATCGTGCAGCAGAGCACCCATTGATGAGGACATCAAAAAGCCAGTGACCTTGCGGTCACTGGCTTTTTGATGTAAATATAATTGACGAGCCTTAGGCCTTGAGCGTCTCAGCGAGCTCACGAGCCAGCGCTTGGAATGCCGCTGAGACCATGCTATCTGCCGTGTCCTTGAGCGCGACTGGGCTACCCGTGTCGCCACCGCTACGCGTGTCGATATCGAGAGGAATCTTGCCAAGGAGAGGCACGCCGAGAGCCTCAGCTTCTCGCTCGCCGCCGCCCTGACCAAAGATGTGGTAGACCTGCCCATCGCTGGGGCAGACAAAGTGGCTCATATTCTCAACAATACCGAGGATTGGAGTCTCCACGCGCTGGAAGAGACCCACAGCCTTGCGAGCATCAATGAGAGCCACCTCCTGAGGAGTCGTGACGATGAGAGCACCTGTGATATCCACAGTCTGCACAACCGTCAGCTGAATATCACCTGTACCGGGAGGCAGGTCGAGCAAAAGGAAGTCTAAGCCGCCCCAATCCGTATTGCGCAAGAACTGCTGGACGTAGCGTGTTGCCAAAGGACCGCGGACAGCCACAGGAGAATCTTCCTCGATGAGCAGACCCATAGAGAGCAGCTTCACACCGTGGGACTCAACAGGGATAAACTCCTCTTTATCGTTGCAACCGGGACGTTCCTTTGTGTGAAACATCAGTGACATGGATGGGCCATAAATATCCAAGTCAAGCAAGCCAACGCGATAGCCAAGCTTAGAAAGCGCCACGGCAAGGTTTGCAGAGACGGTGCTCTTGCCCACACCACCCTTGCCACTGGCAACGGCAATAACATTCTTCACACCTGCAATGCTGGATTTCCACGCAGCAGGATCATCGTTGGATCCCTTTTTGGCCTCAGGCGCGTGGTGATCGATGTTCACATCAATACTCGTGACACCCTGCAGCTCCTTGACCACACCCATCACGCCCTCGTAAATGTAGCGAGGTACATCGGAGTTCTTGCTCTCAATGATGAGATCCACAGTAACGCCACCCGCCTCAGAGATGGCAATATTCTTAATGAGTCCAAAGGAGACGATATCGCGGCTAAATCCGGGGTATTTCACCGTCGTAAGAGCGGCTCGGATGAGTTCGGGGCTTAAGTTGTATTCAGGCATAATATTGGCAGGCTAGGGCTTGTCTTGGGCGAGATTCTACCACAGGGTAGCCCTAGGAGCAAGCGCAAGATTTAACTTGTCAGGGAGCCCGCGCTTGTGTAGACTATAAGTATATCAGCTCTATTACAATGAAACAAATCCTCATCACAGGCGGCACAGGCTTTGTCGGCGCCAATCTCTGCAAACGACTCCACGCAGATGGGTACCATATCACCTGCCTCGACAACAACTACACAGGAAGTCTCCGCAATATCGAGCAGCTCATCAATCAGCCTAACTTCCGCTTTGTCGAGCACGATATCATTGAGCCCTACATGCCCACAGACTGCAAGTTTGATGAGATTTATAACCTCGCCTGCCCAGCCTCCCCCCCCTTCTACCAAGGTCGCCGCTCCATCTTCACCACCAAGACCTGTGTCTTGGGCAGCATCAATATGCTAGAGCTCGCACAGGCACACGACGCACGCATCCTACTGAGCTCCACCTCTGAGGTCTATGGCGACCCCAAGGAACATCCACAGTGCGAGAGCTACCGCGGCAACGTGAACCCCATCGGCATCCGCTCTTGCTATGACGAGGGCAAGCGCTGCGCGGAGAGCCTCATGTTTGACTACCAACGTCACGAGGGCGTGGACATCAAGGTCATCCGCATCTTTAACACCTACGGCCCCCTCATGCGCCCCGATGATGGACGCGTTGTCTCCAACTTCATCTGCCAAGCCCTGCGCGGCGAGGACATCACCATCTATGGTAATGGAGAGCAGACGCGTTCCTTCCAATTCATTGATGACCTCATCGAGGGCATGATTCGCATGATGGGCTCTCCCTCTAACTTTAGCGGACCGGTCAACATGGGCAACCCCGGGGAGTTCACTATCCTACAACTCGCCGAGAAGGTACTTGAGAAAATCCCCGGTACTGGCAGCAAGCTCGTCTACCGCCCCCTGCCCCAAGATGACCCTACCCTGCGCAAGCCCGACATCAGCCTCGCGAAGGAAAACCTCGACTGGAAGCCCAAAATCGCCCTCAATGAAGGACTGGATTCCGCCATCGCCTACTTCCGCAAAGCAATCAACCAATAAGCCATCTCACGATGAAATCCACCTTACCAAGGCTGAGCATTATCCTCTACTTCCTCCTGCTCTCCGCCATCATCCTCCTCTTTGCCAGCCCCACATCCCCCCTCTTTGCAATCTCACGAGACGGAGACCTCAACTGGTTCTACATGGCAGGCCGCGCTTGGGCTGAGGGTCTGCTGCCCTATACCGACTTCACCGACTCCAAGGGGCCCTTCTTCTTGTTAGTCTACGCGCTAGCCTACCTCATCTCACCAGAGAGTCACATGGGAGTATGGCTGCTTGAAATACCCATCATCTGCGCCTCCTATTTGGGCATCTACCTTATCACAGGCCTCTTTATCCAGGAGCGCCGCTGGAGACTCATCGCCACAACACTCTGGAGCTTATTCCTCTTCTCCCCAGCTTACTACGCGATCACGAGACCCGAGGAGTTTTGTCTCTCAACGCTCATTTTCTCTCTCTATGTGCTACTCCATAGCCTAAGAGGAGACACAACACCTAAACAAGCGCTCTGGCACAGCCTCATCCTCGGGGCAGGTATCGGGGCCTGCTTTCTCTGCAAGTTCAACCTCGCACTCAATGCCGCCATTCCCTTAGCCGCACTCGCCTACTCGCAGTTCAAGAACCAAGGCATCCTGAGCAGCATCCTGCGCGTCTCGCTCACATCCGCCCTCGGGGCGGGCATGATCATCGCACCCTTTATTATTTACTTTCAAGCACATGGCATCACGCAAAACTTCTTCAACGAGTACATCTTTAGCACCATCGCCACCATGGGCGAGACCAATATACTCACCAAAGAATCAAGCGCCCTCAGCCCCATCTTTACAGCCGCTTGGAAAGTGCTGCTCACCCTGCCTCGACAGTGCAGCGGCATCCTCCTCATCTGCTCTATCGCGACCATCGCTTGGGGATATAAGGAAAAAGGCAGTCGCCTCTACCGCAGCGCACCCTTCATCCTGCTACTCCTCTATACCATCTCCATCTTCCCCAGCATCCAAAAGTGGACCTACTACACCAGTATCATCTCGCCCTTTGGAATCTTTGCCATCATCATGCTGCTGCGCCCCTACCTCGTCATCAAGCTCAATGGGTGGAAAACAGCCTTCATTTGCACAGTTGCCACCGCCTTGTGCATCACCATGGTCGATAGCACCTCAAAGTCAACATTCTTCTTCCGCAACACAAGCTCGACTAACTTCTTTGCAAGTGAATACATCATCCGCCAAAAAGAGCAACCCCGCATCATCAACCTCGGACACGATCATGGCTATGGCATTACGGCGCGCAGCCTACCAGCCACCCTCAACTGGAGCAAGCAGGTAGGGGAGAGTCAGGAAAAAGAACTCCTGCGCCTTGAGGCTATCAGCCAAGGAAAGGCTAACTTCATCTGTGGTCACGTAGGCAGCGGCAAATACTACAATGGCGATTACAGCCAATTCAAGCCACAAATCTCCGACGAGCTCGCCCAAGCCCTTAATCAAGGAGGCTACCGCGAGGTCTATCGCAATCTCGACACCCGAGAAGTCATCTACGGCAAAGAAGCCTACGCCATCCCCCCAGAGAGCTTCTCCCTGCGCATGCGCGATACCCTACTCAAGAGCGATTTTGACAGCTTTGGCGGCCGAGTCCCAACCTCCTGCCCACAACCATGATTACGCGCCTCAGTGCCGCATCCGTCCATGGCGTGACAGGCTACGAAGTCCATGTCGAAGTTGACGCCTATCAGGTGCAGGACAGCAGCCGCATCAGCATCGTCGGGCTGCCAGACACCGCCATCAAGGAGAGCACCCAGCGCGTACTCGCCGCCATTAGCAACAGCCAATTTCTGCGACCAGACAGCATGATTGTCACGGTCAACCTCGCCCCTGCTGACCTCAAAAAGCAGGGTCCGGGCTTTGACCTAGCCATCGCACTGGGTATCGAGATCGCCGTCCAGCAAAACCACAAGGACATCCCCAAGGCGATGCGTCGCAGCTGCCCCACGGAGCTAGAGGACTGGTGCATCATCGGCGAGCTCGGGCTCGACGGAGGCCTGCGCCCCACGCGCGGCATCCTGCCCCTCGCCATCGCCGCCAAGGAGCGGGGCAAGAAGTACCTCATGCTCCCCGAGGCGAATGCCGCAGAGGCAGCCCTCGTCACAGGCATTGCCATCTACCCCGTGCGCACACTCACGGAAGCATGGGACACCCTGTTGCATCGCGACAAACTCGAGTCTATCCAGCCCCCAGCACGCCTCACAGACCCCAGCTTCCCCGTCGACTTTGACGAGGTCAAGGGGCAGCCCTACGCACGACGCGCTCTTGAAATAGCCGCCGCAGGTGGACACAATCTACTCATGTGCGGTAGCCCCGGCAGCGGCAAGAGCATGCTATCGAGCCGCCTGCCTAGCATCCTACCCCTCATGACACAGGAGGAACAACTAGAGGCCAGCAAAATCCACTCCGTCTGCGGCACCCTGCCCCAAGGCAGCGGCCTGCTTGAGTACCGCCCCTTCCGCGCGCCCCACCACACCATCTCCGACATCGGGCTCATGGGTGGGGGCAGCAAAATCAGCCCCGGGGAAATTAGCCTCGCTCACCATGGAGTCCTCTTCCTCGATGAGCTACCCGAGTTTCACCGCCGCACCCTTGAGACCCTGCGCCAGCCCCTTGAGAGCGGCAGCATCACCATCTCACGAGCCTCGGGCAGCCTTGAGTTCCCCTGCAGCTTCATGCTACTCGCCGCCATGAACCCCTGCCCCTGCGGCTATCTAGGCGACCCCACCCACCGCTGCCGCTGCAGCCCTGCGGACGTCCTACGCTACCGCAAAAAAATCTCAGGCCCCCTGCTCGACCGCTTTGACATCCTCATCGAAGTCCCCCCCGTCGCCCCAGCCGCCCTCCTCGACAAGCCAGAGGGCGAGAGCTCGGCCGCCATCCGCGCCCGCGTCATCGCCGCCCGAGCACGCCAGCAGGCACGCTACAAAAACAGCAACTGCAGCTGCAACGCCCGACTGAGCAGCAAGCAACTGCGCGAGCACTGCCCCCTCACAGAATCGCAAAAATCCCTCCTCCTCGCCGCCTGCGAGCAATTTGGCCTCTCGGCACGCGCATTTGATCGCATCCTGCGCGTCGCACGCAGCATCGCAGACCTCGCAGGCCGAGATCAGATGCAAGACAACGACATCTTTGAAGCAATCCAATTGCGCAGCTTTGAAAAACAACTCCGCGACTAAGAGGCGCTTCATCTTCAAGACCATGCCCCGTGGAGCAAGAAGTTAATCCCCTGAGCAGCAAGCCTGATTTCAAAGAAAAACGCATCCCCCTATTCGGATGCTGTATATCCTCAAAAAAAACAGCCTTCATCAAACAAGAGGAAGAAATTAACCCTTCAAATCTAGTCATCGTATCCGACTCAGAATCAATAAGTTTACAAAGAAAAACAGAGGTGGTAAAATGGCTTGCAAAACAGCATCAACATGTTAAAATAAACCCATCATATTTTATTATTGGGCATAAGCCACGAAGCGCCTGCGGGCGCGACAGAAGCAATAACAAAACAAAAACTCTTTACAATCAAAAGCTCACATCCAATCATCATGAAAGGCATCGTACTCGCAGGCGGCTCTGGCAGCCGACTCTACCCCCTGACCAAAACAACATCCAAGCAACTGCTGCCCGTGTATGATAAGCCGATGATTTATTATCCGCTCTCCACACTGCTCATCTTTGGTATCCGCGACATCCTCATCATCTCCACCCCCCAAGACACGCCCAACATCGAGCGACTCTTTGGCGATGGCAGCCAGCTCGGTCTCAAGATCAGCTACAAGGTGCAGGCCGAGCCCAAGGGCATCGCACAAGCATTCACCCTCGGCGCCGACTTTATCGGAGATGATGATGTTGCCCTCATCCTTGGGGACAACATCTTCTACATGGGTGGAGCACTTGAATCATTCAAGCAAGAGGTCGAGCAGAACAAAGGCGAGCGCGCCACCATCTTTGCCTACCACGTTGCCGACCCAGAGCGCTTTGGCGTTGTCGAGTTTGACGAGAACAACAAGGCCCTCTCCATCGAGGAAAAACCCAGCAATCCCAAATCAAACTTTGCCTCAGTTGGGCTCTACTTCTACCCCAGCGACATCGTGCAAAAAGCCCGCGCGTTGAAGCCATCCGCACGCGGCGAGTACGAGATCACAGACCTCAACAACCTCTACCTGCAAGAAGGCCGCATGAACGTCGTGCCCATGGGTCGAGGCAATGCATGGCTTGACGCGGGCACACCAGAGTCACTGATGGACTCTAGCCAATTCATCCAAATCATCGAGAAGCGCCAAGGCCTCAAGCTTGCCTGCCTTGAGGAGATCGCCTACACACGCAACTTCATCAACAAAGCCCAGATGCAAGAACTCATTGACGCCTTGCCAAACTGCGACTACCGCAGCTACTTGGAGAAAATCATCAGCTCACGATAATCACAACAAAATGAACATCACACACACAGCGATTGAAGGCCTGCTCATCCTTGAGCCCCGCGTCTTTGCCGATGAGCGAGGCTACTTCCTTGAGAGCTACAACGAGGCGAGCTACCAGGCCGCAGGCATCCCCAACCGCTTTATCCAAGACAACGAGTCCTGCTCCAGCCACGGCACCATCCGAGGCCTCCATGCCCAAGATGGAGAGCACGCACAAGCCAAGCTCGTGCGCGTCATCCAAGGCCGCGTCCTCGACGTCGCCGTCGACATCCGCGAGGGTAGCCCTACATTTGGGCAGCACGTCGCCGTTGAGCTCAGTGGTGAGAACAAGCGTCAGCTCCTCATCCCCCGCGGCTTCCTGCACGGCTTTAGCGTACTGAGCGAGAGCGCCACATTCGCATACAAATGCGACAACGCCTACTGCAAAGACGCGGAGATATCCGCACGCTACGACGACCCCAGCCTCGGTATCGACTGGGGCATCGCTGCCAACAAGGCCATCATCTCAGAGAAAGACCGCAATGCAAAAGCAATCCAACATATACCTCATTACAGGGGCTAATGGCCAGCTAGGCCGAGAGCTCGCCCGCCTCCTCCCAGATGCCATCCTCACCGATGTAGCCGAGCTCGACATCTGCGACGAAGCCGCCGTGATGAGCTTTGTGACGAACAACAAGATTAGTCACATCATCAACTGCGCCGCCTTCACCGCCGTCGACCTCGCCGAAGAGCAGCCACAGCTCGCCGCCAAAATCAACGTTGATGGCCCCCGCGCCCTCGCGCGCAGCGGAGCTGCCATCATCCACGTCTCCACCGACTACGTCTTTGACGGCCGCAACTACCGACCCTACCGCGAGGATGACAGCCCCTGCCCCCAATCCGTCTATGGACAGACCAAACTCGATGGCGAAAACGCCGTCTTGGCAGAGGCATCAACAGCCCTCATCATCCGCACCGCATGGCTCTACTCCGCCCATGGCAAGAACTTCGTCAAGACCATGCGTCAGCTCTGCGCGAGCCGCGAGAGCCTCAATGTCGTCGCGGATCAGATAGGCAGCCCCACCTTTGCAGGAGATCTTGCATCGGCCATCGTGCAAATCATCCCTCAGCTCACAGCAGGAACCAAGGGCATCTACCACTACAGCAACGAGGGTGCCTGCTCTTGGTATGACTTTGCCGTAGAGATAGCCGCCCTCTCTGGCATCACAAGCTGCCAGATTAGCCCCATCCGCAGCGATCAATACCCCACGCCTGCCGAACGCCCCTTCTACAGCTTGCTCGACAAGAGCAAAATCAAAAACGATTTCAACATCACAATCCCACACTGGAAAGAAAGCCTCATCACATGTCTCAAGCAATACTCGTAACAGGAGGCGCCGGCTTCATCGGTGCTAACTTCGTCCCCTACTTCTGCGAGAAGTACCCCCAATACGACATCATCAACCTCGACCTGCTCACCTACGCAGGCGACCTCAAGAACCTTGTCGAGTGCGAGAGCATGACCAACTACAGCTTCGTGCAAGGCAGCATCTGCGAGAGCGCACTGCTTGACGAGCTCTTTACCAAGCACGACATCCGCGGCGTCATCCACTTTGCCGCTGAGAGCCACGTAGACAACTCCATCACAGGCCCCGGCGCCTTCATCCAGACCAACATCATCGGCACATTCGAGCTCCTTGAGGCCGCACGTCGCCACTGGATGACTGCCCCCAAGTGCTACAAGGATGGCTATGAGAGCTGCCGCTTCCACCACATCTCCACCGATGAGGTCTATGGCACCCTCGGCGATAGCGGCCTCTTTGAGGAGACCACCCCCTACGCCCCCAACAGCCCCTACTCAGCCAGCAAAGCAAGCTCCGACTTCCTCGTGCGCGCCTACCACCACACCTACGGCATGGATGTGACCACCTCCAACTGCTCCAACAACTACGGACCAAAGCAGCATGGAGAGAAACTCATCCCCACCATCATCCGCAAATGCCTCGCAGGTGAATCAATCCCCATCTACGGCAAGGGAGAGAACGTGCGTGACTGGCTCTACGTCCTCGACCACGCCCGCGCCATCGACCTAGTCTACCACGAGGGACGCTCCGCAGAGACCTACAACGTCGGAGGGCGCAACGAGCGCACCAACATGCAAATTGTCAACACCATCTGCGACATCCTCGATGAGCAGAAACCACGCGAGAGCGGCGCCAAGTACAGAGAACTCATCACCTTTGTCACCGACCGCCCCGGTCATGACCTCCGCTACGCCATCGACGCCACCAAGCTCGAGACCGAGCTCGGCTGGAAGGCCGAGGAGGACTTTGAGAGCGGCATCGACAAGACAATCCTCTGGTACCTCAACCAAGGATAAGAAACGCAGCAGCAAAATCTAAGGAGAAGGCATAGGGCAACAAGCCCCATGCCTTCTTTTTGCTTTGTACTACTGCAGCATCTGTGGCACAATACCACCCATGCAAGCCCATCAGTATCGCTGTCCCAACGGAGTCCAAGTTCTGCTCAACACACAGTCCCAAGCCCCCCTACTCTCCCTACAGTTCTGGGTACAGACTGGCTCCATCCACGAGGAGGAGCATCTTGGCTCTGGACTCTCGCATCTGCTTGAGCACATGGTCTTCAAGGGCACAAAAAACTACAGCGGTGAAGCACTCGCGCAAAAGGTTCAATCCCTTGGCGGCATCTGGAACGCCTACACCAGCACCGATCGCACCGTCTACCACATCGACGGCCCAGCCGAGCACTGGCGCGAATTCCTCAACCTGCTCCACGAGCTCGTCTTGCTCCCCAGCCTACCCCGCGAAGAATGGGAGCGTGAGCGCGAGGTCATCCGCCGCGAGATGGAGATGTACAACGACGACCCCTGCGACGCCTCCTACCACGCCCTGCAAAGCACCCTCTACCTTGCCCACCCCCGCCGCCTCCCCGTCATCGGTGAGCTCGCCAACTTTGACGCATTAAGCTATGAGGACATGTGTAGCTACCACGCAAACCACTACATCCCCTCTCGACTCCTCATCGCCTGCAGCGCAGGAGGAGACATCATAGAGCCAGCGCAATTCTTTGAGGCCGTGCAGCAACTCTCCGGCAGCCGCCCAGCCCGTGCGCCATGGCCGCAGAGCAGCCCCTACGAGCAGCCCCAGTGGGGACCACGTCTCCATAGGCGAGAGTTTGCCCAGCCAACCAGCTCCCTCATGCTCGCATGGCGCAGCCCCTCATCCCAGCACCCCGATGCCGCCCCCCTGAGCCTGCTCGCCAGCATCCTCGGAGATGGACGAGCCGCACTACTCCATACGCGACTCCATGATCAGCAGGGCATCGCCCATGACCTCTCATGCAGCATCATCCCATCACGCGACGGCGAGAGCGCCATCGTCATTGAGGCGGACTGCGACCGCGACAAGCGAGAGCAAGTCCACGCCGCCATCATCGCCACCATCGGCGAGCTCCTCACCAGCGAGAGCCTCGAGAGCCTCGCCCAAGGACTACAACGCGCCCTGCGACAACAGCGCAGCGCGCGACTCAGCAGCCTAGCCACCGTCCAAGGCAGCGCCTCCATCCTTGCCCTGAGCTGGCACCATAACCACAACTGCAACTGCATGGAGGAGTGGGAAGACGCCCTCAAGCGAGTCACGCCTAGCGACCTACAGCGTGTCATGCGCCAGTACATGCAAGAAAGCTCCATCAACAAATTCTGCGAGATCAGCATCGACCCCATCGGCAGCAATATCGAGGAGAGCAGCAAGCAAAAAAACGTCAATCTCGCAGCCCCCCAACGGCTAGAGCTAGCCAATGGACTCCAGCTCCTCTACCGCTGCGACAAGCGCATCCCCATGGTCTACGCCAGCCTCGCGCTTGGCGCAGGCGTCGCCAGCGAGAGCATCGAGACATCAGGCATCAACAGCCTACTCTCCGAGTGCATGCTCAAGGCGAGCCAGAGCCGCAGCGACCTCGGCAGCATCCTTGAGAACCTCGGCGCCTCCCTCAGCAGCAGCGCAGAGAACAATACCCTCTGCATCAGCGCTAACTGCCTCAGCGAGGACATCAACAGCATGCTCGACATCCTCGCCGACATCTGCCTCAACCCCCGCATCAGCGAGGAGACCCTGCGCATCGAAAAAGACGCACTCATCGCAGAAATCCTCGACGCAGAGGAGGACCCAGCCGCCCTCGCCTTTCGCGAGCTGCGCCGCCACTGCTTTGGCGATGAGGCCTATGGCCTGAGCCCCGATGGCAGTGCTGACTCCGTCGAGAGCCTTAGTGTCAAACAACTCCTCGCCCAGCACAGCCGCATCTGCTGCGGTCGCAACGCCGTACTCAGCCTTGTGGGCGACATCGAGCCAGAGCAAATCATTAGCCTCGTGCAGAGCCTCTTTGCGTCCCTCCCAGCAGGAAGCCCCATCCAGCGCAGCAAGAGCCCAGCCCAGCGAGCAGGAAGCCACCACCTCATCAGCGACAAGGAGCAATCCGTACTCACACTCGCCACCCCCGGGCTCGCAGCCAGCTCTGAGGAGATGCCCCTACTCGCCCTCTACCTCGAGTGGGCGCGCGACATGGCAGGTCCCATCTTCACCGAGATACGAGAGAAGCGCGGCCTCGCCTACTACGCCTCAGCAGCATCCCTCTCAGGCATCGACGTCGGCTGCATCTACTACTACCTCGGCTGCGCCCCGGCACAACTTGCCGAGGCGAGAGCCGCCCTAGATGGCTGCCTCGCAGAGATTGCTACCAAGGGCATGAGCCCCGAAGAGCTTGAGCGCAGCCGCGCCACCGCCCTAGCAGGACATGAGCTGAATATGCAAACAGGCAAACGGCTCGCCAGCAGCCTTGCCGTCAACTGCCTACTCGGCATCGACATCAACTACAGCCTCCAGACCCCGGAGCTACTGCGCGCCGTCAGCCACGAGCAAATCCAAGCCTTTATCAAGAGAGTACTTGCCCCCGAAGCAACGCGCAGCTACCTAAGCGTCTCCGCGCAGGGTTAAAAAACGCTCAACAGCTCCTCAAAAAAAAGCCGCCTAGCTCATCATGAGCTAGGCGGCTTAATAATTATTTGCTTTAGCAGCGCGAGCCTTAGGCTTGCTTGCGGCGGCGGCGAGCAGCGAGACCAGCAAGCGCGAGAAGACTCAGCACCGCAGTACTTGGCTCAGGGACAGAGGCCGAGGAGGTAAAGGTCACATCACCCGCCGAATTGATGTAGAAGTCCGCCGGATTAAACTGAGTCGAATCTGTGCCATCACCTAAGTTAATGGTGATAGTGCTCAGATCGACACCATCCAGTGACTTCAAGCCATCAACCGTGAAGGTGAGGAACTCATTGAGACTAGTGAATGCCGCATACTCGTCTGCCGTCAACTCAATATTGAGGATGAGGGAGCCGTTAATGATCGTTGAGACATCCCCGAGGCTACTGATGCTGAGGTTTGTGCTCGTGATATCGCCTAAGGGGGATACAACACCTTCGGTAATTGTGAGTGTGCCATCAGCTACAGAAGCAGCAATGATCACATCCGTCGCCGTAAGTGTGGCATTACCACCAATAGCAGCGAGAGTCGCGCCATTGGACAGATCGAGTGTGGTCACCGTTGTGGCCCCAGCAAGATTAAGAGTGGCATTACTGAGGGTCGCAGAGGTGATGCTACCAGCGGAGATTCCGCTGAGCGTTGCTGTAGATGTCGCAATACCTGTTTTTGTGCTTACCGTAATCTTATTGCTCGTAGTATCAGTGCCCTTGACAATGAGATCAGCGCCTGCGGAGACTGTCACGCTGTTGGCGATGGTGACTCCATTCTTGATGATGACATCTGCATTGCCCGTAGCTGTGACTGCGCCAGTGCCAAAGGCCCCATTGTTGCCTGCCGTTACTGTGGTAGCATCGTTAACAAGATCACCTGTAATCACGGTATTACCGCTATAGGTATTGTTAGCATTGAGGTTGAGGTCAAAACCACCAGCAATATTCAGGGAGCCTACGGTAGCACCGTTATCCTGAATAACGCTATCGAATGTTGCGCCGCCTTGACCTGTAAAGCGAAGGTTGCCATCAGCATTGACAGCATGGCCGCCAGTCACCGTCATGTGCTTCCCCGAGCTCTGGCTGATGGTACCAGCAAAGATGA
Organism: uncultured Verrucomicrobiales bacterium; assembly: GCA_947039485.1. Taxonomy (GTDB): domain Bacteria; phylum Verrucomicrobiota; class Verrucomicrobiia; order Verrucomicrobiales; family Akkermansiaceae; genus Akkermansia. The sequence goes on along the minus strand of CAMQZC010000004.1, from coordinate 44,563 downwards.
GGCTAGACAGGGATGCATTGCCAGTGTAGTTAAGCGTCCCATGATAGTCCGTCACTCCATTGAATCTAACATGATTTGCCTCGCCGGCATTTGCTTCGATCCTAAGATTAGCATTACCACTCAGCGTATCAAAGGTAAATCCACCATTATAATCATTAAGTAATATCTTGCTATCTGCTATCACATTAAGCGCTTTAAAGGCAATACTATCACCAGCATTTTCGTGACCTGGCCTTCCCTTATTCCCCATATCGAAGAGCGAGAGCGTGCCACCATTAAGAATGAGATCCGTATTAAATTTATCCGTACCATTATGTCCTTGATGAGACACGACAAGCGTCGCGCCAGCATTGAGCTGTATGGAATCAGCCGCAATTGTCAAAGCCGATTTATCACCCACACCAAGGTTAATAGTCCCGTCCGTGAATACCAGATCACCAACAAGATTGATATTCCCATAAATCTTCATATTGCCAGACATTGTCAGCAGATCTGAAGTGGCAGAACCTTCAGCACTGACGATATTGCCCGCAAGTGTCAACGAGGCACCAGTATTACTCACGATAGATGCGCCATGAGAGACCACGATGCTGGATCCAGCCGTCGTCGTCGATGTCCCATTGAACAACAGCGTAGCATTGTCAAGGAGATTAATTTTGGAGCCAGTTCCAAGTGTCACCGCAGAGTTGACGCTGAGTTTACCTCCTACATTAAGGTTGGCATTATCACCCAGAGTGATTGCTTGGTCAGAGCCTGCCAGGGTACCAACGGTAATATCAGTATTGGCGCCTAAGTTGAGCGTCTTGCCACCCCGTACATCAATAGCCTTGATGTCCGCCTTCATAGGAGCAGAGGCATCCGTACCACCAGCAATCGTAAGAGACCCGCCCCTGACGGAGATCGTACCCTTAAATGCGCTGATGTCGTTCAAGGTGATATGACCCAAGTCCGTTTGCGCAATTGTCGTCGTTGCATCACCTGTGATGGCCCCGCTAACGAAGGCATTTCCAGCCCCCCCGTATGCGCGAAAATAAGCAGTTGAGTTATCAGCTACCTGAATATCTTTGGCTATTGTTACATTGCGGCGGAAAACGATGCCTGCATTCTGAAGCACGAGGGTCTTGACACCCACCAATGTGCTATCCTGAGCATCTAGCAAACCAGAAGTCAAGCGCAAGTCACCTGTAAAGCCGTCTGAGAGCTTAACACTCACATAAGTGCCTGAACCACCCCAGTCATACAATTCACCTTGAAGGGAAAGAACCAACTCGCCTGCACCACTCACCTTAGTCAGATCTAAATCATTCGTGGTGATTTTGTCATTGACACTAAAGCTCGAACCAGCTGCCAGATTGAGCGCAGAGAGAGATGTAAACTCGGACAAGGACATCGTTGCCACACCTGCTGCAATTGTAAGCTGGCCTTGGTAGTTTGCACCATGGCCTCCATTGAGAATAATGTTGCTGCCACTTGCATTTGCAGTCAATGTCAAGCTAGCGCTCGCATCCCCCGACACATACATCGAGACATTGCCAGAACTCAAGGTCTGAGCCAATGTCAGGGAAGACTCCGTCCCGATAGCGATCTGTTCAGCGCTAAAGATATAGGAGCCCGTATCAAGTGTAATATCTGCATATGCAGCAATTGTAACAACACCGGCAGCGACATCCGACCCTAGGGTCACTGTGCTTGCTGCAGGGGTAGTTGCATTACCGCCTAAGAAGCGCACGTCAGAGCCTGCCACAAAGTCTTTGCCATTAAAGCCAGCTGTACCTGTAGACCATGTTCCATCGCCTGCAGCCCAGTCGAGAACAACGTTTGTTGTTTCCACCGTCACAATAAGGTTACCATTAGCATCAACGGAGAGGACGCCTGTCACATTCTCATCCAAAATGCCATTGCTGTCATAGAATTTGAGTGTAGCTGCATCGAGATTTCCAAATAAGGTCGAATCAGTGACACCTGATATCAGGGTGAAGAAATCACCTGTTACCAATAGAGAAGAGTAGTTGATGTTAAAGTCAAAAGCACTTTCCGTTGCAAGCGCACCTGCATTCGCAAAGTCCCCAAGTGTCAGGCTTGGCGTCGTCGATGAAAGAACGATATCAAGAAGAGCCTTACCACCCAACAGCGTCAAGGAATCCATCGTCGCACCCGAAGTCAGCTTGAGTGTGCTACCGCCCTCCATCTTGACAGAGCCAGTCGAGGTACTAAGACTCAGGGATGTCCCTGTGGAAACGGTAAACGAACCGCCTGTACCAACGGTGAGGTTAGGAGTCACAACTGACGCGCTTCCTGCCGTCTTGACATGAGCATTCGCGCCGAGTGTGATGCCTGTTTTAGCATTCATATCGCTGCTCACTGTGTAGGTAGAGGAGCCAGCCGTTGCGTTGAATGTAATAGTCTTTGACGTGATACTAGTATTCTTCACTGTGGATTGACCAGCTATATCATAGGTGACCGCGGCCTCTTTGTCTTGCAGATTGATCTCACCCGTACCAGAGACCGCGTCAAGCGCTGCACCTGTACGAGTGTCACCTGTAAATTTAAGATTCAACTGGCCGGTCGTAGACGTCATAATATCCCCAGAGAAGCCACTCATGTCTTTGGTGAAAATATAGTTTTGATTAGATACAGTAAAGTTGGTATTAATACTACCCGTATAGCCCTTTGCTGCAGCAAGGGCGTCTACGTCTGCTTTGCTCATTGAAGCAAGTTCAGCAGCAGTTTTCCCGAGAGCATATTTAGTATTGAGCTCCTCCTTCGTAGCGTCACGCACGACCGAATCAAATGTATAGGTCTGATTAGAAAAGCCATTATTAAGGCTCATCTCAAAAAGGACAAGAGTACCTGCTGTTGTCGTAAATCCATAACCAATGTACCCAGGGCTAATATCCGCGAAAATCGTATCCTCAGCCGTCCCTGTGCTCCAGAGAGAGCTATTGCTTACATTGATGTCAATATCCGCAGCCGAGGCCTGAGGAGCGGCGAGGACACAGACGATGGCCGCGGCAGAGAGAGTAGTCGTCGACATGGTTGCCACTGGGGCAACTGCGGTAATCATGGCGCCATAGAGAGCCTGGCGGAGTGAGTGATTAATCTTTAATTTCATAATGGGTGAAGTTTAGGTTCTTCGGTGGTTTTTATTCTGTAACAATCTGGCAAGACTGCCCAGCCCTTACAAGGAAGTGAAGTATACGACAAATCACTAATTTAGACGACTTTACAGGAATCAAAAAAGAGAAAAAAGCAATACACGGTCACCATAACAAAAAGCAACGCATAATACAAGCAAAAAATCTCACTACGATAGAGCACAGTATAGGTATACCCTCCGTGTATGAAGCCATCGGCAATAGATCAAAGTTCCTTTGCCCGCGGTGAGCCGAGGATGAGAAGAACGGCCGCATCGGCAGCTGCATCGGCTTTGCTATGGGTATCCTAGCCCAATCTGCTTGTTAGCTACGCTATGTAGTAGCTATCACCAAGGCCAAGTTAAGCGCCCTCCAGCGACAAAAAAACCACCTAGCTCTAGGAGCTAGGTGGTTTGAGATTTTTTTCAATCAAACTCTTAGGTGAGGGTACTGATGTAGTAACCCGCTACAACGGCTGTGCCAATGACACCTGCGACGTTGGGGCCCATGGCATGCATGAGCAGGAAGTTGCTACGGTCAGCCTCCTGACCCACGACGTGTGATACGCGCGCAGCCATTGGCACGGCGGATACACCAGCGGAGCCGATGAGGGGGTTGATGGGGCTCTTGCTCCAACCGGGAACGAGGTTCATGAGTTGAGCGCAGGCGAGACCACAGCAGGTAGCGATGGCAAAAGCCACAACACCAAGGCCAATAATCATCAGCGTCTGCATTTGCAGGAAGCGATCACCTTGCATGGTGAGACCCACAGCCACGCCCAAGAAGATGGTGGTGACGTTGAGGAGCTCATTTTGAGCGCAGCTCACGAGACGGTCAGTGACCTGACACTCTCGCAGGAAGTTACCCATCATGAGCATCCCAAGGAGGGGGGCAGCATCAGGGCAGATGAGGATGGTAACGATGGTCACAACCACGGCAAAGAATAACTTCTCTGACTTGGAGACGATTCGCAGGCTCTTCATCTTAATCTTGCGCTGCTTCTCTGTGGTTAGCAGCTTCATAAATGGCGGCTGAATCAGCGGAACAAGCGCCATGTAGGTGTAGGCGGCCACGGCGATAGCGCCGAGGAGCTCAGGTGCAAGCTTGGAGGCGAGCAGGATTGAGGTAGGACCGTCTGCACCACCGATGATGCCGATTGCAGATGATTGCTCACGGGTGAAGCCCAGAGCCATCGCAGCAAGGAAGGTGAATGCAACACCACCCTGCGCAGCAGCTCCCAGCAGCAGCGCCTTGGGCGATGCAAGCAGAGGACCAAAGTCGGTAAGAGCACCCACACCCAAGAAGATGATGGGGGGGAATATCTCAGCACGGATACCAAGACCCATGAAGTCAAAGAGACCACCATGGAGGCTTGTGATGACAAAGTGATTGGCATGTTGACCTTCCAGCGAGAGCTGGCCTTTGATCTTATTGCCGTCTTTATCGACTGCGTCCTTGGCAACCATGGGTACATGCATAGCTTTTTCATACTCTGCTTGGACCTCAGGGGTCACACCCTTGGCAGGTGCTGCTTTCGACTCGTAGGGGACGACGGCTACTTTAATGAAGCCCACATCGCGCATTTGCGTGCGCAATACCTTGCCTTCCTTGATGGCGACAACTTCTTTTTGCGCCTGAGTGATGACCATGCCATTGTCTGGGATGTTGGCAATGAGGGCACCAAAAGCGATTGGCACCATCAGCAGCGGTTCAAACTGCTTTGCAACACCCATATAGAGCATGAGAATCACGACACCCCACATGATACACATCTGAGGCGTGAGGGCAAAAATACCCATGCCTGAGACGAAGTTCATCAGGGAGTTGATAAATCCTTCCATATTGGTGATTTTTTGTTAGTTTATCCCCAGTTAGTTGCCCATCAGGCGCAGCACTTACTGCGTCTTATGACAACTACTCAGGGGCTATCAAGGGATGGCTTAGGCGATGAATGCCAGAGGCTGACCTTCGGTCACTGTTTCACCAGGAACGACGGTGAAGGCGCTCACGGTACCGTCGCATGCTGCGGAGATAACGGTGTTCATCTTCATCGCTTCAAGAGTGAGGATTTGGTCGCCTTCTTTCACGATGGCACCGGGGGCGACGTCGAGGGAGACTACCTTACCAGCGAGGGGGCTAGCTACGGGTGTGCCTGTACCAGCGGCAGCTACAGGAGCAGCGACGGGAGCAGATACGGGAGCGGAGATGGGGGCAACTGGTGCGAAGGCAGCAACTGGTGCAGCAACGGGAGCGGCGCAAGGGGTGCTGCCACCGATGGTTTCAACAGTCACATCAAAGGTCTGGCCGGCTACGGTAATACGGAGTTGTTTCATTATCTTATATTTTTTTGGGTTGATTTTGTTTGTTTAAAGTTGGCGTGTCTCACTTAGCCCTTTTTGGGAAAGTGGGAGTTCATGATAGCAGCTCGCCCGCCATGAGCGAAGCTGGGATTAACGGGTTTGATGGCAAGGATACGCTGCTCTGAGCCTAGCGTGACACGCACGGCTGCGGCGATTGCGGCAACGACCTCGGGGGTGATGTTGCTGCGAGCGGTATTATAGATGCCAGCTGCAAGGGCTGCGACCTCAGCGGGGCTCATCTCAGCAGCAGCAGCCGCGGAGGCTGTTGCAGGTGCAGCCGCGAGGGCTGCGGCATCAGCAGCTGCCTTTGCGGCGGCTGCGGAGGCCTTGCTGACTTGCTCCATTTTGACTGCTATACCACCAGAGACCGTCAAGATGAGGCTCAGGAAGATGAGGCAGGCAAAGACCACGGCCATCCCTGTCACCTGATAGTACACATCGTCCATCGTGATATTCGCGATGATCGTGGAGGGGAAGGATGTCATAATATGATATAAGTGGTTGGATTAAAGAGGCATGTTGCCGTGCTTCTTAGCAGGGCGCACTTCGCGCTTGTTGAGCAGCGTGCGCAGAGCCAGAGCGATGCGAGCGCGGGTCTCCTTAGGATTGATTACCTCGGTGACTTGGTTCGCAGCGGCAGCAGCGTAAGGGTTGTAGAAGGCGGCCATGTACTCAGCAAGCAGTTCTGCTTGGCGAGCTGCGCGAGCGACTGGGTCTTCGATAGCGCGAAGCTCACGACCGTAGAGCACTGGAATAGCACCTGGTGCACCCATGACGGCAATCTCAGCTGTGGGCCATGCAAGCACGACATCAGCACCAAGATCCTTGTTGCACATGGCGATGTAAGCACCACCGTAGGCTTTGCGCAGGATCATGGTGACCTTAGGCACGGTAGCAGCAGCGTAGGCAAAGATCATCTTTGCACCGTGACGGATGATACCGCCGCGCTCTTGCTGCTTGCCAGGAAGGAAGCCCGGTACGTCAACGAGGTTGAGAATTGGGACGTTGAAGCAGTCGCAGCAACGGATGAAGCGAGCAGCCTTGTCAGATGCATCAATGTCGAGGCAACCTGCCTTGACAGCGGGCTGATTAGCAATGATACCTACGACCACACCGCAGACGCGGCCAAAGCCAATGACGATGTTCTTTGCAAAGTCCTTGTGTACTTCCAAGAAGCTATCAGTATCGCAGACGCGGCTGATGACTTTTTGCACGTCCAGAGGGGTGCTGTTACTCTCAGGGATGATTTCGTTCATGCCGTCATCATCTGACAGGTCAAGACCGATGCTCAAATCATGAGGGGGATCCTCAGTGTTGTTGCTGGGGAGGTAGGAGAGGATTGCCTTGGCGATTTGCAGGGCATGCTCGTCGCTGCTAGCCACAAAGTGGGCGTTGCCGGAGACGGAGGCGTGGACAGCGGCAGAGCCAATGTCGTCCATCGTGCACTTCTCGTAGGTGACTTGCTCAATGACCTTGGGGCCCGTGATGTACATACCAGCGGAGCCGCCTTGGCGGATGATGATGAAGTCAGTGAGTGCTGGGGAGTAAGCTGCACCACCAGCGCAGGGGCCGAGGATGAGCGAAATCTGAGGCACGACACCAGAAGCGGCGACGTTGTTGTAGAATACGTTGGAGTAGCCAGAGAGTGCTTCAACACCCTCTTGGAGGCGTGCGCCACCGGAGTCGTTGATTTGCAGGATAGGCATACCACCCTTCATGGAGTAGTTCTGAGCATCACAGATTTTCATCGCGTGCATGTAGCCCAGGGAGCCACCTTGAGCGAGGAAGTCGGAGGAAGCAGCCGCAACTGGGCGACCGTCTACGAGACCGAAGCCTGAGACAACACCTTCACCGGGGATGTACTTCTTCTGCATACCAAAGTTGGAGCAGTGGTGACGTGTGTGCATGCCGATTTCCGTAAAGGAGCCATCATCAAAGAGACCGGAGATGCGCTCACGTGCAGTCCAGTCGCCTTTAGCATGACGCTTGTCGATCTTTTCTTGACCACCAGAGAGGATAACCTTCTCACGGCGGGCTTCGAGATCTTCAATAAGTTTGGGATCAATAGCCATAGTTTTTGTTTTTTGTAAAAATTAGAAGAAATGCCCTTCACTTGCATTGAGCAGCTCAGGGCATCAAGCAGCATTTAGTGCTGGCAGAACTCGGTGAGCACACCGAAGGTGGACTTAGGATGAAGGAATGCCACTTGGCTACCATGGGCGCCGGGGACAGGTACTTCATTGATGAGTGCGCAACCGGCATCCTTAGCCGTAGCAAGCTGAGCGAGAACATCATCACTCTTGAAAGCAATGTGATGAATCATACCGCGACCGCCATTCTTCTCCATTGCCTTAGCGATGGGGCTCTCTGGACTGGTGGGCTCAAGAAGCTCGATATGAACACCTGCGACGTTGAACATAGCAATACGCACTTTCTGGGTGGGTACTTCATCAATGGTAGGCTCGCCAAGACCGAGTGCGTCACGGTAGTGAGGGATAGCGGCGGCGAGGCTGGTTACTGCGATGCCGATGTGATCGATTTGTTGAATCATAGTAATAATTTTTGTTAGGAAGTGGGCGCGTGCCTATTGTCACGTAGCCGCTAAGATTATCTTAGCATTCCGCCACCGCCAAGGAAAGCAAAAACGTGACTGCAAAGGGGGGTTTTTTATCATCCAATGAGATATGACGTTCTCATCGGCAGATCATGGATTGAAACAAGCCGACCTTCCCCAGCTACAAGAGGAGGTTAAGGCTCTACCTTCTTCTTGATTATATTGAGCAGCGCCTTCTCCAGATACTCGACATAGAGACGAGCTCCAGAGGGACTGAGATGATCTGAATCAAAGTACATCAATTTATTATCGCAGAAAATATTGAGCGGCTTAGCATCTGGATAAAAGCAATCTTCATTGCGTATTAGTGTAATATAACCAAGTTCCTGCGCCTCGGCGAGCAGATCAAGAATAAACTTACGAGAGGCGATATAGTCCTCATAGCTCTCGAGATAATGACCCACTTGGGCGGAGCGATTCAGATCATGCAACAATCGCATCGAGGGATCCCCGTCCACCTCGGGAACCGGAGCAAGAACAATCACCTCCTTACCCATTTCATGGAGCTTGCGGAACAAATCCATAAAGCCGCGCCTCATATTATCATGAGGGCTTCCATTGTGCTCGCGAAGTTTGAATCTCACCATTCCCAAGCGACTAGATAAGACGACCGTGTGGATTTCCGAGTGCTGCTTCAACCACGCGATCACGTCATTGACATATTGAGGATTATCCGCTTGTCCTCCTTTGTTGTACGCGTCGCAGGCTGTAATGTGCCTGCGCGCGATATAGATACCATTGATATTATTGCGACGAGAAAATGCGTCAAAGCCTGGCGCAATAGCCATAGCATGGCTGTCACCCCAGAGCAGGTATTGATTTTTTCGCCCCAGCTTCCCCAGCTGAACGAGGCTATAACGATCATGCTTATCAACCGTAGCCCATTGAGGGTCGGGATACTGGCGCTCATCAACCTGAGGCCCCGTCCAGTACGAGCTGACGTATTGAGCCATGAGGCCTTGCTTACCACTCGACTTACAAGCCACAAAGTAATTGAGCGAGAGCAGCACCATAAGTCCCAGCCCTGTGAGGAGGACGTAGGTCTTGGCCTGATACTTACTCTTCCTAAAGGGTGTCTCGACATAGTACCAAGAGAGCACGGCGAGCAGCATCGAGATCGCAAAGACAGCGATGGAGTCCTCGCTATACATGCGTTTCTTCATGAAGTGAGTTTGCGCGATATATTGGTAGATGATAAGCACGGGCCAGTGCCAGAGATAGAGAGAGTAGGATATCTTGCCCATAAAGACCATGGGGCGTAGGGTGAGCAGCTTGCTAGCAATCCCAAAGCTCCCCTGCCTCAGCAGGATAACGCCCGCCACAACAGGGACGATTGCATTGTAGCCGGGGAAGAGACTCTCGCTGCTAAGCAGGTAGCAGGGTAGAATAGCAAGCACAATACCCACAAGCCCAAGTCCGAGGATAGGCTTGGATAAGAATCGAGGGTAAATCGCCAAAAGACTACCCACCAACAGCTCCCATGCGCGAGATGGCAACATGTAAAAGGAGGATGTGGCCTACCCAGAGTGCAAGAGGTAGATACTCCAGATCAAGGAGAGGATCGCAATAGCAATGAAGGCGATGCCAAAACCCCTCTTTAGCTTGCGGCAAAAGAGCATCAGCAGCAGGGGGAAGAAGAGATAGAACTGCTCCTCTACCCCCAGTGACCATAAATTAAGGTAGGGATTTAGCTCTGCGGCCGGAGCAAAGTAGTCTGTATTACAAAAGAAATAAATGTTGGCAGAGAAGCCTAGACTCGCCATCGCAGCGAGTGCGGCCTGATGCAGCGTCTCGCCATAAAGGACAACCCCACTCATCAGGGTGACAATCAAGATGAGGCAGAAGTAGGCTGGCATGATGCGCCTGATGCGACGCAGGTAAAAGTCTTTGATCGAGAACATCCCCTTCCACAGACTCCTTGATGAGCCCCTTGGTAATGAGGTAGCCTGAGAGCACAAAGAAGATATCAACACCAACAAATCCACCCGGGCAAGTCAGCTCGCGGATATGATAGAGGACGACCGCGAGCACCGCGATAGCGCGTATACCATCTATGTGGGGAAAGTAGGTGTTTTGATGCAGGGATGGTGGCTGATTCATATGCTTCAAGCTAAGAGGTAGAGAGAAATAACTAGAGGCAGGTTAGAATGCATCCCTCCCTTTGTCAAGTTGTACTAGAAACAAAACCCTAGCTAACACGACAGCCCGAGGCAATAAGGCATCGTGTGTAGGGTGGTGTGGTGATATCCTCAGGCGCTGGGTTCTTGCTGCGTGATGCAGTGGATGGCACCACCCTCAATAACAAGACGGCGCGCGTCCATGCCGATGACCTCGTAGCGACGACCAAAGGCCTCACGCAGGATGCCAAGGGCGATGTCATCCTCGCGCTTTTGTGCAAAGATTGGCACGATGACGCGGTTGTTGCAGATGAGGAAGTTGGCGTAGCTAGCTGGCAGCTGCTCAAGTCGCCAGTCCTCAGCGATGAGGGGGCGAGGCATGGGCAGGGGGATAATCTCAACCTTGCTGCCGCAGGGGCGGCGCAGATCCTGGAGTCGCTCGTTGTTCTCTGCGAGAGCACGGTAGTGGGGAGATTTGCTATCAGGCTCAATGATGGAGACGAGGCTGCTAGCATTGACAAAGCGGATCATATCATCAATATGCCCATCGGTGTCATCGCCCTCAATGCCCTGCCCTAGCCAAAAGACCTGCTTGCAGCCAAGAAGCTGATGCATCGCGGCCTCAATCTCACTCTTGCTGCAGTGGGGGTTGCGGTTGGGGTTGAGCAGCACGGCCTCGGTGCTCAGGATGAGTCCCTCGCCGTTGCCCTCGATACCGCCACCCTCAAGGATGACCTCTGAGCTAAGGTAAGGCAGATTGAGGGCGCGCGCCATCTGCGCAGGGATAGCGTTGTCCTTGTCCCATGGGGCAAACTTGCCGCCCCACGCGTTGAATGTCCAGTCGGCTACTTGACGTCCGCCATCGGCTCGATGCACGATGATGCCGCCATGGTCACGGCACCAGACGTCGTCTGTGGCGTGATTGTAAAGAGCGTATTGGCTGGCATTGAGTCCCTTGGCTTGGAGCTGGGCGGCTATGCCAGCATGCAAGGGTGCCGCCGCATTGATGCGTACCTGCGCCTCAGGAGCGATGAGGGCGGCGAGCTGGGCGTAGTCGCCATGCAGCGCATCAAGTCCACCCTGCCAGAGATCGCCGCGATGCGGCCAAGATATCCAGACGGCGTCTTGCTTTTCCCATTCAGCGGGCCAGCGAAGCTCATTGCCCGACATGGGGCTTGGTCGAGAGGTATTGCTCATCATTATTTTTTCTTACTTCTTTTTTTCTTAGAGGAGGGATAGCCCGCGGCCGCGCGACGATCCTCAAGGTCTTTTCCACAGAGAAAGGGCTCGCTGAGCAGGAGATCTAAGGGGGGCAAATCATTGAACTCACTCTGACTATCCTCCTTCTGGCGGGCAAAGATACCAACCTCGATGAGATTATATACGATGGCTCCAAAGTCCGCAGACTTCGTGACCCCCCAGTGCGCGAGGGTTTCGCCTGCGAGGGGGCCGTATTCCCCAATCGCGTAAGCACAGCAGCCCAGATAGAGCTCGCGTGCGCTGAGGTGATGCGGCTTCGCAAGTCGCTCAACGGTAACACCCAACGCCAAATGAACGAGGGTATAAGCTTCGCTATGGTACTCGGGGTGCCGCTCAAGAACACGCTCTACGGCTTCTTCTAAATGACGAAAGGCTTGCATGCCTCCATTTTATCATGCTGGCAGTCATGGCGCAAGACTGCATCAACAAAAAAACACGCCCCGAAAAGGGACGTGTTTTTAATTGAAGCATCTCGTACGGGACTCGAACCCGTGTTGCTCGCGTGAAAGGCGAGAGTCCTAGACCGCTAGACGAACGAGACTTTGCTTAGGATTTGCTTTGCATTACTGCGCTGCAAGCGAAGTATACTACCAATTATTACTGAGGTCAAGAGAAAAACATCCAGTAAAAGATAAATATACACATAGCCCTCGCATCCGCACATCACGAGAAGCGCCCCAACCATCAACGCAGGCTAAAATACGCGCTCTCCCTGAGCGTTTAAGATGACGGTCTCATTGCTCTGATAACAAAAAAATAAAAAAGCAATTTGTCTGTGGATATTTCATACATCAGCGCGTTCTCACTCATAGCGGGAGGCTGGTTCTCTCGCTCAACCTCAAAACCCACAACAAAACATCACATGAAAAAATACATCATTCTCGCCGCCATGGCCGCTTTTCCTGCGCTCGCACAAGATGTGGCACCAGCCCCTCTGGTATGCTCAGGCCATCCAGCCCCTCAGGTATGCCCTCTCCCTCCAGAATCCCCTGAAGCAATCCAAGCCAAGGCTAATCACCACGCTGCACATCAAGCTCGCATGATGGAGCGCATGACGGCTCGCTTTGATAGCAACAAGGACGGCCAACTCGACCAAGCCGAAAAAGCAGCAGCCTTTGACGCCATGAGCAAGGGTCATCGTGGTCACAAGCACGCAGCTAAAGGCCACAAGCGCAATCATGGCTGCATGAGCCAAAAACAGCACGTCAAGGCTATGATGCTCAAGAAATTTGACGCCAACAAAGACGGCAAGCTTGATGCAACGGAAAAGGAAGCCCTCAAGGCCGCTCGCGCCCTGCGCGGAGCTAAGGGAGCAAAAGCCTGCGGCAAGCCAGTAGCACCTGCTCCTGCTCCTGCTCCTGCTCCTGCTCCTGCTCCTCAGGCCTAAGTCTTCGACTTTCAGCAATACAACAAAGCAGCGCCTCTTCTTTAAGAGGGGCTGCTTTTTTTGCAAGCGGATTCTTTAGTAATTGGTGAGTTTGCCGCAGCGAGCTTTCTCCCCATCAAGGATGTTTTGATACATCCGTGCGTATTGCTCAGAGCGGCGAGCATCATCGGACCAAAAGGGCGCGTACTCACCGCGGAAGGTCTTGATACGATACCAGTGCTCGACAGGATAGCGATGCTCCTCAGTATAGACAGGAGCTATACGGTCGAGCACCTCGGGGATATCCTCCCAGCGATCAGCATCCATCTCCCAAGCGGCATCAACCTTGAGCCTACCATTCCACATCCAAGCATCGAGCACCCAAGCCAGTGGCCAAGAGCCAGACTTAGCGGCAATGTAGACGCAGTTATGCTCGCTCATATCACCCTGATCACGGACACAGGCACCGACGCGGAAGAACGCCAACTTGCGGCGGCGCAGCTCACGGTACATATCATGCTGGTACTGCCAGCAGAGCCCGCGATCCTGCCAGTTCATATTGACAAAATTGTTACCCGACCAGCCGGGGAAGTTGGAATCATTGATGCGTGAGATGGCGGCCGCGGCCGCGTAAGCGGTGTCGGCGAGCCATATCGCCTCCTGCTGCGCGATGTGCTTACCCCGATCTTCCTTGGGCAGAAGCGCGAGTAGCTCATCCTTGAGCTCTGCGCGTCGCTCGGTGATGCTCTCGCTATAGGGGTGGTCCAAGGAGGCTGGCGTGCAGCCAATGAGCAAAATCATGCTAAAGGCTATAAGCAGGTACTGTCGATAGATATGCATGGTGGGATGTGGGCAGCATCATAGCAGCTTCAGGCGCGCGATACCACATTTTTTTCACCAAACGGTCTAGCTGATAACTCGCCCCCGCCCCGCCCTCTCTAGGCAAAAAAATCACCGCAGCTTCTGAGAAGAAGCTGCGGTGAGAAATAATTTGGATGAAGCCTATTAGACCAGACCCTGATCGATCATGGAGTCAGCCACCTTGACAAAGCCGGCCATGTTGGAGCCTGCGACGTAGTTGGTGTAGTCACCCTTGGAGTCAGCGGAATACTCACGAGCGTGAGACTGCGCGTTGTCATGGATGTTCTTCATGATGCTCTTGAGCTTTGCGTCAACTTCTTCGCGAGTCCAGTTGAGGCGTTGGCTGTTCTGAGCCATTTCCAGACCGGAGGTAGCAACACCACCTGCATTGGCAGCCTTTGCTGGTCCGTAGAGGATTTTTGACTCAAGGTAGACGTCGATACCCTCGAGGTCTGTGGGCATGTTAGCACCTTCGGCCACGAGACCGCAGCCATTCTTGATGAGCGTCGTTGCCTCAGCACCGTTGATTTCATTCTGCGTAGCAGAGGGGAAAGCACAGTCGCAAGTAATGCCCCATGGGCGTTGACCCGCGTAGAAGGTAGCACCTGGGAATTGCTTAGCGTACTCTGAGATGCGGCCGCGGCGCACATTCTTGAGGTCCATGACCCAAGCGAGCTTTTCAGCGTCGATACCTGCAGGATCGTGAATGAAGCCAGCGGAGTCAGAGAGTGTGACGGGCTTAGCACCGAGCTCGTTGAGCTTTTCTACAGTGTACTGAGCTACGTTACCGGAGCCAGAGACTGTGCAAACCTTACCGACGAAGTCTTCGCCCTTGGTTGCAAGCATGTTTTGAGCAAAGTAAACTGTACCGTAACCAGTAGCCTCAGGGCGGATGAGTGAACCACCCCAGTTGCGAGCCTTACCGGTGAGTACACCTGTAAACTCGTTGCGCAGACGCTTGTACTGGCCAAACATGTAGCCAATCTCACGACCACCTACACCAATGTCACCAGCAGGCACGTCTGTGTCTGGACCGATGTGGCGTTGGAGCTCGGACATGAAGCTCTGGCAGAAGCGCATCACCTCATTGTCGCTCTTGCCCTTGGGGTCAAAGTCAGCACCACCCTTGCCACCGCCCATGGCGAGTGTCGTAAGGGAGTTTTTAAAGACCTGCTCGAAGCCAAGGAACTTGAGGATACCCAGATTGACGCTGGGGTGGAAACGCAGACCACCTTTGTAGGGGCCAATGGCGCTGTTGAACTCAACGCGGTAGCCGCGATTGACTTGATAGTTACCCTTGTCATCCATCCATGGCACACGGAAGGTAATGACGCGCTCTGGCTCAACGATACGCTCAAGGATAGCGTTTGCCTCATATTTAGGCTGAGCAGCGAGGACGGGGGAAATGGTGGCAAGCACCTCTTGTACGGCTTGAAGGAACTCAGTCTCGTGACCATTCTTGGCACGAACCTGGTCCATAATACGGGATGTATAATCGGACATAATAATAGAGAACCATCTGGTTACTCCTGAGCTGCAAATCCTCAGCATAAATTTTCCGCAGTCTCAATAGAGTGAGATGGCGACACGATTATATCATATTGTTAGCATCAATATAAAGCTTTTTTTTCATCAACACGCGAAGTGGCTGCCACCGCCCCTCTCTCAGCCCACCCCCAGAGCGCGGTACAGTCTGCGCATCAGTCGGGGAGCGCGCGCATTGAGCAGCAGCTCCACGCGTACAGAAAAAGGCACCATCACTTTAAATTCAGCCAATGCACGTAGCAGTTCCTCCTGTAATTCGGGGCGAGCATTTCCCTCGGCACGCATCCATGCGCACAAGGCACGCATCTGGGCGTGCACCTTCTGATAAAGCCCCATCTGCCATTGACGACGACGCAGCAGGGGCAGGGATTGCAACTTATCGAGCAGAGGGATGTAGAGTGTTACGTGATTGAGGTAATGCTGAGCTGGGCGATCAAACTTCGCGCCCTGACCACAGACCGAGCTCTCTCGCTGGTAATAGCGATAGAGCGGCTCTGGTAGCGCGACGCAGCTATCCAACTCATAGGCATAATTGAGCAAAAAGCACAAATCCTCATTGAGAGGCACCCCGGGGGGAAAGCGCAGCCCTCTTGACTCAATTCGAGCACGATCAAAAAGCTTGTTACAACTATAGGGCTGCAATCGAAATATCCACTCGCGCGTCATGGAAAATCTCAGCGCCTCGCCTGTCCTGTACCCGGAATAAGGTCCCTTATCCTCCACAGCTCCGCACTCCTCGCAAAAGGCCACACCAAACATCAACAGAGAATCAGGTGCCGCAAGCTGCTCCTGCGCCAGCAGCGCGAGCGATTCAGGCAGCAGCGTATCATCCGCGTCGAGGAAAAGCACATAGCGTCCGTGCGCAATATCCAGCCCCGCATTACGAGCACAAGATACCCCCGCATTCTGCTGCGAGAGCACGCGGATGCGAGCGTCGCGAGCAGCATAGGACTCCAGCACAGCCTGCGAGCCATCGCGAGAGCCATCATTGATGCAAACGGCCTCCCAATCGCCCAGTGACTGCGCCAGCAGCGAGTCGAGGCTCGCCGAGACATAGAGCTCACAGTTATAAACTGGAATAATGATGGTGAAAAGAGGTTCCATATTATGATAATTTCGTGTCGGGCTCATCCCAAGCAAAGGCTCTGGCAACGCAGCCACGCACAGAACACGGCAATATCGACAAGACCGCCCACCAGAGCTCATAGCCAAAGGGGATGTAGAGCAGCGTCTTCATCCAAGCAAGCGCCAGCTTGCAAGGCAGCGAGTGCGCGGCTCCTCTGCGGATTTTGTGAGGAACATAAGGCAAGCGCCTCTTCCACGGAGAGCTGCGCCAGAGCGCATAAAACGCCCCATACCAGCGAGCACAAGGGTAGAGTACGAAAGGCTTGTAGGAGGTCGCAAAATGCATCAGAGCAGGATGCGCGATGGCTGAGGCTACCTCATCAGCGCGATACACCGTATCACCGCCTTGGACAATCACAGCATCATAGAGAGCGGCCATATGTGGCACCACGCAGTAATTGAGCGGCAGGGTCTTAATCTGCCCCTGTGCCAGCACATTCATGATATCCTGATCAGGATAGAGAATCGCATCATTGGGCTGCTGAGCTAGCTCCACCACACGCTTGCCATAGGACATCTCGCGGCACAGTGTCAGATTAAAGAGCAGCTGGCCTGAGTAGTAATTGCGGAAGCTATCACGATCCACCCCATAGGCGACACAAAGATCATCCATATGGAGACGCAAGCGATCATCTAGCGCCAGCGCCATATCTAGCACGCCAGCGAGTAAATAACCCTCCATATCCAGCGCAAAAAGCTCAGCAGGGTCACGCATCAGCATCACATCTGAGTCTGCATAAAACACGCGCGTCACCTCAGTAGGCAGCAAATCAGGCAGCAAAAAGCGAGCGAATGCCATCTTCGGAAAATTCTCTGTCTCAATCACATTAGCCATCGCCTCGCCCACATCATGGTAGGAGAGCTCGTAGCCACGCGTATCGCAAAGAGCGCGAATATCGGAGAGCACGGTCTCGTCCACTGCGTCACCCAGCACATGGATGTGATAGCAATCTTCTGGGCGTGCTACACGCATCAGAGAGAGACAAACCAGCCCCAGAGGCACAGAGAAATTAACATCCGCAGAAAAAGCAACATGCATTATATCGGAGCCAGACTTCATAAAACCCATTGTAATAGAGAAGCTATATCCCGTCAACACCAAAGAGAGAGACTGAGCAACGCTCGTCTGCAGGAATCTCAACATGAAGCAGTTTTTCTTTATTCATCCTCAAGAATGATACTTATCACCCTTCGTCCAACATCTACCAACGAATATAAAGGGAAGCGAAGCACACGAGCGAGACCCAAAAAAGAGTTGCAAAAACAAAGCTTAATGATAGCATGAAGAAGGGCAGCGACGCGCTCGACTTTACCCCCAAAGAAACCCACACCATGCCAACTAGTCCATGCATCAGCCTCATCCTGCCCATCTATCAAGTTGAGGACTACATCGAGGACTGCCTACGCTCTATCTGCGAGCAAGAAGCCGACATAGAGCTCATCCTCATCGACGACTGCGGCGGGGATCGTAGTATTGAGCGAGCGCATCGCTACCTTGACGCGCACTGGATTGATCGTCGGCCCTACATCAGCCTCACGCACGAGCAAAACCGAGGACTCTCCGCAGGCCGCAACACAGGCATCGCGGCCGCCACGGGCGACTATATCTACTTCCTCGACAGCGATGATTGCCTCCTGCCTGACGCCCTGCAAAAACTCCTCTCAGCCGCCACAGAGCACGAGAGCGCCATCGCCCTTGGCTGTATTGACCAATCTAGCGGTGGAGAATGGGGGCACAGGCTCCCCGTAGACCAAGCCCTGAGCGACCAAGACGCGATGAATGCCTACTGGCGGGGCGATTACTACCCCATGGCCTGCAACAAGCTCATCTCCCGTGAGTTTCTCATCCAGCACAAGCTGTTTTTCACAGAAGGACTCCTGCACGAGGACGAGCTCTGGAGCATGCAAGTCGCCTTTACCCGCCCTCGCATCATCGGCATCCCTGATTTGACCTACTGGTACCGCCTCGAGCGCGAGGGCTCCATCACCAACGCAAAGGGGCAAGATCGGGCGCAGATCATGCGCCGCGCTGAGCACGTCATGCGCATCTTTATCGAGCTCGTACAGCTAGGCGAGCAGCACCATGCGCTGAGCAACACCCTCTACCGCCAAGCCCTGCAGGCATGGGAGTTCCAACTACTCTTTATCAAGCCCCTTGAGGCGAGCCTGAGCCCCCTACAGACACTACGCCACTACAAGCGCTATGTGAGCTGCTACCCTCGCGCCCTCATTGCAGCAGGCGGCAAGGGCGCCCACATCCGCATCGGCCGAGCAGCCAGCCTCTGCAAGTACCCTACCCCTATCGCCACCGCGCTCCTCTACATCTACAGCCGCTATTGGCTGCTGCGCAAAGATGCCCAGCTCAAAAGCATCCTCAATTACCACAAAAACAATTCAGAGCAAGTATCGTAAGCTACGGCAGCTAGGCAACATGGTACCTAATGAGCCCCACAGATCAGAGAGAGACAAACAAGCCCCAGAGGCACCGAAAAATTAACATCAGCCTCAAGCACGAGCAAAATCGAGGACTCTCTGCAGGCCGCAACACAGGCATCACTGCCGCCACGGGCAACTATATCTACTTACTCGACCGCGATGACTGACGCCCGGCAGGCATAGGAGTCCCAACTACTCTTTATCAAGCCCCTTGAGGCGAGCCTGAGCCCCTATTGGCGGCTGCGGTGCAAAGTTGAAGCCTGAATCATGAGATTGTCTCGCTTCTATTAATTCCATGATTCAAGAAAGAACAGCACCTGCCCAACTGCTAAAAAATCACAAATTTAACCATTAAAAAACTCAGGAGAATAAGCTAATTTGATAAAGCCTACAAGCACAGAAAAACACATACATCGAGAAAAAAGTCTTTAAAATATCTACTCTTAGATATCTCTTGACAGCCCTCAACCAGCGTGCTAGCCTACTCTTTAATCCCCCATGTCAAAAATCAAAGACGAAACCATCACGGGCGCAAAATGGCGGATCCTCCAAAAGTTCACCATGCAGCCCCTACAGATGATTTATGGCATCATCCTTGCACGCCTCATCACCACTAATGAAATGGGCGTCCTTGCGCTTGCAGGCATTTTCTTCGCAATTGCAGGCACACTCAAAGACGCAGGCATAGGCCAGGCGCTCATCCGAAAACAGTATGAGACAGAGGAAGACATCAACACCGTCTTCTGGTTCAACATCGCGTCCAATGCCGTATTTGGGGGCGCTTTTTATCTCGCAGCCCCTTGGATTGCGGATATCTTTAACGAGCCAGCGCTCATCTGGCTCACACGCATCTCAGCCATCATGATGTTTGTCACATCCAGTGCTGGGGTGCATTGGACACTCTACACAAAAAGGAAAGATTTCAAAACACCCGCTATCATTGGCACAATCACCACCATGATTGGCATGCCTATTACCGTTTACCTCGCCTACACAGGCTGGAGCTACTGGTCCATCGTCATTAGCGGAATTGTTACAAATCTACTCGGCCTCATCATCGTTTGGATTATCTCGCCGTGGAAGCCGCGCTTTATCTTTTCTTGGACATCATTCAAGGAATTCTTCGCCTTCGGCTCGCGTTTAGCCGTCTCCGGCCTACTAGATACAGGTTATAGCAACATTCACAGCTTTATCATTGGCTCATTTTACAGCACCGCCAGTCTAGGTCTCTATAATAGAGGTGCGCAACTAGCCATGGTCCCCGTCAGCACCGTCTCTGGTATCCTCGGGCAAATTACCTACCCCATCCTCGCTAGCATCCAAGATGACGAGACCCGACTGATAAACGCCTACCGCAAATACATCAAGGTCTCATCGCTTGGCATCTTCTTTGCCGTCATCAGCCTAGCAGCACTCGCTGAGCCATTTGTCCGCAGCCCCATCCTTTGCCCTCAGCTTGACCACCCTACCCGACTATGCTCAACTTAGCATTGGAGCCTTCTTGACATCAGCTATCTATTTTGGCATACTGCATTTACGTAAAGATGACTCATTCGCCGAGATACTCTCCACGATCGAAGAGAAAGGCGTCTTTGCCAAGATACGCAAATACTGCCCCTTCTGCTAAGCTATAATCCATCCATCACCGTCACCATATGAGCCATCCACCCATCACCGTCACCAGCCCTCTCCTGCCACCCCTTGATGAGTTCAAGGAGCTACTTGATGATATCTGGGAGCACAAGCGGCTCACCAACAACGGCCACTATCACAAGCTACTAGAGGCCGCGCTGAGCGACTATCTCAAGACTCCTCATCTGAGCCTCTTTACCAATGGCACCCTGCCCCTCATCACAGCCCTGCAGGCGATGAATCTGCGGAGTGGAGAGGTCATCACCACCCCCTACTCCTTTGTCGCCACCACCCATTCACTCTGGTGGAATGGTCTCACCCCCATCTTTGTCGACGTGGAGGAGGAGACTGGCAACATCGATCCCGCACTCATCGAGGAAGCCATCACCCCTGCCACCGTCGCCATCATGGCGGTACATGTCTATGGCACGCCATGCGACACATCCGCCATTCAAGCCATCGCCGACAAGTACGGGCTCAAGGTCGTCTATGATGCTGCCCACGCCTTTGCCGTCGAGGTCAATGGCGAGAGCATCCTCAGACAGGGTGATATGTCCACCCTCTCCTTTCACGCGACCAAGGTCTACAACACCGTGGAGGGCGGAGCCCTTATCTGCCCCAGTGCCGAGAGCAAGCAGCATAGTGACCAGCTCAAGAACTTTGGCTTCACAGGGGAGCTTAGCGTCATCGCGCATGGCATCAACTCCAAGATGGATGAGATACGCGCCGCCTACGGTCTCCTCAACCTCAAGCAAGTTGAGGTTGCCATCGCCAGTCGTAAAAAAGCTGCCAATATTTACCGCGCAGCCCTCGCTGACACCCCCGGAATCCGCTGTATCGCCGATATTACAGGAGTTAAGCATAACTACTCCTACTTCCCCATCTACATCGATGAGGCCGCCTACGGCATGAGCCGTGATGAGCTCTATAACAAGCTCAAGGCTGAAGGCATCCTTGCGCGCCGCTACTTCTACCCTGTCATCCCTGATTTCGAGGCCTATCGCAACACCCTCTCAGCGAAAGCTGCGCACATCCCCGTTGCGCGCAAGCTCGCAGAAACTGTCCTTTGCCTACCTATTTACGCCGGAATCGAAGATAGCACACTGGTTCGAATCACTAGCATCATCACGTCATGAAACTAGGCATTATGCAGCCATATTTCTTGCCATATATTGGTTATTTCTAGCTCATCGCAGCTGTCGATCAATATATAATTTACGATACAGCGCAGTACTCTAAAAACAGGCTTTTGGAAAAAAAGCAAGCAGCTTACTTCTCTCTACCCATAAAATCAGCAGCGCTCAATAGTAGCATTGGCCAGCGCGAGATAGCGACGCTCTATCGCGCAGATAAACTCATCAAGCGCATTGAAGAAAACTACAGAAAAGCACCCTTCTTTGAGGAGAATATCCAGCATCATCACTCTTGAAGAACGCCAGCTGCTGCCCTACTTGGCTCACTCTCTCTCCATGATATGTGATCATCTCGATATAGCCACGCCCAAGCGATTAGCCTCAAGTTATCATTTTGATAACCTAAAGCCAGCACAAGAAAAAGTCCTAGAGCTCTGTAAATTAACATCTACCAATCACTATATAAACGCCATCGGAGGGCAATCACTCTACCAACACCAAGACTTCAGCGACGCTGGTGTCAAGCTATCCTTTCTCCAGCCTACAATTCAAACCTACTCCCAATTTGGATCAGATTTCATCGCAGGACTTTCTATACTGGATGTGCTCATGTTTAATGGCAAAGAGAAAACAGCCGGCATGATTAACAACTACAAGCTGATTTAACAATCACATCGTAAAGAAAATCACAACATTAAACTTCATCCATAAAAACACCAAAACATTCACACTTATGTTAAAAGAAAAAAAAATCCTCATCTTAGGAGGTAAACCTATCGGTTCCTGCGAAATTGTTCAATACGCTAAATCCTTAGGTATTCACACGACGGTAGCTGATTATTTATCCGATGCATGTTCGCCAGCAAAGAAGCTAGCTGATGCTACATTAGAAATAAGCACCGCGAATATTGCAGAACTTGAGCAGTATATCATAGAACACCAGATAGATGGTGTTTGCACAGGCGTGCATGAGTTTAACATTGAGCAAATGATTACACTTTGCCACAGACTAAATCTGCCCTGCGTCTGTAGTGCTAAACAGTGGGATATGACTAATGATAAGGAATTGTTTAAACAATGCTGCACTAAATTTGGTATACCTATCACCAAAAAATATGATTTTGATAGTTGGGAGACTTTTCAAATCGAAAGTTCCGAGTTTCCTGTTATCGTCAAACCATCTGACGGTAGCGGCAGCCGAGGCTTCTCCATATGTAATAATCTTGACGAGCTCAAAGCCGCGTGCAACCATGCCCTAGATTATTCGACGAAGAAAAAAATACTCATTGAAAAAAAGATGAATTTTGAAAACAGCGTCATCATCAATTACACGATTGTCAATGGCGCTGTTTATTATGGTTGTATGTCGGATAAATCATCAAAGAAAGTCTTTGATGATGGAGCTCCCATCATGAGCCTGCAAGTATTCCCTTCCTTATACGAAGAAATATATCTCAATACGCTCAACAAACAAACAATCGACATGATCCAAGACATAGGCTTGAAGAATGGCGTTGTTTGGATTGAAGCATTCTGCGACCACGGAGAGTTCTCATTTAATGAAATGGGCTATAGGTACGGAGGGTCTTTGACTTACTACCCTGTCAAAAAGTTCAGCCAAATTGATCAACTTCAACATCAGATAGAATATGCATTACTCGGCAAAAATCTGGAGATCCCAACCCCTTGTTACAACTACGAAAAAACCTATATTATTCTACCTATTCACCTCAAAGCAGGTAAGATGGTAAAAGTAGAGAGGCTTGATGAGGTTAAATCCTTCGAAGAAGTTCAGCAGATTGTTCTTGTACATCAAGAGGGTGATATCATCGAGAGCTGGGGCAGCGCACAGCAAGTATTCGCATATATCCATATTGAATGCAATAATAAGAACGAGTTAGTAGATATAGAGCGCCGAATCATGTCAACTCTAGCCGTTTATAATGAACATGATGAAAATCTTTTATTTAACCTTTACAACTAAACATAGAGAGTCACTAGCATGACAACCACCCTCAAATACATCAGCTACGATGATATTGTTCAATCGCCCTGTAGCCATATACGAAATATTCTGAACATCATCGAGGCCGCATTTTTGGCATACAGCCAAGGACAGGTTTTGCTACCTGAAAAAATCTGTCAAATATTTGATCTAGAAAGTCAGAATAGAATCAACTGTATGCCTGCCACCTTGCTTGGCGATCAAATATGCGGTGTTAAATGGGTATCCATTTTTCCTAAAAACCCCAGCCTTCACAACATCGCAAACGTCGCGGGGCTAATCATATTGTCAGAGCTAGAAAAGGGGTTACCAATTGCAATCATGGACGGTACGTACTGTACCTCAGCTAGAACTGCAGGCGTCGGTGCGGTTGCTGCCAAATACCTAGCCAAACCATCATCACAATCAATCTGCCTGATTGGTGCAGGCGAACAAGCAAAAATGCATTTCATCGCGATGAAAGAGGTATTCCCAAATTTAAAGCAGTGTCATATCGTTTCTCGACAAGCTGCAAGTGAAGCAAAACTCAAAGAAGATTTAGAACGACTCTATCCTGATATCTCATGCACAACATTTGATACAAATCTAAGCAATGCGCCTAAAAACTGTGATATCATTGTTACCGCTACGAGTACTCAAGCACCGCTACTTCAAGCATCCAGCATCAAAAACGGAGCATTTTATTGTCACGTTGGCGGATGGGAAGATGAATATGCAGTAGCGCTCAAAGCGGATAAAATTGTTTGCGACGACTGGGAGAATGTTAAGCATCGAACTCAAACAATCAGCAAAATGTATCAAGAAGGTATACTCCGTGACGACATGATCCACCCTAACCTCTACGAAATTATTGCACGCAAAGCTCCTGGGAGAGAAAATAATGATGAGTTCATTTATTTTAATAGCGTGGGTTTAGCCTTTCTAGATATAGCTATTTCTCACTGTTTCTACCAACAATTAAACAGCGAAAATATAGGACTCCATCTCCCGCGGTAAATCTATATTACCCAATGTGATAATCTCGAATTAGAATCTCGAATTAGAATCTCGAATTAGAATCTCGAATTGGAATCAAAACTCCAATCATAGCAAAAACCATCTATGCGATAATAAAGAGTCCACTAAAGCGTTACTAATCCAGTATGATAAAAGCTATTGAACAGATATAACAAAGCTTCACGATCAAACAGAATATTATAAACTTCAGACAAGATCAACTATACTATAAAAACAACACCTTGACACCCGCCCAGTCAGTTAATACAACAATACGGCACCAATAACATAGAGACAAAATGCGCGTCCTCTCGGATGAGCATTTTTCAAAATCTCTATTTAAAAACTCAAGAAACCACAACTAAACTGGACTCTCGTGGTTCATCTGGGCAAAATATGTCTACGTAAACCCTCCGGATAGATATATCCAATGAGTAGAAGAGATGTCAAGATTACCGCGCAACGCCAATCATCATGCAAGCCCATAACACCGCCCATCGCCCTCAGACTCTGCTGAGCATCTACAGCCTCGTCTAGAATCACGAGAATTTTATCAGGCAGTGTCTTGATGGCTTCGTGATGCAAAAAACCAATTTCCCCATCGAGATACTCATCCACGATGACGCATCGACAGACAAAAGCGCAGACATCATAAGGGAATATGTTGAGCGCTATCCTCATATCCAGTGGCGACCTGTCTATCAGACAGAGAACTAGCATAGCCAAGGAAAAAGAGCCAGTCTTCACCTACTCCCCAAAGTACGCGGTAAATATGTCGCGTTTTGCGAGGGAGATGACTACTGGACTGATCCACTCAAGCTACAAAAGCAAGTGGACTTCCTTGAGGCAAATCCCGATTTTAGCATCTGCTATCATTCCGCTCGCGTGACATGGGAGGAAGGAGAGCAGCCTGACTACATCTTTCCCAGAGATTTAAAACCTTCTCAATCTGGCATTATGGAGCTCAAGACCATAGCTGAAGGCACACAGTACGCCACCAACAGCGTCGTTTACCGCTGGTGCTTTAATCAAACAGACTACCGATTCGAAGACAAATTCCCTGAAAAGATTTTCCCCGGTGACTTGATGATGGACTTATTCCATGCCCAGAGAGGAAAAGCGAAGCAATTACCTGGCTGCATGTCTGTCTATCGACGTCATAGCGGGGGCGTATGGTTCAATGCCGAGCTTTCTGACTTTTTCTTTATAAAAAGCCACAAACGTCTGATTAATTTTACATCCAAGCAGAGCGTATCACAGGACTCGACTTTAGCGTGCAGAGAAGAGCGATGATTGAGGATTGTATCCTAGCATCCATGACCACAGGGAATGGGGAGCTGCTCAATGAGCTTAAGCAATCTCACCCCGAAGATTTTGACATCATCACACGCAATTACACAAAAGCAGCACGCAAATCAGCAAAACCCGACTTCGACAAGCTAGTTAACCTCCTGCCGCTTATAGCCTTCGTCAAGAAGAAAATCTCAAATCGATTGAGGAGAAATGAAAAATAAGCATGCATACCTTATTATCGCTCATCAGAATTTTTACATACTCGAGCGACTCTTGCTTCTACTGGATGATTCAAGAAACGACATTTACCTCCATATCGACAAAAAACAAAAGCATGCTGATGTAGCATTCTTTAAAAGCCTCATCAAGCACGCCAATTTATTCATCCTTGATAAGCGCCTCGATGTACGCTGGGGCGAAGTCTCGCAAATCCAATGCGAACTACATTTGTTTGAAACAGCAGCTAAAACAAATAGCTATTCATACTATCATTTAATTAGCGGTGTTGATCTCCCATTAAAAAGTCAGGATGAAATCCACCACTTCTGCGAGCTGAATGCTGGCAAGGAATTTATAGGTTTCCAAACAACAGAGTGGGATAAAACAAGACTTCAATATATTCACCTATTTACAAGGAAATTAAGATTCAGGACACTACGCAGCAAGTATTATGATAGACTGCACGCCATATTGTGGAGAATACAGGGTAAGCTACGCTGCCAACGAGTAGGGACTCAATTAGGCGAGCTCAAAAAGGGCTCTAACTGGGTCAGCCTCACCGATAACTGCGTCCGATTCCTCATCAACAAGATGAAATATATAAACATACGGCAATCTATAACTCGCCATTTCGCGACAATATATCCCGAGACAACAACAATACAACGAGATCCTTACGAGCAATTGACTGGCTGCGAGGCGCCCCCTATACATATACAATCGATGACTTAGAACTTCTTCTTTGCTCGTAAGTTTAATGAAGAAATTGACAAGGATATCATCGATGCAATCTACGACACCCTATCGAAACAACAACAACATTAAGCGCCTCTCATCAACTCAGGCTTTTCTCCTGATAAGAATCTAGTGATTAAGACAAGCATGCACAGAGATGGCATGGATGACTTTGTCAATCGTCCCATTATGGCAACTCTTTCACTGATGATGATTACGCTCAGATAGAGGGTATCGTACTCTAAGCTTGACTCAGAGGGCGCATCCGGGCAAAATATCAAGCCATGAGTGAGCCCCAACCACGCAAATCAATCAATGTCCGTCGCGGCATTGATATCCATGCCATGCTGCATTTGGGCAGCTTATAGCGGGTGGTCCTATTGGGCCCTCGTTATTCAGACAGCGGTTAGTACCGTCTGCAACCTGATTTTACTCTGGACATTCTCTCCGTGGAAGCCCAGACTAATCTTCAGCCTCACCTCATTTAAAGAATTCTTTGCCTTTGGCAGCCGACTCGTCCTCAATGGTATTGTTGATGTAATTTACAGCAATGCTAAAAGCCTACTTATAGGCAAATACTACGGAGCCGCTGATCTGGGTACGTTTAATAGAGCCTACCAAACCTCAGAGGCCCCCAACAAATTAGTTAATGGCATCCTTGGCTCTGTCACCTTTCCTATTCTCTCAACCATTCAGCATGACGAGATCCGCCTCATCGAGGTATATCACAAGTACATTCGCATCACCTCTCTTGGTATATTTTTTGGCGGATGTCTCTTGTTTTCGTTGAGCGAACCCCTCGTAGCCCTTGTTTATGGGCCTCAATGGATGATTTGCGTCCCTTACATGCAAATCCTCATCTGGGGCATCATGGGCTTCCACTTCGGCAGCATCAACAACAACCTACGGCTTGTCAAGGGTCGCTCCGACTTACTCTTGCGCCTCACTCTTATTAAAAAGGGGGTTTCCTTTGCTCTACTCATCCCGGCACTCGACATCATCAAGGAAAAGGGCGTCGTTGAAAAGGCGCGCAATATCTTCCGTTTCAAAAAAGCATAAGATCAAGTAAAGCAAAGTTGCTTATAGCACAGCGCATGTGAGCAGCCCCTAATAATGAAGGCTCGGCTTGTAGCTAAATAAGAAGCCACCACTCTGCAAGCGCCCTGCTCAACGATGCGCAACTTAGCATTGAAGCCTGCTTGACATCAGCTATCTATTTTGGCATACTGTACTTACGCAAATACTGCCCCTTCTGCTAAGCTATGAGCCAGCCCCCTATTACCGTCACCAGCCCCCTGCTACCACCCCTTGATGAGTTCAAGGAGTTACTGGATGATATCTGGGAGCGCAAGTGGCTCACCAACAACGGCCACTATCACCAGCTACTAGAGGCCGCGCTAAGCGACTATCTCAAGACCCCTCATCTGAGCCTCTTTACCAATGGCACCCTGCCCCTCATCACAGCCCTGCAGGCGATGAATCTGCGTCGCGGGGAGGTCATCACCACCCCCTACTCCTTTGTCGCCACCACCCACTCCCTCTGGTGGAATGGACTCACCCCCATCTTTGTTGACGTGGAGGTAGAGACGGGCAACATCGATCCCGCACTCATCGAGGAAGCCATCACCCCTGCCACAGTCGCCATCATGGCTGTGCATGTCTATGGCACGCCATGCGACACATCCGCCATTCAAGCCATCGCCGACAAGCACGGACTCAAGGTCATCTATGATGCCGCCCACGCCTTTGCCGTCGAGGTCAATGGCGAGAGCATCCTCAGGCAGGGCGATATGTCCACCCTCTCCTTTCATGCGACCAAGGTCTACAACACGGTAGAAGGCGGAGCCCTCATCTGCCCCAGTGCCGAGAGCAAGCAGCATATTGACCAGCTCAAGAACTTTGGCTTCACAGGGGAGCTTAGCGTCCTCGCACATGGCATCAACTCCAAGATGGATGAGATACGCGCCGCCTACGGTCTACTCAACCTCAAGCAAATTGATGATGCTATTGCCAGTCGTAAAAAAGCTGCCAATATTTACCGCGCAGCTCTCGCTGACACCCCCGGAATCCGCTGTATCGCCGATATTACAGGAGTTAAGCATAACTACTCCTACTTCCCCATCTACATCGATGAGGCCGCCTACGGCATGAGCCGTGATGAGCTCTATAACAAGCTCAAGGCTGAAGGCATCCTTGCGCGCCGCTACTTCTACCCTGTCATCCCTGATTTCGAGGCCTATCGCAACACCCTCTCAGCGAAAGCTGCGCACATCCCCGTTGCGCGCAAGCTCGCAGAAACTGTCCTTTGCCTACCTATTTACGCCGGAATCGAAGATAGCACACTGGTTCGAATCACTAGCATCATCACGTCATGAAACTAGGCATTATGCAGCCATATTTCTTGCCATATATTGGTTATTTTCAGCTCATTGCAGCTGTTGATCACTATATAATTTACGATACAGCGCAGTACTCTAAAAATGGCTGGTGTAATAGAAACAGGCTTTTGGAAAAAAAGCAAGCAGCTTACTTCTCTCTACCCATAAAATCAGCAGCGCTCAATAGTAGCATTGGCCAGCGCGAGATAGCGACGCTCTATCGCGCAGATAAACTCATCAAGCGCATTGAAGAAAACTACAGAAAAGCACCCTTCTTTGAGGAGAATATCCAGCATCATCACTCTTGAAGAACGCCAGCTGCTGCCCTACTTGGCTCACTCTCTCTCCATGATATGTGATCATCTCGATATAGCTACGCCCAAGCGATTAGCCTCAAGTTATCATTTTGACAACCTAAAGCCAGCACAAGAAAAAGTCCTAGAGCTCTGCAAATTAACATCTGCTAATCACTATATCAACGCTATTGGAGGGCAATCACTCTACCAACACAAAGACTTCAGCGACGCTGGGGTCAAGCTATCCTTTCTCCAGCCTACGATTCAGAGCTACACCCAATTTGGACCAGATTTCATCGCAGGACTTTCAATACTGGATGTGCTCATGTTCAACGGCAAAGCTAAAACATCAAGCATGGTACACGAATCACCTATCCTTCTAAACTAATCCATTATAGATGAACAAGATAAGAGAAATTGGCTAGCCAGCTTCGCACCTGCATGGGAACCAATGCCTCCGTCACTGCCCTTCGCGGCAAGCTCGATTCAGCGCAGGATATGCAGCAAAGCATTACCAACTACAGCAATCTCTGCAAGATCACGCTCCAATAACAATAATTTATTACCTATACCAATAACTATGAAAATCATTATCATCGGAGGGAGAGGCACTCCTACCGTAATCGCCGATCAAATTGAAGATGCACGCACACGCTGCGGCATGAATATTGAGGTCCTAGGCCTTGCTCTTGACGACCTCTCAGGCGGTCCCTCAGTCAATGGCTACCCGATTCTCTGCCCTATACGCGAGCTGCATGAGCAATATGGCAAGTATGATGACGTCAAATACATCTATCAGCTTTACCGTATGGATGTTTTAAAAGAGCGCTCAAAGATACTCTACGAGCTCGACTTCCCTGCGGAAAAGTATTGTAACTTCATCCACCCCTCCGTGATGATAGCTCGATCAGTCAACATTGGCTATGGTAACGTCATCCTCTGCAACTGCTCAGTCAATACCAATTCAAGGATTGGCAACTTCAACACCTTTCTCTATGGCACACACTTTGGGCATGATACCACCATGGGCAACAACAACTTCGTCGCGTCCCAAGCGTGCATCGGCAGTGGTCTCCACATTGGAGACATGAACTTTGTCGGACTCAAAGCAACCCTTGGCAACAATATCCACATCGGCAATCGCAACATTGTCGGCCAGTGCTCCAACGTTCTTAAAGAGCTAAGCGACGATCTTACCGTTATCGGAAACCCTGCCCACATTCTCAAAAAACGAGCTTAAGTCCGAAAATAATTATTGAAATTTCAATAATTAAGAAAAACCAATCACCTAATTCAGCAAAGCCCACAACAAGCACTATGCAAGCCTCTCCCCTCGCTGTAGGAATCACCGTACCTGATGTGAGTGGCAAGGCTATTGCTAATCTCGGCTACGAGGCGCAAAGCACCTCAACCCTGTATTTATCAACGACACCATCTACGTGCGCACCCTCGTACTAGATAAGAAGGAGTCGCAGAGCAAGGCTGACCGCGGCGTTGTCTACGTCGAGAGCATTGCGAGCAACCAAGATGGCGTAGATGTACTCAGCTTCCGCCGCCACGTGCTCATCAAGAAGCAATCCTAAATCCAACCCAGCTATCCTATGAGCAAAGAATCTCACCTCATGCGCAGCCTTATGTTTGTGCCAGCGCCCAACAAGTACGGCAACGCCACGAGTAAATACTATCTAAGATAAAAGACTAAATCCCAATGAGCCACACTCCCCCTACCCCACTACTGAGCATTACCTGCCTCGTCTTCAACCATGAGAATTTTTTAAGACAATGTCTTGATGGTTTTATCATGCAAAAAACCAATTTTCCTATTGAAATATAGATCCATGACGATGCATCCACTGATAGAAGTCAGGATATTATCAGAGAGTATGTGGAGAATAATCCACACATTCAATGGCAAGTAACCTATCAGACGGAAAACCAATATAGCCAAGGAAAGCACATATGGCACAACATACTCCCTAAGCTACGCGGTAAATATGTCGCGTTTTGCGAAGGGGATGACTACTGGACTGATCCACTCAAGCTACAAAAGCAAGTGGACTTCCTTGAGGCAAATCCAGATTTCTCAATTGCTCATCACTCAGCCGTATTCCGATGGAAGGAGGGGGAGTACCCCGACTCCATCCATCCAGCTCAGCCCTATAGAGACTCCGCTCGCGTTGCAACTGTAGAGATGCTTGCTGCATGCAATAGCATCGTCACCAACACCGCCGTCTATCGATGGGGCTTCAATCGCACAGACTACAAATTTGAGGACAAGTTCCCTGAAAAAATATTCCCAGGAGACAGGATGATACATATCATGCACGCGCTGCAGGGCAAGTCCATGCATCTACCAGGCTGTATGTCAGTCTACCGTCGACACAGTGGTGGAGTCTGGTTCCAAGCAGGGAAATCTGATGCGTTTTACACGAGGAACTACAAGCATCTGCTCAACTTCTTTGTACAGGTTGAGCGCATCACCAAGCTTGATGTTAGCATTGGTAGACAAGAGATGCTCCTTGACTGCGTACTAGCCAGAATGACAATGGGGCGTGGTGATATCCTTGAGCATCTCAAAACAACTTATCCAAAGGACTTTGAAATTGTGACTCAACCTTACACCAAAGTTGCACGCATACCGCAGCAGCCGAGCTTCTCCAAATTCAAGCAGGCCAAACGCGCACTCAAGCGCTTTGTCCTAGCGAAGACAAGCCCCTGCTTTAATAAATGCCTCAAATTATTGAGCCGTGGCAGTGAATAAATCCAAGTTAGCATCATCATCCTCAGATGCAGCAGCAGAGCTTGTAAAGCAACACCCACAGTCAGTGCCCTGGCTCAAGCTTATCTAAACTGCAAGCAATCGTGGCAGTGAGCAGGCGAGAGGAGAGTTCATCCGACCTCTTGGAACGGATGTCAGCATCAAGATACTACGCTTTCTCAAGAGGAAAGACGCAACGAGAGATGACAACAAAAAGAAGAATCAACACTAAATCCAGTACTCCGCAGCAACTAGCGGAGTATCTAAGCTTGACTCTCAGGGCGCATCAGGGCAAAATATCAAGCCATGAGTGAGCCCCAACCACGCAAAGCAATCAATGTCCGTCGCGGCATTGATAAGACAAAAATTGCCAACAAGATGAGCTCCCATTTCCATAGTGAGCTCATCGATAGCATCACGGCTCAAGGTAATGTCCTGCGCCGCGGCAACACGGCGGTGTATCTCGCCGCCGCCTTTGGCTTCTGCGATGGGGTACGCCGCGCCGTTGACATCGCCTACTCAACCCGCGAGTACTTCCCCACGGAGCGCGTCTGGATCATTGGGGAGATTATCCACAACCCCGAGGTGAATGCACGTCTGGCCGCACTTGACTTTAAGCAACTCCCATGGCAAATCAACTCCCCTGAGTATGATCAAGTGGAGGCTGGTGACGTGGTAGTCATCCCTGCTTTTGGGGTAACAGTTGGCATGCGCAAGTTCTTCTCCGACAAGGGTGCACAGCTGGTTGACACCACCTGCGGCAATGTCGTCAAGGTCTGGCACAAGGTCAGGACCTATGCGAAGCTAGGCGTAACTAGCATCATCCATGGCAAGTGCAATCACGAGGAGAGCATGGCGACAGCCTCGCAATCGCGCGGTGAGGCAGGCGATGGACGCTTCCTCATGATTTCTAATGAAAATGACGCCCACGCGCTAGCTGGCTTTATCACAGGTCAAGCAGAGGCCGCGGGCTTCCGCGAGCGCTTCACAGGAGCCTTCTCCGCGGGCTTTGACCCTACGCGTGATTTGCAGCTCATCGGCATGGCAAATCAGACAACAATGCTACAAAAGGAGACGGCGCGCATCCAGCAGATTCTCCGTGAGGCCGTCATTGAGCGCGATGGAGACGACTCACGCTTCCAAGCCTGTGACACAATTTGCGGCGCTACTCAAGACAGGCAAAATGCCCTAGCCGAGCTGCTCGATCAGGACTTAGACGCCATGGTCATAGTCGGGGGCTACAACAGCTCCAACACCTCTCACCTTGCCCACATCGCCAGCCGACGACTCCCCACCTACTTCATTAACTCAGCCTCATGCATCTTAAGCATGACTGAGGTGCGAGCCTTTAACCTCGAAAGCAAGCAAGAAGAGTTACTCCTGATGCCACCCGGAGCAGCTGACCTCAACAAGTTCAAGAAGATTGGCGTCACCGCAGGAGCCTCCTGCCCGGCCAACATCATTGATGAGGTCATCACAAGGCTTTTTGAGCTACGTTCCTAATTTCCTCACACTCCCTCGCTCTCGCATGTCCGCAATTAGCTGCATCCCTATCTTTGGCATCCCCTACGTCTCAGCCTCTCTCGAGGAGGCAGCCCTGCATCTCGCAGAGCAGGCTAGCAGCACGCAGCAGCCACGACTCATCGCGCACTCCGACGTGCACGTGCTCACCCGCATACTCCAAGATGAGCAGGGCTATGGCAAGGGCATGCAGAACTTTGACTACATCTGCCCCGATGGCATGCCCATCGTCTGGCTGCTGCGTCGCAAGCGCAAGGAGAGCTGCCGCCTCTACGGGCCTGATATGATGGAGCAGGTCTGGGATATCGGCCGCGAGCATGGGCTGCGCCACTTCCTACTCGGCGGCAGCGAGCATGCACTCGCGCAGCTACAAGGTCCCTTTGCCAGCCGCTATCCGGGCATCGACATCGCAGGTAGCTACTCCCCCCCCATGGGCGAGTGGCCCGAGGGCGAGCACGAGAAAATCTGCCAACTCATCAGAGAGAGTGGGGCCAACTGCGTTTGGGTCGGTCTCGGCTGCCCCAAGCAGGAGCAGTGGCTCTATGAGCGCAAGGCTCAGGGAGCACTGCCCCCCGGGCTCTACTTTGCTGTAGGAGCCGCATTTAACTTCCATGCAGGCCTCGTCCAGCAGGCGCCAAAGTGGATTCGCAACAATGGATTTGAGTGGCTCTACCGCCTCGTCAAGGAGCCACGACGCCTATTCAAACGCTACATCACGCACAACAGCCTATTCCTCTGGTACCTTTTAACAAAAAAAGCCTAATTCATTTCGACTTTTAAGCTTGCCAGATAATTCAAAAATACCTATAATCCAATCAAGATGAAAAAGACACTCACCAGCATCTGCTCTGCAGTAATGAGCAGCACCT
Source organism: uncultured Verrucomicrobiales bacterium (assembly GCA_947039485.1). Lineage (GTDB taxonomy): Bacteria > Verrucomicrobiota > Verrucomicrobiia > Verrucomicrobiales > Akkermansiaceae > Akkermansia. The sequence continues at coordinate 9,910 of CAMQZC010000004.1, read as the reverse complement.
TAGCACTCGCGACGGCCAGCCCTCCCTCCATACCCTCAGGATCGGTCGAATACAGCAACATCTTCGACGACTCCGTCTTTGACCAGTTCAGCGAGCCGGCTCACTACAAGACATCCTCCGCTCCGATGCACGTAGCGGAAGCCCCTGCGCCTGTTGAGAGCAGCGATAAGAACTTTGATTTCAACATCAACGCCTACACCAGCAACTACAATGTGCGCGGCATGGGTGTCACCGACCGCTTCAGCGCCTACGGTTACTCCAGCATCTATGGATCCTACGTCCTACCCAACCGCAACCTCTTTGGGATGGGCATCTACCAGCGCGTGAGCGGCGAGGCTGGCATCATCTGGGGTGCAGGAGACCTACTGGGCAGCGCCCCACTCGGTCATGCTGGTTACGCACTGGGCAAAGAAATCTTCCCCAACCTCAAGGTCGAGCTCGGCTACGAGCTCAACGGTGGGGGTCTTGAGGGTTACATGGCCAAGGCTCGAGACAAATGCTCCCAACGCATCACCCAAGAGCTCAATCTGCGCGCGCGCTTTGATGACAAGCAGCAAGGCTTCTTTGGCGGTGCTGAGCTCGCCTACGGCTTCCAAGGCCTCAAAGGCTGCTACTGGGATACGCAAGTAGGCTACCGATTCATGGATGTCTATCTGAGCGGCAATGTTGGCTTTGACCTCGAGCTTATCGTTGGCATCTCCGGCTCCAAGGACTACTGGACTGGCAGCACTGAGGGCATCGACGCCTACCGCATCCGCACCAACATACTCCCCTACTCCCTCAATGGCAAGTTCGGCCGCGATGCCAACATGCGCATCGCCCCATGGGTGCAACTCGCATGGGCTGGCAGCAACGAGGCCAAAATCTATCGTGATATGAACTCTAGCATCATCGACAAATTCCAATTCACCGTTGGTTGTGATTTGGGCTGGCAGTTCTAAAAAACACCCCTTTCTGCGGCAAGCCGCAGTAAAATCCCGAGCTGATTCACCCCGGCTCGGGATTTTTTCGTAAGTTTTTTGTAAGTTTACTACAAAAAAAGCTTGCGCTCATACCCATCAGTCGCTATAATCCCCCCGCAGCATGTAGGTAACTACAGGTTGCAACTCCATCAAGGAGTGATCGGAGAAGTTGATGCATTGCAGAGATTTCCCCAATCACAAAGGAGTGGTAGCTCAGTTTGGTTAGAGCACCAGCCTGTCACGCTGGGGGTCGCGGGTTCGAGCCCCGTCCGCTTCGGAAAGAGGAGGTCATTGTTTCAATGACCTCCTCTTTTGTTTTCTCAACTCTGTCCGATGACATAGGCTAATTTAGCAACACGATAATTTCATCACCTGGTTATGTCGACTTTTGCTCTTCAACAATGACAGGAATAACCCCTCCCCCTACAAGAGCCGCAGATTACAATGGGGCATTTTTCCGATCATCACTTGTATATTCTCTTACCGATTGAGCTACCGTGATTTTATAACTTTCAAACAATTGATCTTTACCTTCTTTTTGGCTCATTCTGTGCTCTAAGATATTTCGCCACTTTGTGACGGATTCTTCATTTTCCCAAATATTCATAGAAAGCAACTTTCCCTCCTCTGTCAAACTTTGGAAACGCTCTGCCGATATAAACCCGTCAAAGCCAGAAAGCATAGGCTTCAACTGCGCGGCTAATTCAAGATATCGTTTCATGCCTTCCTTGGTAGGCGTTACTTCAAATAGCACAATTATTTTGCTCATTTCATATTATTTCTTTTAATCTTTTTCTATTTTCATTCTAACCATGTCATCTTATTAAGATAAAAGAGAAGGAGGATATGGATAAATTTCATATTAGCCATTCGTTTAGACTTTGCAAGCCCTTTCTTTTCTGGCCTCGTCCGTGGGAGGAAAGAAGACAACTCAAGACTAGATTCTTGATTCAAGATGCGCTGGGGTTACTGCCAGCTAAATATCTTGCGGCTAGCGGCTCTTTTATGGTAGACTAGCTACATCCCCCCCAAATCTCATGTCAGAAGCCCCCAAAGTGAGTCCGATGATGGAGCAGTATCTGCGTATGAAGCAGTCACTGCCCGAAGATGTCTTACTCTTTTTCCGCCTCGGTGATTTTTATGAGATGTTCTTTGAGGACGCTCAGATAGCCTCCTCCCTGCTTGGCATCACACTGACCAAGAGGCAGACCATACCAATGTGCGGTGTACCCTATCACGCAGCCGAGGGCTATATAGCACAGGCGGTGAAGATGGGTAAGCGCGTGGCAATTGCTGAGCAGGTGTCAACCCCCATCCCCGGAAAGCTGGTCGAGCGTGAGATTGCACGCGTGATTTCTGCATCCACGGTCTCTGAGTTCAACCAAATGCTCTCCGATGAGCACCACTATCTCGCAGCATGCTATCGCCATAAAAAAATATGGGGACTTGCCGTGGCGGATCATACGACGGGGGAGTTTTCTCTAGCTGAGTTTTCCTCTGCTGATTTGCTAACCGATGAGATTGCGAGGCTTCAGCCTCGCGAGTTGCTCATCAGTGATGAGCAGCGCGAAGATTTCCCATCGCTGCCCTTAACGCTGTATTATGATGGCTACGCCTTCCTCCCAGGTCCCGCGAGGCTGGCGCTTCAGAGTCATTTCCGCGTGCATTCGCTGGAGGGCTTTGGCTGTGCGGACATGTCGGCTTCGCTGGGCGCGGCTGCGGCCATTTTACATTATTTGAAGCACCAACTTCGTCGCTCCACGGATCACCTGCGCACGCTCTCGCGCCTCTCAACTCATGGGATCGTCCTCATTGATGCAGCGAGTCGCCGCAACTTAGATTTGATTGATGCACGTGGCGGACGCTCACACACGCTGCTGGGCGCGCTTGATGAGACCTCAACCCCGATGGGAGCACGCCTGCTACGTGAGTGGCTGCTGCACCCTGTGGATGACTTGACGGAGTTGAATCGTCGCCAAGATATGATTGAGGCATTCTTGACCGAGCCCTTCATGATGAGCAAGCTGCGAGAGTCGCTGCGCTCAGTACGCGATATGGAGCGGCTCTCCTCCCGCCTCTCGCAGGCGGCTGGCAATGCTCGTGACCTGCTCTCGCTGGGAATGTCACTGGCTCAGCTGCCCAATGTGGATGCCGATCTAGAGGTCTTTGGGCGTTTGAAGACTCACTTTCAAAACATTCGGGGCTGCTTAGGTGATTTTGCAGGGCTCTCCGCGCTACTGCTCTCAGCCCTAGCTGATGAGCCTCCAGTCACAATCAAGGAAGGGGGCATGATAGCTGATGGCTATGATGCACGCCTCGATGAGCTGCGCTCTGCAAGCCGTGAGGGCAAGCAATGGCTCGCCGCCATGGAGGCGAGGGAGCGCACGGCAACAGGGATTGACTCCCTCAAGATACGCTACAACAACGTCTTTGGCTACTATTTAGAGGTGACCAAGGCCAACATCAGCAAGGTACCCGAGCACTACACGCGCAAGCAGACGCTGGCAAATGCCGAGCGCTACGTGACCGATGAGCTCAAGCAGATGGAGGGCACCATCCTCGGAGCTGATGAGCGATCACGCCAGCTAGAGTATGAGATATTTTGTGAGCTGCGCGCCGAGATCAGCAGCTACATTGATGCTATCCAACGCTGCTCGGCAGCCTTGGCTCAGCTTGATGTCCTGCTGGGACTGGCAGAGGTAGCGCGCCGCTACAACTACTGCCGACCCGAGCTCAATGAGAGCGGAGACATCCAAATTGTCAATGGGCGACATCCCGTCATCGAGCAGGTGCAGACCGACATCTCCTTTGTGCCCAATGACACAGAGATGGAGCAGCAGCAGCAGCGCGTGCTCATCCTCACAGGCCCCAATATGGCGGGCAAGAGCACCTACATCCGTCAGGTAGCACTCATCGTGCTCATGGCGCAGATAGGCTCCTTTGTCCCAGCGGACTCAGCGCGTATCGGGCTCGTGGATCGCATCTTCTGCCGCGTCGGCGCGAGTGACGACATCGCTAGTGGGCAGTCAACCTTCATGGTCGAGATGAGCGAGACCGCGCTCATCATCAACAACGCCACAGAGAGATCGCTGATCATTCTCGATGAGATTGGGCGCGGCACAGCCACATTTGACGGACTCTCCATCGCATGGGCGGTGGCGGAGCACCTGCACGACGTGACAGCGGCGCGCACCATGTTTGCGACGCATTACCATGAGATGGTGGATCTGGAGCATACGCATCAGGGCGTGTGCAACTGGCATGTGGAGGTACGCGAGTGGCGTGATGAGATTGTCTTCCTGCGCAAGGTACTGCCAGGTCCAGCAGACAAGTCCTATGGGATCGCAGTGGCTCGCCTCGCAGGACTTCCCCCAGCTATCATTAATCGAGCCAAAGAGATCTTGACCCATTTAGAGCTTTCCTCTGCGGCACGTGACGCCAAGGAGCAGCGACGAGCTCACCGCAAGCGCGGACTGCCCCATGCGGTAGAGGCCGCCGATATGCTACAAATGGACATGTTTGAAATCTTGGATGATTGATGCTCCAGCCCTCCTCCCTTAACTGTTTTTGTCATGTGGGCTCATTGCCTCAGAAGATGCTTGCGCTGTGCCACCTGAAAGGCTAATATAGAGTCATTCAAGTATCATGAACACACAGGAATTTAACGAGCAAATTGCACAAAAGTCTGCCTGGATCACAGCTCTCCGCATGGAGATGGCCAAGGTGATCGTCGGGCAGCAGGACCTCGTCAATCGACTTGTCATCAGCCTACTCTGCAAGGGTCACGTCCTCCTTGAGGGTGTTCCCGGTCTTGCCAAGACGCTATCGGTCAAGGCTCTATCTGGCACGCTACATGCAGCATTCTCCCGCATCCAGTTCACCCCCGATCTACTGCCAGCTGACCTGCTGGGCACGATGATTTACAACCCCGATGAGCGCAACTTCAGCGCGAAGAAGGGGCCTGTCTTTGCCAACCTCATCCTTGCCGATGAGATTAACCGCGCCCCAGCCAAGGTTCAGAGCGCGCTGCTAGAGGCGATGCAAGAGCGGCAAGTCACGCTGGGCGAGACCAGCTACCCCCTGCCCGACCCCTTTCTCGTACTAGCAACGCAGAACCCCATCGAGCAGGAGGGCACCTACCAGCTGCCTGAGGCTCAACTCGACCGATTCCTCTTCAAGCTCATGGTGGATTACCCCAGCCGCGACGAGGAACTACGCGTACTCTCGATGATGAGCAGCACCGCCCCTGCCCCTGAGACCAGCCAAGTTGTCACCATTGAGGAGCTCGAGGAGTCACGTGCGCTGATGAATCAAATCTATATCGACCCTGCCGTCGAGCACTACATTGTCGACCTCGTCCGCGCAACGCGCACACCTGAGAAGGTAGATCGCACGCTAGAGGGCATGGTACGCGCTGGCGCATCCCCACGCGCAACCATCAATCTAGCTCTCGCATCACGCGCACTCGCTTTCACCCGCCAGCGCGGCTACGTGACACCTCAAGACATCAAGGACCTCGCGCACGATATCCTGCGCCACCGCATCCTGCTCTCCTACGAGGCAGAGGCCGCCAATGTAACGAGTGATCAGGTGATTGACCACATCCTTAGCAAGGTACCAGTACCGTAACCACCTGCCCAACTTAACGATGCTGGATAAGGCACAAGAGATGATGCAAAAAGTGCGTCGCATTGAGTTGCAGGCGCGCAAGGCATCTACAGCCAGCTTTACTGGTCTGTATCGATCTAGCTTCCGTGGTCAGGGGCTGGACTTTGACGACTTCCGCGAGTATCAGCCTGGAGATGAGCCCCGCTTCATCGACTGGAAGGTGACCGCGCGGAGCAACACAGCCTACGTGCGCCAGTTCCACGAGGAGCGCGAGCAGGTACTGCTCATCGCCATTGATGCGAGTGGCTCGATGAACTACGCCAGCGCAGGCATTAGCGAGAGCAAGCTCGACTACGCCGCACGCATCGCCGCCGTGCTCGCCTACAGCGCAGCTAAGAATGGCGATAAGGTAGGGCTACTCATCTACGGTCGCAAACCCCACTTCTATCTCCCCCCAGCCAAGGGTATCAAGCAATGCCTACGCATCGTGCGCGAAATCATCACATCACCTGCCGAAGGCCAAGATGAGCCCCTCGATCTCATTGCCAATGAGATCCTTCACACCCAGCGCAAACGCGCCATGGTATTCCTCATCAGCGACTTCCTCAGCGACCCTGACAAGCGAGCACTAGGCAAGCTCAACTTCCGCCATGAGCTCATCGCCCTGCGCATTGCTGACCCCTGCGAGCTCGCCCTGCCTGAGGCTGGGCGCATCTACTTCCGCGATGCAGAGAGCGGCAAGCTACAAGAGGCCAGACTCGATGATGAGGAGCTGCGCGAAGCCTACGCCCTGCGTATGGACAAACACCGTGAAAACTGGTTACGTTGCTTCAACCAGCTCTCAATCGACCATATTGACCTGAACATCTCAGGAGACTTTATCCCCAGCCTCGGCCGACTCTTCCAGCGCCGTAGCCGCTTAGTAGGTCATTGAAAATCCATTTGAGTCCATGACGCCATCCCCCACAACCCTCCTTGAGCAGATCCCTCAGCTTGAGAACAACATCGAGCCTAGCAACTTCATGCCAGAGCTCTTTTGGACACCCTTGATGATCGCAGGAGCCAGCGCGCTACTGCTGGTACTGCTGGTACTGCTCATGCTCATCCTCTACCTTGCCTACCGCAAGAAAAGCGTCGTTCCTCCGCCCACATCCAAGCAAATCGCCCTTACCGCCCTTGACAAGCTCAGGCATCAAGAGATTCATATGCAGGAGTTCAGCATCACCCTCTCCATGATTATGCGTCAATTCATCGCAGGTCAGACGCAGGACCCCGCGCTCTTTGAGACCCATCAGGAGTTTAGCCAGCGCATCGACTCCCTCTCCGCCCTCCCCCCCAAGCAGCAGTACGCCATGCACAGCTTACTGGATCATCTCGCAGAGCTCAAGTATGCAGGAGCTCGCGATCATGATGAGCAACGCGCCAATGAGCTACTCACGCGCAGCCGCAATCTCATCCTTGAGATGAGTCCGGAGCAGGCGCAACAGGAAGCGGCAAGCAGCAAGAAAACCCGCACCCATGCCCTGCTTCTCCCCCTTGCCGCAGCCAATATCGAGGATGCGGCAAGGGGGAGCGAGTTCATTTTCGCCTCCGCTAATTGGCTCTGGTTTCTGCTACTACTCATCCCCATGCTCATGCTGCGCCGCCGCCAAGGCTCATCATCCTGCATCAACCACCCCGGGCTGCGATTCCTCTCAGACAAGCCCCAAGTGCCAGCCACGCTCACAGGCCGCCTCGGCCCCCTCTTGTACTGCCTCGCGCTCGCAGCCCTCATCATTACCCTAGCCCAGCCCCAGATGCGCCACAAGATCACCGAGGAGAAGGTCAGCGGAATCGACATCATGATAGCCTGTGACCTCTCGGGCTCCATGGAGACGCGCGACATGGTCTTCTCCAGTCGAGATGCGCGCAACCGCTTACAGCGCCAGCGCGTCGACCGACTCACCGCCGCAAAGAGCGTCATTAATGAATTCATCGCCGCTCGTCCCAACGACCGTATCGGCGTTGTCGCCTTTGCAGGCAAGACCAAGCTGAGCTGCCCCCTGACGCTCGACCACACCATAGCCATTCACATCATCAACGAGTTCTACCTTGAGGATCCCCACTCTGGGCGCAGGGGCTATATCAACGAGCATGGCACAGCCATTGGCTCTGCCATCGCCGCAGCCGCGCTCCGACTTGAGGAGCGTAAAGAGACCAAATCCAAAGTCATCATCCTCGTTACAGATGGACAAAGCAACATGGGCAGCATCTCTCCCATCGAGGCCGCCAAACAAGCCGCAACGCTAGGCATCCGTATCTTTCCCATCGCTATCGGAGAGCAAGACGGGCGCATCTCGCGCAGTGTTATTAGCGCTGGCGTCGATGAGAAAAGCCTGCGCAAAATAGCCATGCTGTCCAAGGGGCGCTACTTCCGCGCCAGCAGCGGTCAGCAGCTCTCCAAGGCATTCTCCTCCATCGACCAGCTTGAGAAAAGCGAGGTCAAGAAGCGCAGCCTCGTCAGCTTTGAGACCCTCTACTACTACCCCCTAAGCCTTGCCTGCCTCCTGCTCTGCTTCGGATTCGCTCTCAACAACCTTCGCCCCCAACCAGCCCCCTAAGCGGAAACTTAACATGACATTGCTGCATCCCAGTTACCTGCTACTCCTACTCATCCCCCTCCTGCTGGCGGTCATCGCCATCAGCCAGCACCACCGCGCCTCACGTGGTTGGAGACTCCTCGTCTCAAAACAGTATGAGAAAGAGCTCCTGCGCCGACGACCCAGCTGGAAGAGCATCCTGCCACCCAGCTTCGCCCTGCTCGCCCTCGGCCTCGGCATCCTCGCCCTCGCTCGCCCCATCAACGGCTACAGTGATCAAGAAAGCCGCGTGCTGAGCCGCAACCTCATCATCGCCATCGACGTCTCGCGCTCCATGCAGACCGATGACGTCAAGCCCTCACGCCTAGAGGAAGCCCGCGCTGCCGCCTATGAGCTCATCGACGCCCTGCCAGCCGACAAGATAGGGCTCATCATCTTTGCTGGTGATGCTGACCTCATCGTCCCCCTCACCTACGACCACCGCGCCCTCAAGGAGACCATCGCCCATATTCAAAGCGACTGGGCTCCCTACGGAGGCACCAACTTCGGCCGCGTGCTGGAAAAAGCCCTCATCGACTTCAAGCGCAGCGATGCGCAGGGCAGCAACGCCCTCGTCCTGCTCAGCGACGGAGAAGACACCGTTGGATCCTCCTTAACAACCGCCCAAAAAGCCCAGAAAAACAAAGTCCTCGTCATCACCGTCGGCATCGGCAGCGAAATTGGTGCCCCCATCCCCGATAAGAATGGGGAGAACGGGCTCTATCAAGACGCGCAGGGCAAGCACGTCATTAGCAAGCTCAACATCCCTGCCCTGAGCGAATTTGCAAAGGCTACAGGCGGGGACTTCATTATCATGAGTAGTGGCGTCGACCTCAGCCGCTTTGCCAAGCGAGCCGTCGCTGACATCGATGCCCACGAGGACAGCCACGCCTTTGGCAAACAGCCCAACGACCTCTTCTTTTACTTCGTTCTACTCGCCGTGCTCGCCCTCAAACTCAGCCTCCTGTTGGGTAGTGACTGGCGGAGCGCCAAGTTCAAACGCAGCCACCTACTCGCCCTCGCCCTGCTCGGTCTCAGCAGCCAAGCCGAAGCAAGCAACAGAGACATCCTCAATCAACAGAGCAGCACAAACAAGGAAGCCGCTGCTATCGAGCAGATCGAAAAGCTCCAGCTCCTTGAGCCTGATCACAAAAACGATGCCGTACTCAACTTCCAACTCGGCAGCCTCTACCAGCAAAATCAGCAAATTGCCAAGGCTAAAGAAGCCTACTCCCTAGCCCTGCTATCTGAGAAGTCCCAGCTGCAAGCCGCCGCCAAGTACCAACTCGGAATCATCAACAGTCAACAGCACATCGAAAAACTTCGCAAACTCTACCAGCCCGAGAGCGAGGGAATCAATGTCGCAGCAGCACCCAAGCATCCCAGCATCGAGGAACTCGAGCACATGCTCCCTCTCATCAAGTCTGATATTGGAATCTTTGACGAAGCCAATCAACTCAATCCCAAGCTCAAACAAAGCCAAGCTAACAAGAAGAAGCTCCAAGAATTCTCTAAAAAAATAGAAGAAGAAATTGAGCGATTGAAAAAACAGCAGGACCAGCAGGACCAGCAGGACCAGCAGGACAAGCAGGACCAGCAAGACAAGCAGGACAAGCAGGACAAGCAAGACCAGCAGGACAAGCAAGACAAGCAAGACAAGCAAGACCAGCAAGACAAGCAAGACCAGCAAGACAAGCAAGACCAGCAAGACAAGCAAGACCA
>CAMQZC010000003.1 GCA_947039485.1 uncultured Verrucomicrobiales bacterium | reverse complement strand
TCTCTCCTGTTTCTCTCCTGTTTCTCTCCTGTTTCTCTCCTGTTTCTCTCCTGTTTCTCTCCTGTTAAGACGCTAAGTCCTTCTATATCTAATTCCTTTACTATCGCTGTAATATAACCTCAGCATAACCTTATGATGACTCATCCTCAAACTCGCTTGCATGGCCCTTTGCGCTGGGCTAATACTCCTGGCGTAATTTACCCCAAAGAGCTGACTCCTTCTCGCTCTGGCGTTAATTCCGAAAACTCTAAGCCTTTTCAAATCATTCCTTCTTGGGGGATTACGACGGAGCAGGCGGCTATTATCCTCGTTTGCAGTGTCTCTGCGGCTCTTGTGATGATGAAAAATAAGGGGGTGGATCACCAGCTTGTTGCTCTGAATGCTCGCTACCCTCGCTATTACTGGCGTAAAACTCAGGTCATCAAAATTGCTGGCGAAAAGGAGCCTCTTGTTCATAAAGAGGAGATATCGGGCTTGTTAACGATCATGGAGGCGGCGGGCGCTCTCAATGTGGCGCGCAGTACGATTCAGCGCGCGATCAAGTCGGGGGCTCTCAAGGCTCTTTTCCTCCGTATTCAGTCCGATAAAGGACCTCGCCGTATGTGTTTTATCCCTGCGGTGGATGTCGCTACCTTGAGCAAGAAAGGGGAGGCTGGTGCGCATTGAGGCTCTCACGGGCGAGCAATGCATGCTTGATCTAGAGGCGGCTCGTCGGGCTCGCAGGGCGGCTGGTGCCGGTGCCGGTGCCGGTGCTGGTGCTGGTGCTGGTGCCGGTGCTGGTGCTGGTGCTGGTGCTGGTGCTGCTCGATGGGTGGCTGGGGTTGGGGCGCTGGCCGCTTGTCGGGCGGCTGGGGTGGCTCCCCCTGCGCCGTTGCTCCTGGTGCTGGGGCTGGTGCTGGGTCTCTCGGTTTTGTGCTGGGTTTTCTGCTTTCTTCTATTGATTCTATTTTAACGGATTAGATTTTTTGGGTGGCTTTGAAAGCTGCTTCCGCGACTCCTGAGCGCGTTTTAAATCTCAGGTAATTTACTCGCCATGACTGGTTGGGCGCTCTCTGGTTTTATCGGTTATTTCCATGGGGAGGGCGGCTGGGGTTCGATTCCTCAGGGTGGCTTCTTCGCGCTCTTTGCGATGTGAAAAAATTAAGAGGCGTGGCGGCTTCTTCGTCTCGAGTTGGTAATACCTAGATTCCCGAAGCTACATGTAATGCAAGTCGTGCTCAGTCCACGTTAAAGGGCTCAAAACTCATCAACATAAACGATACTATGGATAACCAAATTATAACGCAACAAGCTGGCACTGGCGGATTTTTAATGCCGCCCGCTCCTATGGGCGGCAGTGCTCTCGCTGCTATTAGCAGCAATGCTCAAGCAACGGAGGTGCTCGCTAGCATCTTTGTCGCTAAACAATTCCCCCGCGATTTGGGCGAGGTGACCATGAATATGAATCAGTCTTGCAGCCGTATGAAGCTTGCTCAAGCGGCTCGATACAGCTACCCGCGCGGTGGCAGTCGCGTAGAAGGGGCTAGTATTAGGCTCGCTGAGGCGCTTCTCTCCTCGTGGGGAAATGCCGAGGCGGGCTGGATGGAGCTCTCTACTCATTGGGATGCCAAGGGGGCTAAGGGGCAAGGCTGTAAGGTGTCGCTTTGTCGTTCTTATTGCTTTGATAAACAAACCAATGTGCGACGCGAAATTAATTTCGAGGTGCCTCATGTTCGTTTCTCTCGTCAGGGCGCGACCATTCTTGATGATGCGCGCGATGTCTATGAGCTGTGTGCTAATCAGGCTAGTCGTCGCATTCGTGCTTGTATTTTGCAGATTATTCCTTCTTGGCTTGTTGATGAGGCTCTGGAGCGGGTGGATGAGACTCTGGAAAAGGGCGATAAACGTCCCTTGCCTGACAAGATTCGCTCGATGCTGGCGGCTTTTGCTAGCATTGGCGTGACGCGTGAGCAGATTGAAAAGCGCATAGCTCACAAGGCTGAGGCTTCTTCGGCTACGGAGCTTGTCAATTTGGGCAAGATTTATACTTCGATTCAAGACGGAATGTCGAGCGCTCATCAAGAATTTCCGGAAGAGAATAAAGTGAAAATTACCGATGCCCCCATTGATACCGCGCCAGCTCCCTCTCCTAAAAAGAAGCCAATAGAAGCGAAATTTGAGAATGCTCAGACCGTGGCTGTTCCTGTAATCACAAGGAAGGATATTGTTCTAGATGATGATGATAAATTGAATCCTAACCTTTTTGAGGTTGACGATTACGCTCAAGATGTACCCACTTACTTTGAAGACTAATGAAAACTGAAACTACAGAGCTTGTCATTGTTGAAGAAGACCCCCGCAAGGGGGTGCCATCGGCAAGCGGTATTGAGCGCATTGTTCTCTGTCGTGGTTCTTGGATTGCTGAGCAACAATGCATGCCTGAGGCGACGAGCAAGGATGCTGCGGCGGGCACGAGGATGCATCAATATATGGAGCTTGGATCCTCGTCCTCAGATGAGGATGAAAATGAGGCTTTGGAGTGGTGCCGTAAGACTGAGCTTGATCTTGCTCAGGCTCTTTTGTCTGATGGTTATACGTCATCTCGTGAGATGCGTTTATGGCTTAAGGATGATGATGATGATGATGATGATGAGGTGATGAGCGGTCAGGCGGATATTGTCTACAGTGATAATGATAAAGCTCTTGTTATTGATTATAAGTTTGGGCGCGGAGAGGTGACTACGAGTCCGAAGAATAAGCAGCTACTTGCCTTGGCGGTGCTTGTTTATGTGAACTCGCCAAGTCCGCTTCAAGACGTGTACTGCGCAATTTTGCAGCCTTATCTTAGTCGTCAAAAACCTGAGCTTGTCCGATATAGTGCGTCTCAGTTAGAGGCAGCAAAGCCGCAACTCATAGCGTTAATTGATCAGGCGGCAAATCCTATGCAGCCGCTCAAGGCGAGTGCGAAGGCTTGTAAGTATTGCCGCGCAGCCGCTACTTGCTTGCAACTCAGGACATCTTTATCTACTGTTGCTAATGAGGAGACAGGCTTGCGCTGGGAGCGTTCTAGCCCTGCTCAAAAAAAGGAGATTCTGGATTTGTCTAGTCTTGCTAAGTCGTGGGCTGATAAGGTGCAGAAGCTGGCTAAGGCAGATTTGGCGCAAGGTTTGAGTATTGACGGCTACTCCCTGACCAAGGGTAGATGCTCGTTCAAGGTCACGGATGCTAGTGCGGCTTTTATGAAGCTTAGTGAATCGATATCTATGTCACCTGCTGATTTTGCAGCCTGTTGCTCGGTTGGTATCAGTAAGCTGGATAAGGCTGTGCATGATGCACGCAAGGCTACCCTCGGCAAAGTCACGACGACGGAAAGCAAGGACTGGCTACGTAGTACCCTTGCTGACTGTGGCGAGGTGTCAACGACAGACGGGAGTATTAAAGCAATTAAGTCATGAATTATAATAGGTTAATTATGTGCGGGCGCGTGTCTCGCATGGATGCACTCAAGCATCATGGGGCTGGTAATCCCTGCTTGAATTTCTCCCTAGCCTCAAATACGAGGCTAGGGCAGGATAAGCAGGAGACATGTTACTTGGACTGTGTGGCTTGGGGTAAGACGGCTGAGATGGCTGCAAAGTATCTCAGTCAAGGACGGGAGGTGTTGGTTGAGGGACGGCTCAAGCAAGAGAGTTGGTCTGATAAGTCGGGTCAAACGCGCTCTAAGCATGTCTGCGTGGTGTCGAACATCGAGCTGGGCGCTATTCCTAAGGCGCAGCAAGGGGCTGGTGGCGGATACCAACAACGCAATAGCAACAGCGGTGGCTACAACCAAGGCGCTGCTTACAATGATAGTAACTCACAGACTTCTGAGCCCTTGGCTGATGAAGATATTCCTTTTTGAATTGTGCCAATTTACATGAGAAAAGAGTTGGAGGGCAGGTGGCTTGATGTGCCAGCGCTGCTTATTGAGTTGCCTCACCCTAGCGGCAAGCTGGGTGGTAATGGGCGGGCTCACTGGGCGGCTAAGCATAAGTTGAGCCATGCTGTGAAGGTGTCTGCTAAGTTGTTGGCGATGCGCTGTATTGAGGAGCATGGCTATCCTATTACGGAGTCTCCTACGCTCTATCGCGTGGAGTGGTTTTATAAGGGGACTCGCCCTGATGATGATAATGTGCTCTCGCGCTGCAAGTATGTCAAGGATGGTATGTGTGAGGCGTTGTGCATTGATGATGCGCAGTTGTCGCTCGCGGGTATTGAGCTCTTGCATGACAAGCAGCTCGCGGGGCTGATGCGATTTTGGATTTATTGAGTGATGAGTTGGATTAAGTTAAATGCGACGCTGCCGCGGGCGGCTAAGATTAGACAGCTGGCGCGCGCTCTTGGATGCAAGAGGCATACGGCTCTGGGCTTGGCTGTTGATTGGTTTTGCTGGCTGGATGCGCAAACAACCGATGGTAATACGGGTCTCTATCCTGAGGATGTGGACGATGAGCTGGGCTTTCGGGGGGCTGCCTCCGCCCTGGATCTTGTCGGCTGGACATCGAGGGATGATGATGGCTGTGTGGTTGCCTTGGGCTTTGATAAGCATAATGGGGCAACTGCTAAGGATAGGGCTCAGTCGGCTAGGCGTAAGTCATTGTCGCGCAGTAAGCAAGAGTTGTGTCACGCCTCAAGCGTGACAGGGGTCACGCCGCAAGCGTTACCTAGAGAAGAGAAGAGAAGAGAAGAATATATTGAGGGGGCTAGTATTGCTCTAGCTCCTATATTGGTGGCGGCTGATGGATTACCAGGGCGGCAGGCTGCCCCCGCCCCATTTGATGAGGCTGGCTTTGGCGACTTTGTCGCGGCTGTGTGTCAGGCGACGCCTGCGGCGAAGCGGATGCGGGTCTTGCCTGCTGATGTTGAGGCTGCGGCTAGGGATGCCTATGAGACGATCGGGGGGCTTTCCTCTGCTGATGCGGAGTTGCTCAAGGCTTTTTACGCGGCGAAGCTGACGGAGGATAGCAAGTTCTGGCGGCCTACGGGGCTCTCTAGGCTCTTTGCGGAGCTTGGCGATGTGCTTGCTCATGCGGAGCGGTGGGCGAAGTGGCAGGGCTGGAAGGCTAAGGGCGCAAAGCGGGCGCTCTCGGCGGGCTCTCCTCCTGCTGATAAAGTGGTGAGTGAGCAGGAGCATGAGGAGGCTCTGGCTATGCTGCGCGAGGCTCAACATGGCTTAGGGGCTAGTAACTATGCCTCAATGAGGCTAATTAAAATTGAATAATGACAACAAAACAACAGTTACTCTGTAGGGTGTTTGCTTTTTTGCGGCGCGAGGCGCGTCCCTTGCCTCCGTCGGTGTATGCGGTTTGCTTGACGCTGGCGGGGGTGGATCGGATGACTCAGCTGGAGCTGGCAGATGCGCTAGATTGGCCTGAGTCCTCGGTGCGCTTTGCTCTCTCTCAGGCTAATTGCCGTGGGCTGGTGCTGCTGCGGGGGCGGGTGGTGCTTGATAAGGTGCGGCGCGGGGGGCTGGCTTATGCTTGGGGCTTGTCGATGGATGGCCGTTTATTGGTGCGCGATGTGGTTAATGAGATTTTTGCAGAGGGGGAGGGGTTGACGGGTGAGTAAGCAGCTCAATGAGCGTCAGCGCGAGTTCGCTCGTTTGCTGGTGTTGGGTCACAATCAAACGGAGGCTTATTGCTCGGTCTATGGTCCGTCAGCGGCGGCGGCTTCTACTGCTTCTCGGCTGGCTATCAAGCCTCAGTTTGTGGCGCATCTGGCTCAGCTGCGCGCGGCGGCTGATGTGACGGCTCTGCTGAGTCGGGAGGAGTTGATGCAGCGCGTGCTCGGGGTGGCGCAGGAGGATACGACCGCCCCGAAGGATGCTATTGCTGGATATGCTCTCTATGCTAAGCTGGCGGGCTACAACGATAAGGCGCTGCCTAGTGTTCAGGTGAATGTCGGGCTGAGCTTCTCTAATGTCATTGACGCGCTCAGTGCTAAGCGGCAGGGGCTCTGAAAAAAAAGCCATCATAGCCTGTGGAGGCTATGGGGGCTGTGGGCTATGATAGCTTAGAGTGGTGTCCTCTCGGTCTCTGGGATATTGTTCCTGAGTTGGAATATATCCTCACTATTTTTAGCTTTACGGAGTTTTTCTGTGTAGCGCTCGCAGGCATCAATTGTATAGTAGGCTTCTACATACTCGACGGTTTTAAAGTCGCGGGTCATTGAGCTGTCACAGAACGAAGGTGGATCACGCAACGCGTCCACGGCCCTGATATATGTTGGGTCGCGTCTCTGTTTGAGTGATTCATTGATGTTTTCGCATATTCTAATCCTAAGATGATTAGCTTCTTCTATGTCTTTTGTTTCTCCTCCGATCAATTGAGGTAGCGTATTGATGTTGATCATGTTTTTTATTGTTTTTCTTATGTTTTTTCATTTTTTTAATGGAAGTATTTTTGTTAAGTAGGCTACTTCCTCTGTGCCTGTATGTCTATTATACGCTAGTTTTTTGATGAGTCGGGCTGTTTTGTCAGTTTTTCTCATCTTTTTTCAAAAAAAGATTCATTGCAGTTAACTGCGGTTGAACGGGACAAAAAAAGGCAATATCCTAGTGTCATGGACAAGGGGTCGCTTTTCAGTTTGGCGTTGACGTATTTGGGTGAACGCTCTTATGTGGCGGGCTCTCCTTCGGCGGAGGCTTGCGATCTTGTGGCTCAGCATTGCATTGGTTTGGCTCTGGATTATACGTCTTGGACTTTTGCTATGGCGATGACCTTTCTTGATTTATCCTCTGGGTCGGCGAGGCTGCCGGATGATTGCTTGCGCATGATTAGTCTGGATGTGGCGCGCTTTGAGCGCATGGGCAATGTGATTTATTCTGATGATCACCGCGAGGCGGTGGAGCTGCGCTATATGTCCAATATCATGGTTCAGTCGGTGGCTCTCCCTGATGATGAGCCTAGTTTTTGTGAGGGGGTGGCGCTTTTGCTCGCTGCGAAGGTTGCTCCTCGATTGGTATCTAATGCTAATGTGGCGGTGGCTATGGAGCAGGCGGCTTGGCAGATGCTCTCGCGGGCGAAGCTCAAGGATGCTCAGCAGGTGGATAGCAATGATCAATCTCCTGGGGCGCATTCTGCTGCTTATGCCCGCGATCTACACCCCATTTACCTTAGCTAATATTATGGGCTCTTTTAATGATATGCAGACTCAGCAGGCTAATTATGCCAATCAGGCGGGTAATAGCCGTGCAGCTGGTATTGCGGCAAAGCAGAGTAAGTATCAGCAGGCTTATAGCATGGAGGCCGATTCGGCTCGCAATGCTTATTTGGTGTCAGATAATATGATGACGCTGCGTCAGAATCAGACGGCTGCCACGGGCTCGGCTCGGGCGGCTAATGCGGCCTCGGGCTTTATGGCTTCCTCGGGCAGTAAGCTGACAACGGAGCAGTCTGTGGCTCAGGTTTTTGAATCTCAGATTGCCAACATGAATAAGTCTAATGTGATTGCTGATAGCAATGCGCGTGAGGCGGCTAATATGTCGCGACGCGATGGGGATACGGCTCTCCATATGAGCAATATTCAAGCTGACTTTTATGATGCCTCGGCGGATGCTCTCAATTCCTCTAAGTGGTGGGCTCTGGGGGGGGATAGTTTGCAATTCTTGGCTAAGACTTCTGCTGATTATAATTTAGTTGGACCAGGCGGTGCTTGGTGGAATACAACAGAAAAGAAAAAATAATTTTATGACAGGTTTAGCAATTGCTAGTATTGTAGGTGCTGCGGCTACGGTGGGTAGCTCTATTTATTCATCGGGCAAGCAGAAGGATGCTCAATCGGCGGCTGCTGCTGCGGCGGCTGCTGCTGCGGATCAAAGTACGACGGTGAGCACGGCTAATCAGGCTGCGCAGCAGACTGATACTCAGGCGGCTGCTCAGCAGAATACAGGGACTAAGGCTAAACGCCGTATGTCCATGGCAAAAACAACAAATCGTGTGAGTCCTGTGGGGCTGCGCACTACTCTTGGTTAATTTATGGATACTATTAATACGATTACGGGCAAGCTCTATGTGGTGCTTGCTGATGCTCCAGCGCAGATTAGCTCCTCGCTGGATGGGGTTACTTACACTCTTTTGTCTCATCCGGGCGATGGCTCTGCTCTTTCGTTTGTGGCGGTCTCAGCGTCGGTGTCTGTGGTCTGCTCTGGTCACTATACGGTGACGGAGTCTTTTAGTTCAGCCCCTGCCTCTGCGGTAGGTGGGGGCGTGAGGGAGGAGGATGTCATTGAGCTTATTGATGATGCTCTCCTGCGCAGGGAGTCAACGGAGTGCTCGACGGTCGCAGATGGTAGCTCCAATGTTGCTTGGCGTTGCGCGATCATCAATCAAAGCTATCTGGTTACAGGCAAGCTTCACTCGATCAAAATACCCTTTCGCTCGCATGACTGCGAGTCTAGCGAGTCTATCTACTTAGGGGTACAGATGAGTGATGATGCGAGCTCTTGGGTTGATGTGGCTATCTCTACTAATGCGGTGACGGAGGTTGTTAACGGATTTGGCTTATGGTTATTTAGCGGAGAGCTTCTTGAGGGTAAACATATGCGCGTATATCCTTGCCTAGCTGCTGATAAGAGCTTTAACGGATCGGTGCTTGCGGGGGGGCGTTGCGTGCCTGCTTCTGAGGCGGATGGGATATCTCGCCTTCAAGGTAGGTCGATAATCAATCACCTGCTTGGCTTGGTGGTGGAGAGCTATATCCAGCTGCCTATTTATGCGGAGGTGAGTAGCTTGAGCACTAAGGTTGATGCCTCTGTTTTTAATGCTCACAGTGACGATGGCTTAGCTCATCTTTCTCAAACGGAGCATGAGGGCTTGACTAATTTAATTGCAACTTGTGATGGCGCTCAGCCTGCATGGACGGCTGCGATTGATGGCACAGCCTCGGGGGTGGCAACTATTCAGTTCGCGGGCGGCGCCTGCATTAGAACCTATGGCGCGAACGATGGCGATATCATTATACAACCTGCGAGCAACAGCCATGCGCGCCTCGAGAATGTCTACATCCACGGCTCTGCCACGCTCAACGAGGTAGCGTTGGCCACGGTTAACGACATCAGACCGGGCAAGATGGAGGTGCATGACGCTGGTGCCATATACCTGGGGGGAGCCCTTGATGCGGGCAAGCTCTATAAGCTATTAGTCCTCACTGACGCGGATATGTCCACCGCGTCATTCATCGCTCCCTCTGGCGAGTGCTGGACTTGTGAGATTGGTCTGGACTTGACTAATGCGATGGAGGGGGTCACAGCTGGCATTGTCTGGCCGACAACTTGGCTTTGGATAGATACGGTGGACGGTTTGCCTCCTGCAGATCTAGCTATTGGCAAGTGGCATTATTTCGCGCTGCGCAGTGAGGGAGCGCGTACCTACATCAATCAGAGTTACAGTGTGTGATGATTGCTTGTTGATGCTTGGCGTTTGTGTGCGTGGGCTCTCGAATCGGTCAAAATTTGGCGGCGATTAAATAATATACGCATAAATAATAGATAATAAGATGATTCCGATGAGTTTAAAGCCCTTAGGGGGCGGTGTTTACGCAACGAATGATACGATTGAGGCCTTGGTTGATGAGGGTATTGCTCGCCTTGGGAAATTCGCAGATCTCAACTACATCAACACGTCTCAGGTTACGAGTTTACAAAGCGTTTTTGACTTCAGGTACGGCTCGTTTCATGGGGATATCTCGCGATGGGATACCTCGTCTGTGACCAATCTCAGCTGCGCTTTTCGCATGGCGAGTTATAAGGGTGATATCTCACAATGGGATACCTCAAAGGTGACCAATATGTGGGGCACATTTTGGGCGCTGCTGAATGGCTGGGGCGGCAGGGAGTTGCCGCATGGCTTGGAGACTATGGATGTCTCCAAGGTGACAAATATGAATGAGTGCTTGCTGGATGGAGTCCTGTTCAATTCCCCGCTCAATGAGTGGAGATGCAATGCTTTGGTGACGGCTTGGCGAATGTTTGATGGATGTGCGGCAATGTCTGCTGAGAATATATCATTATTTATTGAGAATAGTCTGCCAAATCGTGCGCCATACGTAGAAAACAAGCACAAAATTGGTTATGACCGAGTGCCAGCTTTAACTTTAGCGCACGTGGAGGCAGCTAAAGCCAAAGGCTGGACAATAGTATACAGTCAGGTGATATCATGAAAAGCTTGCTTCTTCATTCTAGTTTGAATAATTAAACATAAATCAAATTTATATGATTCCGATCAATTTTAAGCCTATGGGCGACGCTAGGTTGCCTGCGAGGTACCGCGCGGTCAAGAGGCTGCATGCGGAGGGTGGCGCATACATTGACACGGGCATTTTTTGCGGTGGGGAGCTTGTGGTATCCGTGGTGTTCTGGGCGCTGACAGGTAACAACTGGGGGCAGACGGTGTGGGGGCAGAGGGCTAACGGCCAGACTCATAACCATCTGACTGTCGGATGGAGTTATGGGGATAGAGCCTCGCTTTACTTTGACTCTAGATTGCGCGAAGTGACCATATCTGGCGAAATGGTCTGGGTCGTGGATGGAGTAGCGCGTGAGATGCGCGTTAATGGCAAGACTTATCCCTTGGGGGAAGTTGTGGAGACGCTCGACAAAGGCTCGGCATATCTTTTTGCTGGGCATTTTTACGGTGGTGTTACGGGGTTTTTGAACGTTGAGGGTAGTTATATTGCCTCGTTTTCCGTTGCGGATAAGCAGGGTATCCTCTTGGCGGATTACCAGCCAGTGGTGGATGTCGAAGAGAAGACCTACGGCATGTACGACCATGTGAGTGCTCAATTCAAGGCTAATAATAATTCTGCAGGTCGTTTTTTGCTCGTTTAATTATAAATTTATATGATTCCAACACAATTTAAAATGATGGGGGGTGGCAGGTTGCCAGCAGGCTATACAGCTTGTTCCGAGCTGCGGTCTCACGGGGTGGCATATATTGACTACCCTACGCTGCTCCGTGCGACCAATGGCGGCAAGCTGCGCTTGCAGGTACAAGTACGCGCGAGGGCTGATTATTGGAGTTTTTTCCGCACGGTAAACCGTCGGGAATTTATTGGCAACAACCATGAAGGAGTTTTTGGGGTCGGTCATAGGTGGGGTTGGTCAATCATTCGCCGCGCCCCGTGTTTTGGCAATTACGATATTGGGATTAATTATAAAGCATTAACACTATTAGTTAATGGTGATGAGTCACAATTGGCTATCGGGGATTTCGTAGATGATAGAGGGCCGAGGCTAATGGGTGGTGAGGGGTTCAAGGCCTCCCCGCTCAACGGTCTCTCGTTGATGGAGCTTTGGGATGCCACGGATGAGCTGGTTGGGAGCCTGCACCCCTGCTACAGCATAGCAAAGGGCGAATATGGTCTTTACGATATCGTGGGCAAGTCGTTTCTAGGCTGCTCCAACCCAAGCTCCACAAACTTTTTCACGGGGATTTAAAAATAAAAACATGAATAAATACTATACAAAAAAAGAGGACGGCGACTTTAGCGTGCTAAAGCGAGTGCCCTATATTAGCAACTGCTCAGAGCAGCAGCTGGAGACCTACGCGCGCAGTATCGGGGCGAAGCCTGAGCTAGTCCGTGCGCGTGCTCATATCTACACAACGCATCAATTGCGTGAGGCGGATAAGTCCATCATCTCTGAATGGCTCCAGATGCCGCTTGCGGCGGCTCAGGCGGCTCACAAGCTGGCCATCGAGGAGGCCAAGGCTCAGGCTCTGGCGGCTCCTGCACGGGTGGAACTCGCGGATCTGGGCTTTGCGGCTCTGTATGATGCGCAGGCTCAGGCTAATCTCACGGGGTTGATGCTCCTAGGCGAGTCTGCTACCTTTGTTGATGCGGATGATGTGGCTCACCTCTTGACGCTCGCAGAGCTGCAGACGCTGGCTAAGGCTCTGGCTGCGCATAAGAATGCTATCTACGCGCGTAAGCTTGCGCTCTTTGCTACGGTTGATGCGGCGGATTCGCCTGCGGCGGTGGCGGATGTGATTATTGATTTTGACGCTTAAATATAATGAATAAAGATAATAAGAAAATCGCTTGGCGTGCTCTGGGGCCTGTGACGGCTCTGCTCTCTAAATGTGGTATCAGTGACAAGTACGTGGGCATGATAGCTGAGGCTCTGCTGGCGGCGGCTGCTGTGCTCATCTCCTCGCTGGGGCTGGTTGGCTGTAGCATGAGTGATGTTGAGTGGACGCGTGTCTATGATATCTATCAAATCATCACTGAGTCAGATTTACTCGGTGGCGATGTGGCTGAGCAGGAAATTATTCAGGGCAAGTAAATGGATGCTCTCCTGCGCTTAGCCTACCCTCTGGGCTCGCTTTTGGCTGCTACTCCTAGTGTGGTGCAGTTGGAGAGCTGGGTCTCTGCCGTGGGCTCTCTGGGCGGCTTTGGGGTGCTCATTTATGCGGTGAGTTATACGATGAAATTGCTGCACAAAAAAGATGAGATGATTGTACAACTTACCAAGCAGCTCATTGATGGCTGCAAACATTGTGAGCTCGCAAAAGCCGCAAACAAATCACTAATAGAACAAGATAAAGATAAATGAAAATTGCAATTGATATTGGACATGCGCACGGCACGGGTGCCCGTGGTAATGGGTATGAGGAGCATGCGCTCAGCTCGGTTATTGGGGGGCATCTCGCGGCTCTCTTGACGGAGGCTGGGCACAAGCCTGAGATCATTGATTTTGAGTCCATGTCCAATAAGGCTGACCTCAATGCGACGGTGGATAGGGTGAATTGCTCAGACCATGAGCTGCTCATCTCCCTACACTGTGACTCGGCGGTCTCAACGGCTCGCGGGGCTCACCTCTGCTACATCAGCTCCAAGGGCAAGGCTCTGGCTGATTGCATTGCCGCTCCTCTCTGTGTGCTGATGCCGGGGCGTGCGAGCTCTACGGTGAAGCGCAGCGATCTCTACATCCTGCGCGCTACGCGTCCTGTGGCTGTGCTGGTAGAGTGTGGCTTTATCAGTAATACTGCTGATGCTCAGGTGCTTGCTAAGCAGCCGCAGCTCATTGCTGAGGCTATTTCCAAGGGTATTCTTAACTCGATAGGCTGATCATGGATAATTCCCAACAATATTTTGAGCGCGTTGCTCGATCTCTGCTCGATGAGATGGAGTCTATTCGCCCTCTCTGGACCTGGCTAGCCAAGCGTATCATGCCTAGCCTGCTTGATGCTATTAAGGAGTGTGAGCCTAATGTTAAGCCTCGTCGTGATATCGTTGATGTGGCGGCGGAGTCGATGCATGGCCTTGCGGCGGCTCACTATAGCTATATTACGCCTGCGGGGCAAGCTTGGTTTGCCTTTCGCGGGGAGGAGCAGGAGGATATTTATAAGCGCTGGTTCTCTAAGGCGAGTGAGACGAGTCTGGGGGGGCTGGGCCGTAGCAATTTTTATTCGGAGATGCATGAGGGCTATCTCTCGCGTGTTGCTTTTGGGACGGCTCTGGTGCTCACTGAGCCTAAGCCTGATGGCTCGGGTGTGATTTTTCGCTCCATTCCTATTGCCTCTTATGGGATGGCTGAGGATGCTGACGGGGTGATCAATACGGTGGCTCGTCGATTCGAATATTCTGCGGCTCAGGCTGTGGCGCGCTTTGGATACAAGGCGCTGCCTGACTCGGTGACGCGGGCTTATGATCGCGCTGATTCTCGATATATTGATAAGTTTAAGTTTATTCATTTGGTGATGCCTCGCGATAGTTATACTAATGGTAATGGGGTGGCTAAGTCGGATGCTACGCAGATGGCCTTTATCTCGGCTTATCTTTATGAGGGCGATTCCTGCGTGATTGTAGAGGAGGGGGGCTATGAGGAGTTCCCCTACATGGCGACGCGTTTTGAGAAGTGGCCAGGTACTGTCTGGGGCTTCCCTCCGGCTCTGAAGTGTATGTCCTCTCTCTCTTCGGTGAGTAAGATGGAAAATAATATGGATATTCTCTCTGATCTTGCGGCCTTCCCTCGTATTATGAAGCTTGCGGAGCAGGTGGGGGAAATCGATTTCCGCGCGGGCGGGCAGACGGTTATTTCTCCTCAGGCGGCTCAGATGGGGCTGCCTCGCGAGTGGGGAACATCGGGCCGCTATGATGTGGGGAAGGATCGTATTGCGGAGAAAGAACAGAAAATCCGCGCGGCTTTCTTTGTGCCTTTCCTCCAGCCTATCACTCAGCGCAGTGTGCAGATGACGGCTACGGAGGTGCGCGCTTTGCAGGATGAGCAGGCTTTTAGCTTCTCTCCTACTTTTGCGATGTTCTCAAATGATATTTCTGTGCTGCTCTACCGTGTCTTTAGTATTCTCTATCGTCAAGGTGCTTTTAATTCGGTTAAGGCGACTCAGCCTCCGTCTCTCAAGGTGCGCGATAATGATGGGACTGACCATTTTAAGCTGGCTATGCCTAAGGTGCATTTGCTGGGGAGGATTGCTCAGACGCTCGAGCAGAGTCAGAAGGCGGGGCTTGAATATTTCTTCCAGATGTTGGGCGGGTATATTCAAATGACGGGCGATCAGTCGGCTCTTGATTATCTAGACTCGGGTAAGGCGATTAAAATGCTCTACCTCAGTACGGGGGCTCCTGATGATATTTTGCTCACGGATGCTGATGTGCAGCAGTTGCGCGCTGAAAGGGCTGCTAATGAGCAGGCGATGGCGCAGGCTCAGGCTGCTAATCAGGCGGCGGCTGCGCAGCAGCACATGGCCCAGGCTCAGGCCGTGACTAATTCTAACCAGGCTCCTGCTCGATGAGTCGTTGTTCTGTTGCGGCGGCGCTCGCGGGTATTGAGGATGCGGCGGATCCCTTGGAGGGATCGGCTCAACAAGTCGCTATGCTGGCTCGGCTTAAGGCGGATTGGGCTCATGTGGCTAACTGCGTAGATGAGCGTTGTCTGGCTCATCTTGAGGCGCGATTTGAGGTGCATTTGCCTTGCTTTCAGGGGAAGGCTCACCAATATGACCCGCTGGATGCTATGCGCCGCGATGCGTACCGCGAGATGTGCTTGTATTTGCGTCAGTTGCGCGAGAAATATAAGCCGTAACCCAATTACCCAATTACCCAATTATTAAATTATTAAATTATTAAATTATTAAATTATTAAATACGATATACTATGAATACTACATTGATTCTACAACGATACGTGCTTCGCTATCCTGAGCCTGATATGGCTGGTGGTAGTGAGGTGGCTGCTAGCTCAGAGATGTCATCTCAGGCTGCGATCTCTCATGTCTCTGGCGATGAGGCGGCGAGGGATACTCCTCCTTCATCGACGGCTAAAGATCTGATGGATGCCTATGGCGCTGAGTCTGTGGGGGCGGGCGAGCTGCTCGCCGATGATGCCGATGATGCTGCCTCTGATGCTGCCTCTGATGCTGCGGATACGCCGCAAACTCAGCAAGAGGAACCCTATGCCTTGAGTTTCTCAGAGGGCTTTGCGCCTGACGCGGCTTTCCTCAATTTGGTGACTCCTCACTGTGTGGCGGCGGGTATTGCGCCTGATGCTGCCGGGAAGCTGCTCGAGCAGACGGTGGCGAGTATGCAGGAGGCGGAGTACTCTAATATGGTGGCCTCGGATGCTGCTCTGAAGAATGACTGGGGCAAGGACTACTCGATTAATAAGCAGGCGGTGGAGTCTTACAAGGCGGAAATTCGCGCTAAGGCGGGTCTGAGTAAGGATGATATGGTGGTGTTTAACTCTCCTAAGGGTTATCGCCTGCTCCATTCGATGATGTCGGCTACTGGCGCGAAACCTGCCGCTGGGCTGCGTGCGGGCTCTAGCTCTGATAAGTCTTGGGCTTCCGATGTGATGAGTAATCCTAATAATCCTGACCATTCCGCCTTCCACAATCCTTCTGACCCTCGATGGGGAGAAGTCAATAGTCGCTATAATTCTGCGATGATTTGATTAAAACAAAACAACAACAACAACAACTAACGAAGTAATTATATTATGAAACCAACACTACAGGATATTCAGATGCTGCGTACTAAGTACAGCAATCAGTTCGATGTCGCCTTTCAGCAGTTGCGCTCCCGATTTGCGGGTCACGCAGAAATTATTAGCGACGTCGAAGGCGAACGCTACGAGTGGCCTATTCATGGCGGTACCTCTATGCGTGAGTATACGGGCTACAATGTGGATATTGTCGATTCTATCACGAAGTACGATAAGCGCTCGATGCGATATCGTAAGTTCTATGATTCGCAGGTTCTGAGCCGTGATGTGCTCAAGGATATGCAGCCGCTGGAGATGAACTTCGCTCGCATCAAGTCTCAGATGGTTGCGGCTGCTCGCCGTATGTTTGATGAGGTGTTCCTCGGTGTGACCAAGGATGCTACTACGGGGCTTTATCGCCTCAAAACTGATGCTGATGAGGGCTTCCTTGGCGGTATTCTTGGTACCAATTATGTTGGCGCGGGGGGTACTGATAAGGAGCTGCTCGATCTCGCTTATGGTGGCGATAATCTGATTCCTATTGACTTTGCTAGCTCGGGTAAGGGTGTGAGCTCTAATCTCGCTGGCACGTTTGTGGATCGTTTGCTCTACCTCAAGGCGAAGCTGGAAACGATGGATGCCTTTGATCCTGTCGAAAAGGGTACGATTTGTGTGGCGATTTCTCCGGCGGTGAAGCGTGAGCTTCAATCTTATGAGATCTCGATGAATCGTGATTATGGCTTTGATTCTCTCGGTGATGCGGGCGATGTGGCTCTCAATCCCAAGCTCGGTGTCACCTTTATCGTGTCTAATATGCTCCCAACGATGACGACGAAGAATAAGGCTGGCGCGGATGTTGCGGGTGCTCGTATGTGCTGCGCATGGCTCAAAAATCGTGTGGGCGTCGGTATCTGGAAGGATACCCAATTTGAGATGCTCGATGTTAATACGAAGGTGGATGTGCGCCAACGCCTCATTGGTAGTGGTATGATGGGCGCTTCTCGTAAGGATAAGGAGACGACTTTTGTCCTGCCTTGCCTTGAGAATATTATTGTCTAAATAGCGGGCTTCTTCCCATTGTCAAGCCCCGTCTCCTATTGTGGAAGACGGGGCTTTTTTTGTTGTGTGTTGTGTGTTTTGCGGATATTGCAGACATTGAATGAGTTATTGCTGAGGGGTTGGCATATGGTGTGAAATGATGTATAATCGGCAACCGGTCAGGAAGGATAGGAAATTATGAATAAGAGTAAAATAAAAACAGTTCTCATAGGCGGATTGTCTATGTTTATCCCCGGCGCTGCCGCGGCTCAAATAACCTCCATTGAACCCCTTCGCTTTCCCCCGCTAAAAAAGAGATCTGCAGAGTTAGTCTCTCACACTGTTATCGATCATTTAATGGCAGCCTGCGCTTACGTGGGCAAAGCTGCTCAAGAACAAGAGAAACACCCCCGCAAACGGGAGACGCGCAAAGAGGTATAGTACAAGGCGGACCGTGCCGCATGCTGTTGATGTCACGCAAGAAAAAAAGTCAGACGACGGCCTTGTCAAAAAAAAGCTAAGCGAGAAGGCTGTCTCGATTGTTGAGATTCTCAATCATATTAACGCTCGCGATTCTCGTAGGGATCTTATGGGCTTGGCTAAGGATCATATGAGTATGGTCTTTAAGTCTGACGCGCAAGCGCGAGTAAATGAGTTCATGATTACTCAAGAAAGAGATAAGGGTGAGATTGAATATAAAAAATCACAACTCAATACAGCCTATAAATTAGACCTAACAGGGAAAATTATAATAGGTTCTTTAGCTCTGATTTATATCTGCTTTTTCTGTACGGCTTGGTTGTTGGAGAAGTATATTCCTGCGGTCGTCTTGACTGCTTTTGGCGGGTTTTTAATTAAGGTTTTTAACTGTTTGATAAAACGCGCTTAGACTTGCAGGGCGAGGATGCTACAGGGCGTGTTGCCGTGGCAGCGGATGCCTAGCACGCTTTGCCGGCTGTTGCTGCCAAAGCTTACGAGGTTGACCCAGCCTGTGGGTAGGGGACCTTTGCGGTCGAGCCCTGACCAGTCGCCCTCGTTGCAGCATACCTCGACTTGATCTGCTCGCGGGGCTTCGCTAAAGTAGTACTCGGCTTGCGCGATGTGTTGTTTGCTGTCGTTGTTTTGAGGGCTGCTAAAGGCGCTCGTTATCATGCTGCTCTTATAGTCGAGCCCGTCGCTGTCGTAGTAGGGGCTATCCTCATCCATGAGCTCGAGGTAGCGGATGCTCTCGCGGATGGTGAGCATGAAGAGTTTGTCGCTGCGCTTGCCATCGGGTAACGCGCACACGGAGCTAATCTTTCCCTCTGTTTGGTAGCGGTGCCAGCCGTGGATGTTGTGCATGCTGTTGTAGGTCATCAGCGCTAGGCTGCCATCGGCGAGGACGTAGACGGTTTTTGTGTTGGGTTTGCTCATGCTGCTCCCGCTCACAACGCCGCCTCCGGCGCTGCTGATGTGGTCGGCAAAGATGGTGAGGTCGCTGGATTGGTAGGCGTCGCTCTCGTAGCTATAGCTGTATTGGTAGATGCGGCTCCCGCCTCGCTCGACGTAGATGATGCGGTCTGAGGCGATGATGGCGGGAACGTGCGCGGAGCCGTTGCGCCCGTAGTTGACGATTTTGACGCTGCTGCTGGTGAGGCTGCTCCCGCTATCACTAATGACCCACTCGCCATCCTCTGTGCCTAGCAGGATGACGTTGCCTCGTGAGGCGAGCCAGCAGATCGGGCTCTGCGTGTTGGTGCTCATGGTGAGCTGCATGCCTGCCGCATCGCCGCTGCCGCTGCGGTAGTTGTTGAGGTCATCTACCGCGCTAAACCAGATGGTGAGGGGCTGCGCTCGCGTAGAGGCCATGATGAGTCTTGATTCATGCAGGGTTGCGGAGGTGGGGTAGCCGTATCTTACGCCAAAGGCTTGCCAGCTCCAGTCGAGGCTCTCGAGGCTCCCTCTCAGGGGCAGTTTTACGGGGCTCTCGTCGATATAGCGGGCGGTGTCGGGTTGGTCTTCGACCATCTGGCAGCGCAGCAACATGCTGTGCTTGTAGGAGGAGACGACGAGTCTGTTGGAGCAGCTGTCGGCTGGCCAGCCGCCTGCAAGATCTATGCCTCCTACGTATTTGCTGCGCGTGATGAAGAGGCGTAGGTAGCAGGCTTCCTCGCTCTCATCCCCGGTGATGAGGTTGTTGGATAGCGAGCCGATGCGGCTGTAGCTCTCCCCTAGCTCTTCCCATACTCCGCTGAGATCCTCGCTTTCGTAACAGCGACGTATGTCGTAGCTGCCTACCCAGTTGCCGCTACAGTAGTATTTCCATGTGCCTTGGCAGGGGAGCGCGTCTCCGATGGGGATGCCGCGCACAAAGTGGCGCGGGTAGTGGGTAGGCTCGTTGTAGCCGGATATGTAGTCCTGCGATGCGTCAAATGCTTTGATGCAGGTGTAGTGATCCCAGTAGCCTGATTGTAGGGCTATTTTGTTGCCTTTCCCATAGGCTTGTCCGTTGGCCATGCCGTAGATGGGCGTGACGGAGTCAAAGCCTGTGAGATCCTCGGCTAGCAGGAAGTTATCGGGGTAGTTACCAGGACTGCTGCAGCCAATAACGAAGTCGGTGCCGGCAAAGGCTTTGATGCAGATGTAGTACTCACAGCTAACGTCGCTATGCAAGGCGAGTTTGCTGCCTTCGCTGTAGTTGATTGAGGGGGTGATGCTCTCGATGATTTTTATGCCGCGGCGTAGCTTCGTTGATCGCTCGAAGGCTTCTGCTTGGGCGCTATAGACGCAGATGCGTAGAAGCTCTCCGTGCTCTGGCTCGCGGTCCGTAAGGCGGACTTGCTCATCAAAGCTGACCTGATAGCTCGCGTCACTCTGGGCGTGGAGGGTGACGGGGTGTTCTTGCACATCGATGGTGTACCATGGCGGGAGTTTGTAGTCATAGGGCTCAAATATCCAGCTCCCATCCTCTTCTAGCCTCAGCTTCATCACGGGGCAGCTCTCGCTAAAGAGTAGCAGTAGGGCGTTGATTTGGAGCCAGCGAACCCCGATGAGTTCTCCATATTGCCATATGATGCCTCCTTCAAATCGGCTGCATTCTTCTCCCTGGCTATCGCGCACGATGAGGATATCTTGCCCTAGCTCTACAAGGTAGTTGCTCCTGGCGTTATAGGTGTAGGGGATGAGCACGGAGTTGTCTAGCTCGCTGATGGCGATGGGGCGCATGCCGCGTCTGCGGCTGATGCCTCCGGTCTGGGCTAGATCGAAGTTAATAAGGCTGCTGCAGGCGCGGGCATAGATGTCCATGTCGGAGCGCAGCGCCATGCTGGGGCTGATTTCTCCTCCATTGAAGGATTGTCTTTTCATATGATTGTGTTGTGTTGGGCTTAGTTCAGGAAGGCTGAGACGAAGCTAGATTGTTGAGCTCTGTGATGCGCGTGTTGCTCTCTCGGGGCATACAGGCTCAGCAGGCCGCGCGAGAGGCCGTCGGCAAAGGCGCGCAGCGCATCACTGGCATGGGAGCACTGGTCATGCAGGGGCGCTGTTTTGAGGGCTCCATGCGCGCCTGCTGGTAGGGTGCGGTAGTTGGCTAGGGCGTCTACGCCTGCGATGTAGCTGATGCCATCACAGATGCTGGGCTCTGAGCAGCGCGCATGGATGATGCAGCTGCTTAGCAGCTCGCGCGTGTTCTCGATGCTGCCCCAGATGTCTTGGGTGCGCGGTATTTGGGTGACGGCATAGCCTGCGTTGCGCAGGTGGTCATTAAAGCTGGTGAGGGTGGGGTCTTTGCGGCTGCCATCATGGGGGGTGATGCAGCTGGCACATCGACCCCAGCGCGCGTCTCTCACTCGAAGTTGCTCGATGTAGTGGGAGAGGGCTTTGCCATTGGCGGTGTAACAGTCTAGTACGAGCCATTTGCCATGACTATTGGGCTGGATCCACCAGATGGACATGTAGTCGCCTATTCCAATGTCCCACGCGGTGTAGATGGGCCGGTAGGGCTCATGCTCAAACTCCGCCTTGAGCTCTCCTCTCTCTCTCAGACTGCTAATCTGGTGGCTATAGATGGTGCCATCCATGATGGGGGCGAGGGCTTCTTCGGGGGTGCTGGGGTACTCCTGCTTCATCTTGCTGCGCTGCACTCTCTTCATGGTGCTATACCATGCTCGCTGGGGCGGGCTGATGCTGATATCTAGGCGCGTTTCTAGTCCGGCAAAGTAGCTCTCATCCTCCTCATTGCGCTGGTAGCTCGAGTCGGCTAGTTGGTATTCCTCATGCTCAAACCAGGGGAAGAAGTAGAACTTGAAGTCGAGGGGGGAGAGGGGCTTGCCTATCATGTCCATGGCTGATAGTACTTGCTCGTAGTTGACTCCGTATTTGCCGCCTTCGTGCGTGCTCTCAAAGTAGACTTGGCAGTTCTTACCTACGGCGTTGAGCGAGCCGGTGATGACTTCGTTTGCTCTCATGGGGTCATGCGCGGCGATGTAGCCTAGCTCTGAGACGTGGAGCAGCTGGAGGGTGCCTCCTCGCAGCGATGCCCCGACGACGACGCTTGCTCCGTTGGGAAAGCTGATGGAGTGGGTCTTGAAGTTGGGGGTGGCAAAGTGCGCTTTGATCATGCGCCCGATGGCGGCAAGCTCGATATCTGCTTCGGTGGGCTCTTCGGGTAGATAATCAAGCATTTCGTAGGCGTACTTGATTTTTTGCAGTTTGGCGCAGGCGTCATCAAGGGTTTTGTCCACGATGCCTGCCTTGAAGTTGGGGATGAATAGGCAGCTATCCAGGATGAGTAGCGCGATGTAGGTAGAGATGCCTAGCTGTCGTACCTTGAGGATGTTGTTGCGGCTATGCGCGCTCTGGTGGAGGCGACGCTGTGCCCAGTTGGGCACGAAGCGCGAGCTGCGACCGTCTTTGTCTAGGATGTGGTAGAGGAGGCTCAGGCGATGCTCTTGGTCGGCTAACAGCTCTGTAAGGGCGGCGGCTTGCTCTGGACTAAGGGGGATTTCCTCTGGCATGTCTGGAATTGTAGGCTCTCTAGAAAAAATGTTCAAACGCAGTTAACTCTAATGGAACATCTCGGGCTCTCACGATATGATGAGCTATGTTTGACTTTACAGGTACTAGATTAGATTTGAGTGTGCCCGAGGCATTGCCCGAGATTTATGAGCTGCAATTCCGATCTCAGCTTGAGGGGGACTTGGATTTGACGGGCGCAAGTTTCAAGGCTCAGGCTCTGAGCTCTGATGCTCTTGTGCTCGATATCCCTGTGGAGTTTGGCCCTGCTACGGGGAGTTTGTACTTGTCGATGCCTTCCTTGGCTGCTGCTCGATATGAGTGGGAGCTCTATGCAATCTCTGATGCGGGGGTTGTCTCTCGTATGATTTATGGCTCAATCACGGTGATCTCTACGCTTCAGGCGGCTGAGTTGATTGCGCAGATGGAGGATCACCCGCTCAAGCTGCTCTCGGTGCTGCTGCCTCGAGAGACGGGGCAGCCGCTTGAGCTGACGTGGCGTGGCTCCTCTATCGCGGCTGCTGCGGCGGCTGAGGCGGTGGCCGCGGCTGCATCTGTTGAGGGGATAACTCAGCGCGCTATCGCGGCTCTAGATGCGGCTGAAGAGGCGCTCGAGGGGCTCTCCTCTCTGGATGCTAAGCTCGCTTTGTTCAATGATCAGATTACCTCGGCGGTGATTGCTAATCCGGTGACCGAGACCTGGTGGATTGCGGGCGTTGATACGCTTATACGCTGCATTGGCGAGCCGGGTCGCAGCCCGATGATTTCTACTGCAGGGACGTGGTTGCTTTATGACCCGGAGATTGCGGAGTGGGTTGATACGAAGGAGGCTGCTGTGCCAGAGCATGGCCGTAGTCCTTATATTTCTGCGCGCGGTACTTGGGTGGCTTTTGATGATGAGACCCAGAGCTGGCAGGATTCGCAGGTGCCTGCTCAGGGCATTGATGGTCTCGATGGCGTGTCTGTGAGGCGCATTGTTGTTGCGTCTTTGGATGATATTCCTACGCAGGGTGAGACTTGTCATGGCGGGGTTTATTACTATGTGCCGCTTGTTGATGGTCTAGGTTATATGATTTATGCATGGCTGGAGACGGCTGATGGCTCTGCTTCTTGGGTGGCTGTGGGTGAGGCTAATGATATTGCTACTCGTGAGCTTCATGGTCTTGTCAAGCTAGGTACTGATATGCTGGTGGCTGATGGCTCCCCTGTCGGGGTCAATGCGCTAGGCGAGATGGCTGTGCCAGCTGCTCGTTATGAGGGCCGCGGGGCGGTGCAATATAGTGCGGCTGGCACGTTGATTGAGGGGGGCAGTATTGGTAGCGATGCGCAGGGGCGTATGCTGGCGCAGGGCGCGACGAGCTCTCGATATGGCGCGGTTGAGTTGTCTTATTCTGGCCGAGGGGCTCAGTCGTGTATTGGTTTGACTTCTAATGGCTCGATTGGGGTGCGCAAGGCGGCTATCAATAATTATGGGGTTGTGAAGCTTGGCTCCACCTTCTCCCAGCCCAATAGTCTGCCTTACCTTGTGGGTATTGGTATGACGGCGGGTGGGCAGATTGCTAATAATTTGCTTAATGCGGGGGCGATGCAGCACAAGTTCTCGGAGCATTGGGCGGCGGAGGGGATGCCTTGGCTCTCGGAGGCGATGGCGGCGCAGCCTGAGGACTTTTCTACAGGGGTTTATTATTCTGGGCTGTTGACCAGTGTGCAGTTTGCTCAATCTGAGGATGTGGGCTTGCGTTTGCTTGAGGCTCCTTTGTGGTCTGCTGCTAATGCTTTGCCTGCGGGGGTTTACTTGACGGAGTCGATGGATTCGCTGCCTTCTAATCCTGCTGTGCTGGAGGCGACGGTGCTCAATGTTGAGGGATTGCGCAATTTTACTTACTCGAAGGTGCAGGCTAATGATCTTTTTGCTCTCAAGGCTCTGGCTGCTACCAAGGCGGATTACGCGACGAAGGTGGAGCTAAGTGAGCTGCGGGCTGACTCTGCTCTCAAGACGGAGACTTATCATGGCACGGAGGTTTTGACGATTGAGCAGTACAATGCTCTGCCTGCGATTGATCCTTTTATGGTTTATCATATTATCTAATCATGAAGTTTACGGGATATGATGTCAAGGGCGAGCATGTGTCAGCTAAAGAGGTGACCAATGTGCTCTATAGGTCTAAGTCTGTAAAGCATGTCTTTTATGACGGTAATCAGATTTGGCCAGATAATTCGCTGCGTGCGGGGCGCATTATTGTGGATACGACGCCGATTGATACGACGATGTTGGGCGTGTACTGGCTTCATGCTTATTCTCTTTGTCAGACGCTTAGCTCCGCTTTTCAGAATATGCGTGTTATTATTGCGGGCAGGCACTACAATCTCTACACCACTTATGCTAATTATCCTGTGGCTAACTATTTGCGTGGTGAGATTAGCTTTGATAAGGTGGACTCTCCGCTTGGTACTGCGGTGCGCGCGGGCGATACCTTGACGCTGAGTCTGACTATTCCGGCTCATAACTCGCCTCACTATGCAACTCCTAACCACCCCGGGAAGTATGAGTCGGTGGAAGCCATGGCCCTGCCTTGGTACCCTTATACGAGACTTCATGTCAATGTGCTGAAAGGTCAAAAAAGAGTTTGTGGCGGCACGACTGCTTCTCTTGTTAGTTTGCCTAGCGGGATTGAGCGCATACGATTTTTTACTCATGCTGGTGGTCATTGGCGCGGCTTGTATGGCGTGTGGGGCACTGCGGAGGGGGCGGCGTACTTGCGTAGTTCTCATCATTATACGTATAATAATCAAGCTCAGCCTTTGGATCGCGCGGCGAGGATATGGTGTCAAGAGAGTCAATCGTATTACAATGAGATGTGGCTGGCGTTCCCTGCGGTGACGACTGAGGTGAAACTTAAGGTGTTAGCTGTGTTCCTATGAAGAATCGCGCAGAGGTGGCTCGGGCGTTTATGGAGGAGCGCGTGAAGGGCTCTTGGTCGGCGATGATTGCTCATGTGATCTCGGTGGGCGGTGTGTTTCACGTGTCGCCTGATTGTGTGCTGCTAGCGGAGCCTTGCGAGGATGCTCCCGATACGCTGCATCTGATTTTTCAGTGCTCTCATTTGCCCGCTTTACGGGCGCTGCTGGAGGCTCTGCCTTACAAGCGCGTGCGCTGGAGGCGCGATTTTCGTAATGACTATGATTGGCGCGAGCGCGATATCAGTGACTTTGCTCGTCATCCCCATTTTGGAACTAAACTTTAACTATTAAATAAAAATATGTCTAATCAGCAATTACCATTATATCAGGGGGCTTCTCACCAGAGCCCTAATACTCAGATGCAGGCGATCGCGGTGCCTAATATTCAGTCTCATGGCAAGGCGATTGACCGTGCGATCGAAGGGGCGCAGCAGGGCTTGGAGCGCTATGCTCGCTTTAAAGACTTTGGCACGCGGCAGGCGGAGCAGCTCAAGCTGGCTAAGAATGAGGCGGACTTTGAGGCTGAGTTTCGCCAGAAATCTCAACTCCCATGGGGGGAGGATGGCGCTATGTATGGGGTGGATGGCCGGATTAATGACGATGCTATTACGGCTATTACCGAGAAGTATAAGCAGGAAAATAGTAAGATTGAAAGCTCTTATTGGCTGCGTGAGAATCAGATGCAGAGCGATGGGCTCAAAGAGCGTGTGAATAGTAATTTCCAGATTAAAGCGCTGGCTCTCGCGGGGGAGCAGGAGCTCAATAATGTGCGCAGGGCGTTTGCGGGTAATTATGAACTAGCGATGGCGAAGGAGGATTATAATATGGCGCGCCTCACGGTGATGGATGCTCAGGATTCTGGTCTCTATACGGAGGCTGAGGCGAAGATGGAGATGCTGCGCATCAATCGCGTGGGGGCGAAGAAGTTGGCGACTGGTGCGGATGCCGCTGCGTTTATTGCGCAAAGTTACACGCCTGATGATGTGCAGGCTGTGCCGATGAGTGAGGGCGGTTTCTCTATGGAGGAAGGAGAGGTTGACCACAGTGAGGATGGACTGCTGCCTGCCGAGTCGGTGCCTAGCTTTGATTTGCTCAGCCCCGATGAGCAGCAGGTGGTGGTGAACGGTGTGGCGGCCACTGCATCTGCCCCTATCTCCATCCCTCAGGTTGATGGCTCGATGTTGCTGCAAGCTCCTGCTTCGGCGCGTCCTGCCGCTCGCAGGGTGGTGGCCGCGGCCAATGCGAATCATGGGCTTGTCTCTAAGTCCGACATTAATGGGCTCATCAATGAGCTGGCGCTGACTCAATCGAGCAAGTGGGACGGCAATAATACGGAGCTGCTGTTAAATAATGTCGTTGAGGCTACCTACTACTCAGGGCTGGAACGAAGTTTGGGCGAGGGGGTGACACCAGCCGCCGCGAAGGCTCAAATTAAACAGCAGGCTCAATGGGTGTTTGATAAGACGGGTATCGGCAATGATGGCTCTCTGGGTCATCTTGAGAAGAGGGCGGAGGCTTATTATAACAAGAATAAGACGGCTATTTTTGCGAAGAATCGCCATGCGCAGTTTTTGCAAATCTTCACGGATAAGAAGGTTGGAAGCAAGATGGTGTATGGGGTTACCCAAGACAAGGCTCATGCAAGTGCGCATGCTTATAGTTTTTACGCGGGAGCAAAAGAGCATGGATATGGAGAGGGTATGCGTGAGGAGTGGGCGCGCTCTCAGGGTATCGAGCTTGAGGCTCGTAAGCCTGACGGCTCTCTACCTGATGGCGAGTGGCAACAGAAAGCTAAGGCGTTCTCTGAATGGTATCGTGAACATGCTCAGGAGGCGCTTGACGGGCATAAGGAAGAATGGATGAGCTACGCTCAAGGGATGGTGATGACTGAGCTCTGCGATAAGCGTGATGCAAATTTGGGCTATGCTGATGATGAAGCTCTCATTGCCGAGCAATTGGAGGGGGCTGTTCAATCCTTCGACTCAACGGGGCGCAAGGATCCACGAGAGGAGCATCTGCAAAATGTGAAATTTCGCACTGATGACGCGGATGATGCAGACGAATTTGCGGAGCAAATGGCGAGGCATGCGAAGAAGAGAGAGGCTTATAAGTCTCTGAGTGACACTGCGAAGGTACAGGATGATGCCGCGGAGGCGCAAGAGAAAGAGCAAGAGGACTACTCGAAGCGCCCTCTTGTCTCGACTGAGTATGCTACGAGCGTCCAAGGTGATGGCAAGGCTGACGCAGGGAGAGCTGCTTGCTCTATACCTCTCTCGACTTATGAGGAGCTCGCCAGCACGCTGAGAGTCGACAAGGGCAGCATCATCGTGGCTGAAATTAAGGTAGGCACAAAGACCCACCGCTTCCCTGTCACGAGACAATTCAAGGGCTCTGGCGCGCTGCGACTCAATGTATCCGCGCTCACAGAGATGGCTGGGGACAATCTCAGCCGCTGGAAGGGGGCGACTCCTGCCAATGTTAAATTTAAAATCATCAAAACAATCTAATCACATGAACACTATTCAATCATCACAGATAGAGCACGCCCCCGAGGCTGATATGCTCACCAACCCCAGCTATATTCAGCAATCCCCTCAGCTCGTGCAAGCTCCTAGCAGGGTCATGCCCAATGAGACTATTATCGGGCAGGCTGTGTCTGCTGATTCCTTCATCCCTTTGCTTATGGAGCGGCAGCAGCAGAGACAAGGGGTGAAGGATGCGGAGCAGGAAAAGAAAATCAAGCAGCAGCAGGCTAAGCAAGCGTGGAAGGAGCTGGAGCATTTCGCGCTCTACGACAAGTCGAAGGCATCAAAGGATTTTGTAGACAAGGATTTTAATCTCTCGATATATAATTGTACAGGGGCTCGCAGGCAGCCCGAGAAGCGAGATGCTGCGCTGGGGCGTAGGCT
This sequence comes from uncultured Verrucomicrobiales bacterium, assembly GCA_947039485.1. Classification (GTDB taxonomy): domain Bacteria; phylum Verrucomicrobiota; class Verrucomicrobiia; order Verrucomicrobiales; family Akkermansiaceae; genus Akkermansia. Next base: position 100,034 of record CAMQZC010000003.1, on the reverse strand, counting down.
ATCTAAGGCGATGGATGCGAATCCCTATGATGCGATGAGTCGCTTTAACGCGGCTGGCATCGGTACGCCTTGGCAGGCAGGCGAGGAGCTAAAGGTAACCACCAAAGAGGGATACCAGCGCAAGCTCTGGCAGAGGTTTCAAGAGTACGTAGGTAAAGAGCATGATGAGCGTGTCCGCCTCAAGGCAGCGGAGACTCATCTCAACAACTGGATGCAGGGGCTTGACGTTGACCGCGAGGCTACGGGTGTGGACGAGTTGCTAGGAAAGATGCCGCAAGAAGATCAGCTGGCGGCGGCTCAGGTGCGTGCGATGATGGAGCACGTGCTACAGGGCTACGACAAGGATAACCCTGTGGCTATTATTGATGAGCTAGACATGTCAGAGGCCGCTATTCTCCCCCTGATAATGGAGGAGCAAGAGGGTGGAGAGTGGGTGATCAATGAGCGCAAGCTCGCGTTATTTCAGCGGGCTTTTTCTGCTCTGGGTGAGCGTATCAAGCAGGATAATGGCATGGGCGGATGGGAGGCTTTTCAGGCTGCGCTGAACAAGACGGGTAACAACTTGGGCTATGGACTCATTGAGGCTTTGCCAGACTCATGGCGCGATGACGTAGACACCATGCCCCAGCTGCGAGCCACAAAGGCTAGGCTGGAGGCAGACTACAAGGCTCTAGGCTATACGAAAGAGGAAGCTTTGAAGGATGCTGTGGCTGCCTCAAGCCCCATCACCCAAATGCTCAACATCAAGGATAAAGCTAAGTACAACCAGCTCCAGAAAGTCAAGATGGCTAAGGCAGCCGCTAAGGCTGACTGGCAGCAGGTACAGGATGCACGTCTGCGAGTGCGTGGATTGCTGCGCATGTCTTCGACTGAGGCGAGCGGCATCAAGGAGGATGCTGGTAGTCTTGATTATATTGCGCGAGTGGTGGGGAAGGCTGCGGGGGGCTCAATTCAATATGCTGCAGGCCCTGGGCTGGGGTTTGCCATCTCAATGCAATCTGGCTATAGTGAGAATATGGCTATCAATTCCGCGCTGGGACTTACAGGCGTTGAGCGTGCGCGGCGCTCATTTCAAGATGCCAGTATTCAAGCGGCAGCGGAGGCCTTGCCCTTCTCCGGGCTTTGGGGGCGCTCCTTGAGCCGCCACGTAGGTAGCTGGGTGGGCAAGGCTGGCGTACGTGGAGCGATGGCCACGAAGCTTGCTTATGTGACGAAAGGCAGTATAGTAGGCGGCGTGGCTCTGGATGCTGGAGCTGGGGCTTTCACGGAGATGGTCATGGAGCCTCTGGCTTCTGGGACAATGACTGTGGCGAGTGATTGGCTTTTTGAGGTGTTGGAAATCCCCAACGGGCAGCGCCGCACGATGGGCGAGGCTTTTGAGGAGATTAAACATACCTGGTCTGACTGGCGGCAGGTGACGGGGCTGATTGTCTTCTCCTCAATGATGAGTGGCGCGAACTTGCCCCAGGTCTACGCTAATGCGAAGAGTTTTGAGCGTAATGAGAATTTTCATAAGTCAATGGGCTTGGGTGAGCATCTTGAGGATATCATGACGGCGAAGAGTCCGCTAGATCGCGCAAGGGAGATTTATCAGAAGGAGCTTGAGGAGAATCCTGCTGCTCTCTTGCAGAAGCAGCGCGAGGCGGGGCGTGAGCTGCAGGAGGCTGGCGTGTCGCTATTTCTCACAGGCGCGGAGGGTGAGAATGAGCTTTTCCGCCAAGCCTTTGGCACGGCTTACGCAGAGATGCAGGCGCGCTATGGCTTGCCCAATGTGGTCAAGAATGAGGATGGTACTTTCACCGTGACTGAGACGACTGAGGATGGCACAGGAAAGAAGCAGCGCGTGATGAGTGCTGAGAATGCGGACGCTTATTTACTGCTGCGCATTCAGGAAGCAGAGAAGAGTTATTTTGCAACACATAAGCAAGGAGTCATCGCTGAGGGTATCACGGAGCATGCCGATGAGCTGGCGGCTGAGGCTATCACGCAGCAGCTGGAAGCTGAGGGAAAGAGTGAGGGTATCGAGGTGGTGGACATCACCAAGGGGATGCCTGCGCCTATCGCCAAGCGTGTGAAAGCTCAGGGGGCAGTGAAGAAAGCGGACATTGAGGAGCTCGCGGAGACGGTGGGTGGACGATGGAAGCCACTTGCTGAGGCCTTTGGAGAGCGTGTGCTTATGGGTGTGCGCGAGAGTCGAGAGGCTACGGCTGAGACTGGCACGGCGCTGTATCGTCAGCGTAGAAAATCGCCCTTTAGAAGTCATCTTGGGCGTGGGCTTTTTGGCTCGACTCTCAATACGCTGCGCGGTGCTGCCAATACGCGTGAGGTGTTGGAGGATGTTACGGAGCATTTCACCGACCAAGCTATTCAGGTTCGCACCGCTGAGCTGATGGCGCAGGATGCGGAGCTCAGCGAGGAGGCGGCAGAGAATCAGGCTCTGGATGAGATGGCGGCTGATGTGAAAGCTGCCCGTGCTGCGTTGCTGGCGATTGAGCCCAAGGCGAATATCACGGAGGTTGACCGCAATAGCCCTCTATCGATTATTGAGGCTCTCTCAGATATGGGTGTGGCGCGTGGCATTAGCTCAACCGCGCTACCCTCTTGGGTGGCGGAGGTGCAGGCGCAGGTCATGCAGAATGTGGAGGCTGCGGCTGATGTGGTGACGCTATCACGAGCCTATAAGCAGGCTCAGAAGGATGGCGTGGAGGGATTGCAGCCCTTGGAGTCGCTGCTTAGCGGCATCAACTCTCAGATGCAGGAGATGCTGCGTGATACGCGATTGAGCGAGCAGGCGATTCAGACAGTGGCGCATCAGCGCGCCTTGCGCCATGGCGCGGTAGTACGTGGCGAGGTTGCCCCATCCGTTACTGATATCGAGCAGCAGCAGCAGGCTGACATAGCGGCAGATGAAGCGATTGATGAGCAGCAGGCGCAGCGCAAGCCGATGACACCCGAGGAAGTGAAGCGTGAGGAGGCTGAGACCTCGCAGCGGTTTAATGAGAACATGGGCAGCTCTGCCCCCAGCAAGATGAAGGGGGTATTTGTCGGGGATGCCTGTTGCTACAATGATGCTGGTGGTTACTTTATGGGCTGTGTGTCTGTATCGAGCTTGCAGCTCTCAGATGAGGTGCAGCAGGTGAAGGCTGGAGTCAAAGACAAGAAGGGTGTGATCAATCCCTTGGTTGGTGAGTTCATCCATGATACGGAAGCTATTTTTGTTTGGAAGCGTAAGGATGGCAGGCTGGAGGTTATCAGCGGTCGCCACAAGCTAGCGCATGCGCAGGCTAATGGCGTTGCTGCGGTGACTTGCTATGTGTACGAGGAGAATGCTACGCACAATGCCAAATGGGCGCGTTTGCTGGACTTTGAGAATAACTTACGCTGTGACCAAGCCGATGAGCTCACAGCTGCCACCTACGCCAAGGAGACGGGCTATGATGATGCGACACTGATGCAGCGTGGTTTGCTGCGCAATAAGAGCAAGAGTAAGCGCGGCATCCTCATCGGGCGTGAGGCGCGTCCAGAGCTTTGGACACGATTTAAGAATGGCGTCATCAATGCGATGGATGCCGAGATGGCTTGCATGCTCACCAAGAACATCAGAGACAAGAAGCGCGTGGATGATATCCAGACGCGTATCTGCATGTTACTAGAACAAGGCAAGAGCTGGGACTTCATTGGTGCGATGGTGCAGCTCATGGCAAGCAAGCAGAGTATCTTTATGAAGCAGGGTCTGCTTGACCTAGGGGCAGACTTCGAGGCTGATTTGGAACGTGCCGCGAACTACATCAGCAAGAATATCGCGGCTCTCAATGATGCTATCAATGTCATCAAGTCGGGGCGCAAGCTCAGCGGCAAGAAGAAGGAGCTCGCCACCCGATTGGGGCAGCTGACGGCATCGAGCATGGAGTCAGAAATGATGCTCATGGACTTGGTGAGCCTCAAGGAGATGTTTGGAGCTGTGGGGATGCACCCTGAGCTAGTGGCCGCAGCTCAGATGTGGGATGGCAAGACGGAGCTCGACCCTGTGGGAATGGCGATGGAGCACGGGCGCAAGCAGCGTGAGGCTATCAATGAACAGATGCAGAGCAGTGAGGACGCAGAGCTGGAACGTGCGAAGCAGGCAGCTGCGGCTGCGGTGCCTGAGTTTAGTTTTAGCGTGCGTGAGGCTATGCGTAAATATGGGATATCCGATTTTGATGTAGTTAGACCTATAAATATAGCATTTACGCGAGAAGAAGCTACAAAAGCACTTCGTGGAGAGAGAGATAAAGTTAATCGTTTAAATGGTGTTTTCGCCAAGGGATTGAATATTCCGTTCTTCATCACAAGGGCTTCTATAGGAAAGTTACCTAGTGGTGCCGCGCTACAAGATACGCGCAGCAACATAATGAGCAAGGATGCCGATTATGATAAACTTCATTTTTTAGCAGCTGCTAATATTGTAGAATTATGGGAGAAATCCGCACATGAGGATAAACATAAGAATACAAAGAAAGATGCAAAAACAGATTGGGTCTATAGACGTAAAGCTTTTTTGTACGCAAATGGTAATCTTTATCAGATTAGACTGACTGGGTATACTTATGCTCAAAAGTCAGGGACCGACCATATCTATACTATGCAAGTAGAGGATGTAGAAAAAATAAATGAGCTTGGGGATAAATTCAGCGCAAACACTACTCACAAAGAGAAGCTGCAACTGACCAACCAAGCTCAACTTGATACTAGCATACCTGAGGAGTCTGTCAAGCAGAATGATGAAAATATTTCGCTTTCTGTACGCAGGGTCGCACCGAACGATAAGAACGGCAAACGCTCATTCAATCTACCTACTTATAATGAACGAGATTTAGCTAGCGTTGAGAAGATCTATGGGCGAGCAAATCCAAGCCTTGATGATGTGCTTGGCGTTTGGGATGAAGTGCTGGGTTATGCTACTTCTGGCGGGCTGAGTAAGGATGATAAATCGGTCTTTCTTCCTGTTTCTCCAACTCCTGCGGTGCTTCAGATGCTGGGGGTGAATCCTCGCATGATGGCAATTACTCCTGCTGTCGTAGATAAAATCACGAAGGATAAACATCAGGTGAGCACTGAGCAGCTGCGCGATTTGCCTAGGCAGCTGGGTGACCCTGTGGCTATATTTGATTCTCAAAGCCATCCCGATAGTTTTGTCATCTTGACAACGCTTACGGAGATGACAAAAATGGGTAAACGTCCTGTTATTGCCGCCGTGCATATTGACAAAACAAGCAATGTGCGCAGAGTGCGGATTCATCGTCTTGCTTCTATGTATGGCAGGACAAGTAATAAAGCCTTTGAAGTAAGTGCCCCGCTCTATATCAAAAAGAGCTTTCTTCGAGAAGATAACGGCAGTTGGCTACAATTGCCAAGCACGGAAATCAAACTCAAAGAAAGCTCTACACGTAAAGTACTAGATGAGCATGACCTTGTCAAGTACAAAGAAAAGCAGGGGCTGTCTTTTTCCGCTCGACGAGTGGAGCAGAGCCGTTTGCTCTTTACCCAGCGCGTGGGTGAGAAAGAATCCGAACGCCTCATCAAGGAGTTTGATGCTCTCATTGAGGGCTGGAACGTTGTTCTGGCCAGGGGCAAGCATGATGAGGAGACTCTGGGTACAGGCGCTGAGCGTTATGCGCGCATTCGCTCGCTCATCGAGGCTGCTCGCATGGTGCTGCCCCCTGAGCTGGCGCAGATGGGACGCATGCGCTTGCTGCTTGAGTGGGTGGAGCTCTATAGTCAGATGGCTGAGAGTGGGGAAATCCCCATCACGGGCGGTAAGTTGAAGGGGCCAATTGTGCAAAAGTTTCTTGCGAGCTTGGAGAAGAAGCGTCATGAGGGCTTGCTGATTGGGCAGAGTGAGGCGGAGGTATCGGGATTCATTGCCGAGATGGCAGCGCAGCGTATTGATGATGCTTTCTACAAGGTGGCGATGGGGGTACGCAAGCAGCTTGATCGGTATGTGCATGCGCAGGGCTTGGCTCGCTTTGAGCTGCTCATTGAGCGTGCGTTCCCCAAGCGTGAGGGTGGGCGCAAGCCAAAGCTTGGCAAGATGGATGCAGAGAGCTACAAGAGTCTGGCGGCTATCATCAGCGCGGCCAATATGACGCGTGAGCAGCTTGATGAGGCTATCAGCGAGAAGAGAGCCGCAGCGGCTGGTATCGACCCCGAGTATGAGCGTGCTGAGGAGTTGCAAGAGGGGCTGGATAATGAGCTGCGCATTCTCACCGCCTTTGGAGATGTCCGTAATATGACAGCCCCACAGATGAAGCAAGCTGTGGATTTGCTCTCTGAGTTCATGCGTGATAGCAAGCTGCGCTGGCAGGCCGTGCTGGAGACGAACAAAAAGAGGGCTATGCAGCATCGAATAAATATTTCAGAAAACTTTAAGAAGGTTAATAACGCGAACACTCGCAGCCAGACAAGAAAAGACATGCTCAAGGTGGGTAAGAACTTGCTTAATGCGCCACGGCTCATCATGAGCTTCTCGCAGTTCCTGCGCTCTGCGAACAAGATGCTAGGCAAGCCGTTTGTCAAGCGAGAGGTGAGAGCTCTGGCTGATGCAAATGCTAATCTTAGCCTCGACAATTTGGGGCATCGAAATTGGTACCAGGCACTCACGGAGTCGCTGGCTAAGCAGGCTGGCATGTCGGGTGAGGCGTGGCTCAATAGTCTTGCAAAGAGGCAGGACACGGGCATCAAGCTCTCGCCTATGACGCGTAAGCATTACTCGCTGGACTGGGTAGAGGCTCAGCGTTGGTACAACATGAGCCCTGCTGAGCGTGAGATGCAGCGCGCGAAGATGCGCGAGGAGTCGGAGAGCCGCGAGATGGAGACTGATGACATGCCTCTTGAGTCGGCGATGCAGGCTCTGGGTGAGGCTATCATGAAGCGCAGGCTGGCGATGAATAAAGCGACCCCTATCGAGGGAGAGCAGGCAAAGATTCATTTCTCTCTCTGGGTCAATAAGAATGATCCTCACAATTTGGAGTGTACCAAGGAGGCGGCTCTTAATTCTATTCTTCTCTTTGAGCAGCCTGATTATTATCACCTCATCCAATCAGAGGGTATTGCTGAAATCTTCACCGAGGCTGGTGAGTTCAAGCCTGAGTACATGACGGATGGTGAGTTCGACTATCGTAAGGCTCTGGCTCCTCTCTATCAGTTTGTGGGGGCGCAGGCTCTTCAACTCGCCTATGCGATGCGCGAGCGTGTCAATAAGAATGGTCTGCGCATGGTGGCAAAATACAACGAGATCGAGGGCTTCCCGATGGCGACAAAAGAGCGGTACTGGCGAGGTAATTTTGACATCAACAGCATCAAGGATAAGGAGGCCTTTTCTGACAATGTGGGCGGTAATGCAGGCAAGCCTCAGGGGATGTTTATTGAGCGAGTGCGCCATGTGTCAAACATCGATTGGGCGGCTCCTGCTTCGCTGATGTACTTTCAAACGGTGGGAGAGCAAGATAATTACTTCCACACTTCTCACATTGTGAAGGAGCTTCGAGGGCTGATGCTTGACAACCATTTCAGCAAGTGGCTCGAGGTGGAGAAGGGGACGCAGTTTGTTTCAATTATGAATACCTGGCTTAATATTATTGAGGGCTCTGCAACGCTGGATAATGCAGGCTTCCAAGGGCTGGGCAAGGTGCAGCAGGCTATGGCGCGAGGTGTGTCGAGCGCGGCGCTCAGTGGTAATGGCTTTGTGCTGGCGAAGCAGTCATCAGCTATCATTCACGCGCTTGTAGGTGGTGAAATCCCTGCAGGTGTATTAGAGACGAGCAAGGGAGTGCGCCAGCTGACCTACAAGCGTATTGGCTTCCACGAGTTCGGGGCAGCCATGGCGCGAGTGAAGGCTGGGCAAGGTGCTATCTCAATGAAGGACTTGAGGGATAGTGTCTACTTCCAAGCGCGTGTCACAGAGTGGAAGAGCCGGGGTTCTGCTCATGGCTTCATGTTTGATGAGCAGAAGACGAGCCTCAAGGCATCCTACCTTGCAGATGCTGGCTTTGCTGCGATGGGTGGGCTTGATTATGAGTTCAACTTGCATGGCATGCACGCGCTAGCAGATGCAGCCTATAGGGCGCACAAGCGCATAGCGAAGGAGAAAGGACTAGACCTAACTGATGCAGAGATGAAAGAGGAAGCTCTGCGCGTGGTGGGTGAGTGTCTGGAAGTGGGGGCACAGCCCATGCGCAGCTCACAGAAGGCATACATGGCGGCTCGTTCGCAGATGCTGGGTAAGTTGCTCATGATGTTCCGAAGCGAGGCCTTCAACAAGCTGGGGGCTGCGCTGAGTGATCTATACGATGGGCGGTATGCAGCAGACTTTCAAAACTTCGGTAGTGTCGGGGTGTTCAACTTGGTTGTATCTGAGCTGCTGAGCTACCTGCGCTTTGGCAGCAGCGATGATGAACGACTCTCCGAGGAAGAGCAGAATTGGAATCGCCTTGTGAAATATGCGCTTGTGGCCTCAGTTGGACAGTTTGCTTCCTTGCCTGTCTTTGGCGACTTGGTGAGCGAGGGGATTGGCAAGCTATCGGGGCAACGCTACTACAAGAATGCTATTTCCCCTATTGGGTTAGGCTCACTGGTGAGCTCTGCTGAGAAAGCATTCACGGGCGAGGACTGGAGAGGCAATGAGCTAGAAAGCACAGAGCGCGCGCTGGCGGTGATACGTCTCTTGCAGCAAGCGACTCCCATTTTTGCGATGGGCTACGGCTCTGCGTCGCAGCTGGCGAGTACAGCATCAGCAATCGCGCTCTCTGCTGCCACGGCTGGCAATGTGCTGAGAACGGCTGTTGACAGTTACGCGGGCGTGGAGAGGATTAGAGAGGAGGATTAAACGTCTAGATTCGCAAGGCTGTCAACTGATGGTCTTGGAAATTAATGGACCCCTATAGTGCATTTTTCTGATTATTTTTATTGATTATTAACTTGTTGGGCTGGACCCCTTCGAGGCTGGATTATGTACATAACTCCTACGGTTGCGAGATTTATCCATTGCCAGATGTCGCGCTCTAGCGGCACTTTGATGAGCGGCTGGTAGAGGATGCAGAGTGATGCTGCGAGGATGAGCTTGAGCTCGCGGTGGGGGCTCTCTTTCTTGCCTAGATGGGCAAGGAAGAGAGAGCCTGCGTAGGCACTCACGGCTAGGCTCAGAAATATGTAGTAGCCATAAGGCATGTCAAGCGATGCGAGCAGTAGCAGGGCAGCTATGACGTGAGGGATAATTATATAGGGCTTGCCTTTGAGCATTCGGCATAGACTGGTGATGATTCGGACGGCAATAACGCCTGCTACTAATAATATGCTCGTTAGCTCTACTTCTTCGTCTCTGATGTTGCGCCAGACATCTGTGATTTCTCTGCTGGTATCTGTTGCTAGCTTTAGATAAGGATTTTGGGCTTGTCTTGTGGCGGTGGAATTAGCTAGCTCGTTTTGGTATTGTTGCTCTAGCAGCTTGAGCTCTTCTGCTTTTTTGGCATTTTGGTACTCTTGCTGTGTGTGTTCTTGGAACCTCAGCCAGAGCTTGCGCTGGTAGCCTTCTTTGGTGGTTACCTTCAGCTCCTCGCCTGCCTTCCATGGCGTACCGATGTCAGCCGCATCAAAGCTGCGCATCGCATCATAGGGATTCGCATCCATCGCCTTAGATAGCCTACGCCCCAGCGCAGCATCTCGCTTCTCGGGCTGCCTGCGAGCCCCTGTACAATTATATATCGAGAGATTAAAATCCTTGTCTATAAAATCCTTTGATGCCTTCGACTTGTCGTAGAGCGCGAGATGCTCCAACTCCTTCCACGCTTGCTTAGCCTCGGGGGTGAGCTCTGTTTGCGCTTCTGCCTGTGTTTTGTACATGAAAGGTTGGGCTCTGCTTAGTATCATAACCTCTCCATATTATCATTAAGCATAAGGGCTGAGAAGTAGAAAGTTGCCTCAAATGATAAAAGGGTAGACTTGAGTTAAACAAGCTTCCTGTTGACGTAAATTTATATTCGAGCAATTCAGATAAATTTAAACAAAAAGTGTGGCGAAAAACGCGGCTAAATAATGGATAATATGCTAAGTGATAGATGAAATGATTCCTATCGGAGCTAGTAAATTGGAGCAGCCCTGCGTTTAGGATAACGTAGGGCTGCTTTGTGTTATTTATTCTGGGACTGATGGCTGGCCAATTTTCGGCATCTCTGCCAGAAGCCATCTCGGCTGCAGAGGTAAGCGATGATGAGCATCAATGCGCCAAATATGCCTGTTAAAGCGCAGACGGCGTAGATGCCCCCTGACACACCTGCACTGAGCAGGGAGCGGCTCGGGTCGCTCTCACGGACGTAGACGCGCGTGCTGCCAGATTGTTTGGCTTTTAGGTAGTCTCTCAGGCTGAGGGTGTAGCCTTCATCTCTACAGCTGTAGTTCTTGCCTTTCCATTTGAAGCTGACCTTAACTGACTCGTAAGTGATGAAGAGGGTATTGGATGATGATCTATGTCTCGTGTTATGGCTACGCTCGTAATGATTGCTGTAGAGCTCCTCGACTTGACCCGTGACTTGCGGGAAGTTAGCCGAGCCTCTGACATCGCTGATGATGCTCAGTATCCAGCAGGCTAGGCCGCTAAAGACAATGCCGACTAGGAGGAAATTCCACATGTCATAGCTTTTTTGACTGTGGGTGGGACTGAGGGAGGGAATGTAGGTGCTCTTGGGTCTTGTCTTGGGTCTTGCTGTCATGTTTCTTATATGGATGGATTTTAGCTCATTGAGGCGGTGGGGGGATTTATACTAACAGGGGGGGGGAGAAATCAAGCTAATAGTGCGTGTGTGCGCTCAAGGGATGCTGTACTCCTGATGGTCTTGAGTGCTTGGTATTTGGCGCGTATCGAAGCTCAAGAAGGAGGATTCTCAATACATCTAGGCGCGTTGCTGTGCGTGCTGCGCTCGCTTAAATAATGAATCTATGTTAAGAAAGTTCGTGCTGGGGATTTGTCACTTGACCTAGGTTGATGCTTGGGGCTATTATCTACCCCGTTATGCAAAATGCTCATCGTCTCGATTCTCAATTTGTCCCGTGGGTGGCTCTCATCCGCGCTGTGGCTATTTTTATGGTTCTGGCTGCCCACATCTCAGACAATGTGAGTCCAGATGAGCGACTGACGGAGGCTTACAAGTCTTGGGTACCTTACTATGGTTCCTTTTTGCGCCCTTGTGTGCCTTTCTTTGTGATGCTTACCGGCTTTCTCCTGTTGCCTGTGAAGGAGGATATTGGGGGATTCCTCAAGAAGCGTTTACCTCGTGTGCTGATTCCTTTTGTGATTTGGGTGGTGATTTACAATTCGATTCCTTATGTGATTAGTGGCATCATGGGCAAGCCTGCCTCTGCTATCAATTTCCTCTTTGCCTGGTATGATCCTGCGACGATTTCGGTGTCGAGTTTTTCCGATGTGTTGATCAATAGCGCGAAGTCGCTGCTTTTCTTCAATGTCTTTACGACGCATCTGTGGTATATCTTTGTGGTGATGGGGCTGTATCTTTATCTGCCCATTTTCTCGGCTTGGGTGCAGCAGGCGAGCGATCGCGCAAAGCTGTATTTTCTTGCAATTTGGGCGCTCTCGCTCTTCCTTCCCTATCTACGTACTTACGCAGACCCTCATGCGCTGGGTGCCTGCGGTTGGAATGAGTTCAATATGCTCTATTACTTTGCTGGCTTCAATGGCTATCTGCTGCTGGGTCATGTGCTGGGGCGTATGCCTCAGCTGAGCTGGGCGCGCAGCTTGGCCTATGCTCTGCCGATGCTTGTGATTGGATATTGGATTACGCTGAGTGGCTTTGCTCACAGCTTGGATATCCCCAATGCGACTGAGGCGCAGGTTGAGTTGTTCTTCACCTACTGCTCTCCCAATGTTGTGCTGCTTACTGTCGCTTGCTTTTTGCTGCTCAAGCGTGTCAGAATCAACATCGACTGCTTGCAAAAGCCGCTGCAATCACTCTCGCGCTGCTCCTTTGGCATTTACCTCTCGCATTACCTCTTTTTGGGGCCTGTCTTTCATGCTGCTCTCACGCTGGATATGTCAACGCCTCTCAAGATGACGCTCGCGACGCTGGTGGCTCTAGCTATTAACTGGCTTTTTGTCTATCTGCTCAGCAGGCTGCCCCACTCCCGATACATCATCGGGTGATACACGCGTGGTCTCAATTGTGGCTGGGGCAGGGCTTAGGCTTGGGCTGTGCCTGAGCGTGAGCTTCTGGGGGATGATCTCGCAGTACTTCGCGAGCTGCTCGTCCGGGGCGTTGGCTGGTACTTGGATGGGTGAGCACCAGAGCAAGTCGACTCGTGAGAATGGCTTGGGAATGATGAGATTTTAACAAATGGGGTCGTTATTCCCATATTTATTTGTTAGTCGAAGCATAAAAGCCGCCCCAGCGGTGAGCTGGGACGACTTTACTTGTGGTGGTGCTAGCCTACTAGCTTATGGTCGGGGTGGTGCGAGGGGACGGAAAGCGGTAATGTTGGATTGTGGATAGCAGTTTTTTGGCTGCTCCAGATGCTCTCAGGATGAGTTTACTCTCGATGTTTTATTCATCGGCTTTCACTTTATTAGGCTCTCAAAGTTAGACTTATTATTTAATAAATGATAATATTTATTAAATAATAATAAGTGTTGTTCTTTGCTCTGTTCTTCTTAGTAGCGCTTTAAGTTGTTTATCAGCATTTTATTCTTGTTTTGCTCGGGTTGTTTGAGAGGGAGTAGGGCGATGATAATTGAGGCTGTTTTTGATGAAAATTTCTTAAAAATTGAGAAACTCGATATGTTCTAGCTCTCAAGAGCCTGCTAGCATGAGCTGCCGAGGGGTGGGGTATATGACTGTAAATGATGCGGTTTTTCCGTTTGACTTGCTGATTTTTGCAGCTTATAATCAATCGGCTAGACTCGACCTCTAACTTACCCTGATTATGTACAACTTTGACGAAATTATCGATAGAAAGCACAGCAATGCGCTCAACACAGACGGCTTCCGTAAGTATATCTTTCATGCCGATGACTCGATGAGCTTTCCCTATAGCGATGAGGATTTAATCCGCCTATGGGTGGCTGATATGGATTTTGCGACACCAGAAGTGGTAATGGATGCCATTAGGGAGAGGCTTGATCGCCGTATCTTGGGCTACACGCAGTTGCGAGAGGAGGGGTACTACGATGTATTTCGCACTTGGTGCCGTGAGCGCTACGATTGGGATTGTCCTACCGATAAGCTACTGCTCTCGCAGGGTGTCGTTCCTGCGCTCTTTACGCTGGCGAAGCAGCTTTGCCATGAGGGCGAGCGCGTGCTCTTCCTCACGCCTTCTTACGGGCCCTTTCTCTACGCTACTCTGGATGCAGGCCGCGAGCATGTCTGCTCTGATCTCATTGAGCGTGACTCACGCTATGAGATTGACTTTGATGATCTCGAGCGCAAGGCCTCCGACCCTCAGACCACGCTCTTTATCCTCTGCCACCCACACAACCCCACAGGCCGCGTCTTTGGGCGCGAGGAGCTTGAGCGCATTGCTGATATCATGCAGCGTCATGGGCTCTGGGTTGTTTCGGATGAGATTCACTGTGATTTGTTGCGCCTCAGTCAGTCGCATATTCCCCTTGCCAAGGTGATGCCTGACTATGACAGGCTCATCACTTGCATGGCACCGAGCAAGACCTTCAACGTCGCAGGCCTGATGGTCTCCCACGTCATCATCAAGAGCGACACACTGCGCGCCCAGTGGAAGGAGTCCAACTTTAACTTCACCAATCCGCTCAGCATCGCCGCCTCTCAGGGCGCCTATGAGCGTGGCGCTCCTTGGCTCGATGCCCTGCGCATCTACCTCGATGAGAGTTTCAGCTTGGTCGCGGACTATCTCGCTGAGCATCTGCCTGAGGCAAAGTTTAGCATCCCTGAGGCCACCTATCTGGCGTGGATTGATGTGAGGGCTTACTGTGATGATAATCTGAATTTACCCCTCTTCTTTGCCAACAATGCGGGTGTCCTCCTTGAGGGGGGCGATGCGATGTTTGTGCATCAGGCTACGGGCAGGATACGTCTCAATATTGCATGCCCACGCGCGGTTGTCGCGGAGGGACTCAAGCGCATCGTAGATGCCCTTGTGCGGCATCATCGCTGAGCGAGCAGACGTACGCAAGTTCTGCCTATTTTAAAAGGGAGGGACGCAGCTTCAGCGCAGCAGCATGAGTGACTCAAGATGAAGAAGCTCAAGTAAGTTTCTCGTAAAGCCTAATCCAATGCGGGGTGATTATTTTAGCGAATCAACCCGCATTGATGCGCCGCTGCACACAATAAAGTACATGCTAGTCTTACGGCTTGACGATAGTCTGATTTTAGCATATAGTGGTGGGATGTTAAGTTATACGCATCAGATACTCAGCCTAGAAGTGAGCGGTAGCACGACAGCCACCCCAGATGTCGCACTCTTATTTGTTCTGTTGTGGAATTGTTTGATGGTAGCTCTAGCTACATGGATTGTAGGACATAGCTTGATATGGCGCAATGGGCTAATACGCTTTATGTTACCTCCTTTTTTGCGAAATGTTGAGACCCAGCGTATCATCCCTATTACTCGAAATATCCTGCGCGGATGTATGGCCATAGCTACACTCGAGCTTCTGATTGCTCTTATCGTCTATGCTGTCGTTGGAAATATGATCATCACCGCCATTCTCCTCAGCAGCTCCTTAGCGATGGGCTTGACCGCCTTGATTCAGCTTCTCTTATTGCGTCGCAAGAATCAGTAGAGAGGAAATGAATATTGACATCATGAAAGAAAAATATTCATTAATCATCATTCAAAACAGACGATCCATTCGTCATGCTTTTACGAAAAACTAAAACAACAACATAACATAATACGCAATATTGCGCTTAATTACACTTCACTAATTAAATGAAAAATATCATACCCATTATCGTGGCTATCAGCATGGTAGCCTCAGCTCAAGATGTTAGCCCTGCCAGCATTGCTCAGGCACAGGCAGAGCTCAAACTGGCTATTACGGCTGGCAATCTCAATGCAATCCAATCAGCTTTAAATAAGGGAGCGCCTATTGATGGAGCTTTTGATACAAACTTTAACCCTCTGTGTCTGGCTAGCTTTGAGGGGAATCTGAACGTGGTGAAGTATCTACTCAAAGCAGGGGCCAATATCAATTGGCTCAATGAGAAATCAAAAAGTGCTCTCACCGCGGCTCTCTTTGCAAAGCAGTCTGAGATTGCTCTTTATCTTATCTCTCAGGGCTGTGATTTGGGGCCTATGTCTAAAGATGAGACTAATAATAATCTCAACTATGCAGCTTTATCGGGGCTTACTCAATGCGTAGAGGAGCTACTCAAGCGGGGTGTGCCTGCTGAGGCTATGATGCCGGAAGGCAGCGCGCCTCTGGCTGCCGCTTGTCAATATGGTCATATTGATATTGTCCGCTTGCTCATCAAGTATGGTTGCAATTTGAAGGATCCTAGATATACGAGCACATACTCACCTCTCTGCTTTGCCTCGGATAAAGGTTATCTTGGGATTGTGGAGTTGCTCTTGGCTCAGGGTATGGACTGCAATGAAGCGGGTAAATTTGGCCTTGCTCCAATTATGATGGCCAGCCAAGCCGGTCATGCTTCTTGTGTAGCCGCGCTTCTTGCACATGGAGCTAATCCAAATATTAAGACGAGATTGGGACTTGTAGCACTCGTCTCAGCTGCTTATGGTGGGCATGATCAATGCGTGGATATACTGCTAGCTCATCCCGGTATAGACGTTAATGCAATAGGTCTACGACATGATACCGCCCTTTACGGGGCAAGTATTTCTAGCCCAGAGCTTGTGCAGCGCCTGCTTGATGCAGGGAGCAATCCCAATATCAATGATGAAGATGGAGCAAGTCCATTGCTCAACCTCAGTGGAATGCCCCTGCCTCTTTATCAGATTGCCGCCCTCGCAGTAATCGAGGATGGTGCAGATATTAATGCGAGGAATGAGCAGGGCGAGAGCCCCCTGCTCAGGGCCTGCAAGGAAAATAATGTAGGTGTTGCTGAGATTTTGCTCGCTCTAGGTGCTGATACGAAGCCCAAGGACAGCAGCGGGAGGAGCGCCCTCGATTATGCCAAAGAGGCAAGCCGAGCTGAGCTACTGGCACTCTTTGACAAGGGGGTGGCAGTCACCCTCACCCCAGAGCAGCGAGCTCTATTCTTGCAAGCGCATCGCGCGCATCTCGACGCTGAACTCGAGCAAGCCCGTATTCAACATAGGCTTACTGCCGCGATTAAGGCTGGAGATGCCAATCTTGTCGAAGAGACCTTGCGGTCTGGCGCGAAAATTAATGGGTTGGATTCTATTGAATTAGCTAAGAATGATGGGTTTGTTCACAGATTTAATATCGTTGGCACAGAGAAGGATGCTGATGCGGGAGCTATCGAATTTGACTCCGGCGAGGTAGAGACGGAGGAGACGGAGGAGCTTATTCTCTCGCCCTTGGCATGTGCATGCGCGCTCAATAATCGAGAGCTCGTGTCGTTACTACTCGCCAAGGGCGCTGATATTAATCAACTCATTGGCTTTGAGTGCTCCGCCCTTTCCACTGCTATCGGCTATGGTCATGCGGATTTGGCGCGCGAGCTCGTGAAGCTTGGTGCAAAGCCGAAGCTCAGCCAAGGCAATGATCAACGCATGCTCTTCTCTTGCCTTTGGAGTGGGGATAGAGAGCTCTTTGATCTGCTTATCAAAGCTGGAGCTCAGCTTGATTTGGAAAGCTATGAGTGCGCAGAGACCTTTTACTTGCTGAGCAGAGTAGGCAAGTATCAGGAGGCTGCACAGCTCATCAAGATCGGATTTGATGAGAAGAAAGCAGAGCGTATAACGATAAAGCCGGCCCCTAAGTCGATGGCTAAGATCGTTAAGGCGTTCTATGATGTATCGCAAGACATCTCAATGATGCAGGGTGATGAAGGTGACCTAGAGACTAGTCGTGAAAAGCGTCCCTCTCTTCTCTATTTAGTCAGCCAGTCAGGCAAGCCACAGGCGCTTGTTGATATCATCGTGATGGGTGCTCTGAGTAATGGTGATTTGATAGAGCAAAAGGCAATTGTTGCGGCCCTCCATCAGGAGAAATCATGGAGAGAGATGAGGACTTTTGCGGAGCGTGAGACGAAGAACGGGAAGAATACAATGATTCTTGCCGCCGCTAGCCTCAATAGTGTGGATGCGCTGCGCAGTTGCATGGTCACAGGCGCTGATATCAACGCCAAGGATGAGAAAGGGCAGAGCGCCTTGGCAATCCTAACTCTTTTGGGTAACGTTGAGGCGCTGGATTTGCTGCTTGAGCATGGAGCCGATATCAACTCACGGACGAATGCAGGGCGCACGCCTTTAATTCTCGCGTGTGGGCAGGGTTCTCTTGATGTGGTGAAGTTCCTTGTGGAGCACGGGGCCGATATTAAAGCGACTGATCAGCATGGTGATGCAGCACGCCTCTACGCGCTCGCTGCTGGTCATCAGGCGATTGTTAATTACCTTGATGGATTGACAAATAAGAAAGCTCCCAATTCTCAGTGGACTTTCTTATAAGAAAGATGAATTAAATACCCCCGCGCGGTTTTATAAAGTAAAAATAGAATAGCCAATCAAGCCATAGGGATCACTTAACGGGGGCGATGCTCCAAGTTAACCTTGCCATGGCTGCTCATGATATACTTGCTTGAAATTATTGTTAAATTGGGTAGCAATGCCCATGGGCAAGGAGGTCTCTCATTATTTTGGGCAAGGTTGATGAGCTGATGATTAAATGAGCTCATCAACCGCGTTCATGCATGCTGGCTACGTGGCTGCATGCTGGGCAATGTGTTGAGCTCTGTTGTCGCAGGGGCGATATGCCAGCTTGACAACGGGGGTGGATATGTTAGTATTATTGTTTAATTTTTCAATAAATCTATGATTAAATCTTCTTTTAAAAATTTCGTATTGATGAGTTCCCTTGCGTTGGGGCAAAGTTTTGTTTTTGCCGCGCAGGAGGAGCCTGTTATTTTGGATGTGATTCCTCCGAGTGATGCTGGTCGTGGTCTTGTGCGCACGGGAGCTAAGGAAATTCGTCACTATAGCGGTGGGACGAATCAGGGTGGAACGGTGCCCTACATCATCTCATCTGATAATGGGGAGACTTGGACCAAGGCTGTGGCTGGTAAGCAGTTTCCTAAGAAGTGGGGTGGCATTCATAAGGAGGCTGCCGCGACTGTTTATTTGCCCAAGTCAAAGAAGTATATGTTGATTCAGCCTATTAGAGGATATATCTTCATGTCTGATGATATTGATGAGGGCTGGTATTCACCATCATCGGATGGCAAGCGCTTTGTCAAAGCTGATGAGTGGATGAAGAATCAGAAGGTGCTTTATCCTGTGCCTGATGGTTGGATTTATCGTAACCCTCTCGAGCTTGAATCCGGGCGTATTATTATCCCTATGCACAAGTCTAACTTGGGGACTCGCTTCTTGATATCTGATGATAAGGGCCTGTCTTGGCGCATATCGAGGGATATGATTTCTGTGCCTGCCTTCCGTGAGGCGGGTATTGATCAGGGCGGTCGCTGGCGCAATGCTGGTGTAGAGGCTACGGCTGTAGAGTTAAAGAATGGGATGGTTTATGCGCTGGTGCGTACGGATAGCAATATGAGCTATGAGTCCTTTTCTAAAGATGGGGGGAATACTTGGTCGAAGCCTAAGCCTTCTCCTTTCTACGGTTCATTGATTATGTCGACTTTAGGTCGTTTGTCAGATGGTAAGCTGATTTGTCTGTGGACGAATGCTGCTCCTATGCCAGAGCTGGCGCACACTAGGGGCACGAATGGTGAGGATGTGTTTACGGGACGAGGCGGTTTGCACGTTGCTTTCTCAAAGAATGAGGGTAAGAGTTGGTATGGTTATCGTGAGGTGATTATTGACGCTCGCCGTAATGCTGGCAATTTTGCAACACTGAAGGGTGGGCATGATCGTAGTAATCATCAGTCTGAGTTTTTGGAGCTTGATGATAAGCGCATTCTTGTTACATCGGGTCAACATCCTGCTCACTGCAAGATGATTATCATTAATCAAGATTGGGTTGATGGCGATTCTCGCTCCGAGAACTTTGAGGAGAATGGTCTGATGAATATTCATGGCTTTTCCTTTATACCAAAGGCTCATCGCATTCAATATAACCGCAAGTCTGGGGTTGCTCTAGTTGATGCGCCTGATGGTCGGAAGGCCGCAGCTGCCAAGTATGGCATTTTGAATGATGATTCATTGATTAATGCGGCCTTGGGGGCTGATTATCGCCGTAGTGGTATTTCTTGGAATTTCCCACTGGCTCATGCAGGATCGGTGAGTTTTAATCTTTATTTCCCCAAGGGTAGCAGTGGTACTTATGTGTCACTGACGGATCGTATGTTTAACCCTTGTGATCCCTCGACGCCTGAGCGTGCGGTGTTTTCCTGTAAGTTGGCTCCGGGTCAAACTCTGGGGGGTATCACACTCAAGGAGGAGACTCCTTATCATGTAAAGTTGAATTTTATCGATGGTGTAGCTAAGCTATATCTCAATAGATCAAAGAAGGCCGTGGGGACGATGCGTGCAAAGAATTCGCCTAAGATTGGGCTGAGTTATTTGCATTTGCTTGCCGCTGAAGATGCTACTGTGACGAAATCTAAGGATAAGGCTGAGCCTGTTGCTAAGTCGAAGTTCTTCCAGTTCAAGGCTGCTGATGGTACAATGGAGGAGAAAAGCTGCATTGTAAGTGATTTTGAGATGAAAAAACGCTGTAAGAACTAAGTCTCTATTCTACGCCTCGCTCACTGGCTATCGCTAGGGTGCTGAGATGCTCAAAGGGTGCTCTACTGCTGCTGTGGTAGAGCACCTTATTTGTGACTCGTTTTTGAGGATAGGGAGTGCATCTAATTCTTTATTGGAGAGGGAGGGGCTGTTGGGCTTCTCGCTACGGTGCCCGCTCTGGGCTGGATGATTCGTCTACCCTAAGGATGGTGACGAATCGCGCAATCTGTGTTTAGATGATTGCAGCAAGAGCGAGTAATGCTGATAATTCTCCTCCATCATCGGAGGGCAACCAGTTGAGCTTCGCCACGCGGTCTGACCCCGACGCGGGTAATCTCTTGAAGCCGATTTGCATCAAACAACATCATTTAGAATTTAAATAGAATATAAAAATATGGCTGATATCGAACAAAATTATCAGGTTAAGTATAGCGAGAAGTGGGGCTCTTACCTCCAACAAGAAGCCTCTCGCCTCGATAAGTATGTCACTGTAGAGTCCAATCTCAGTGGCAAGATGGTCGCCTTTGACCAATTTGGCATCCTCAATTTTGATGAGAAGACAACTCGTATGACAAGCACCGTCTTGGATGAGGCTCCTACGACACGCCGTGTCATGTACCCCCATATCTACAGCAAGGCTGTGGGCTATGATGAGTACGATGGCAAGAAGGTCGCGGATATGGATACGCCTATCTCCAAGACAATTGAGGGTCTGCGCGCCGCTGCAGCTCGCTGCATGGACAGCGTGATGCTCAATAGCTTCCTTGGTACGAACTATCAGGGTGAGAACGGCACGGTGCCCGTGCCATTTGCTCCTGAACAGGTTATTGCTCAAGATTATACGGATAACGGCTCAGCTGTGGATACCAACCTCAGCGTAGCTAAGCTGCGCAAGGCTCTGAGTATGATGCAAAAGGCTGAAGCATGGAATGATGAGCGACGCGCCTATGGTGATGAGCTTGTCCTCGCCTGCACCAGCAGCCAAATCGCGGCCCTGCTGCAGGAGCCTGAGGTCTCTAGCTTTGACTACAACACCGTGCGTGCGCTGGTTGAGGGCAAGATTGATACTTTCCTTGGCTTCCGCATCATTCGCACCGAGCAGCTGCCGCTTGTCGCTGGCACACGTTCCTGTGTGGCATGGGTCAAGAGCCGCGCTCAGTTCGGCATCTGGGATGACTTTAAGGTGAAGCTCTCCGTGCGAGATGACCTTGATGAGGCTTTGCAGATTCGTGCGAAATTTGCCTGCGGCGCCTGCCGCCTGCAGGAGGAGGCATTTGTTAAAATTAATTGCGCTGAGTAACTTGTTATAGATTGTTTTTTATTAATTAGTTACATCTTCGGCAGTCAGAGCTTGCTCTGGCTGCCGATAATTGTTTTATTGGGGCTCATAGTTTCCCTTCTCGTTTTCCGCAATAATATAAGCTGTAATTGTTGTTGCGCTCGCACAGTCTGATAGCAGATATTCATTTGGTGCATGACTGCTCCCCCAACTAGGCTGAGATTGCAGCCAAGCAAGCAGCTCGGCAATAGCCGCTCACATGGCTTTATCCCCGAGGAGGCGGCACCTCAGGTCAGATTGGACGATAAAAGTCAGAGGAATTCTAGGCTTGAGAGGCCGGTGTTTTTTATTGCTCATGGGATGTTGTGCTTTGAGCTAGGTAAGTCTTAGGTATTTATGCTCGTGTTTCGTTTGGACTTTGCATTCCATCTATCTCAGGATAGAGCAAGAGAGCGGGGGGTGAGTTCGTTTAATGCGTCTGATAAGTCACTTTGTTTATGAGTCATTTGGAACTTTTAGCTCGCCAGCATCAGAAAAACATGCTAGAACAATGACATCGACCTAGATTGATATTATGGCTATTAAATTATTCATCCCTGGTCCGACCGTTGTGTCGGAGGATATCCTGCAAGAAATGAGCGGTTCTATGATTGCGCATCGCTCTAAGAAAGCCTCTGAGATTCAGAAGCGCATCTCTGAGAATATGCAAAAAGTGCTCTTTACCGAGAACCGTATCTTGCTCTCTACCTCCTCTGGCTCTGGCCTCATGGAGGGTGCCCTGCGCAGCTGCACTGCTAAGCGCGCTGCTGTCTTTTCTGTAGGTGCTTTTGGTAAGAAGTGGTATCAGATGGCCACCGCCAACGGTATCCCTGCTGACAAGTTTGACAGTGTCGCAGGCCAGCCTACGACCCCTGAGATGGTCGAAGCGGCTCTCTCAACAGGTAAGTACGACGTCCTCACCATCACCCATAATGAAACATCCTCCGGTGTGCAAAATCCTGTTGAGGAAATTGCCGAAGTGATGAAGAAGCACCCTGATGTGGTCTGGTGCGTTGATGCGGTTTCCTCCGTTGCTGGCTCCAAGATTGAGGTAGACAAGCTGGGCATTGACCTGCTCATCACCTCAACACAAAAGGCACTCGCCCTCCCCCCAGGCCTCGCTATCTGCTCCATGTCCCAAAAGGCATACGAGCGCACAGCTCAGGTACCTAACCGCGGACTCTACTTTGACCTGCGCACCATCTGGGACTTCATCGACAAGAAGAACTACCAGTACACCTCCACCCCCAACCTCTCTCTCATGTATGCGCTCGACGCTCAGTTGGAGAAGATCGTAAAGGTCGAGGGTATTGAGAATCGCTTTGCTCGTCACGAGGAGATGGCTGCTTACGTCCGCTCATGGGCTGATGAGTACTTTGCCGTCTATCCTAACCGCGCCTACCTCTCCAAGACTCTCACCGTGATTGATTCCCGTCCTAAGGGTAGCGATGAGATGATCTCCGTCCCCGCACTCAACGCACTGCTTGCCGAGCGCAACATGCAGCTGGGTAATGGCTACGGTGACCTCAAGGACAAGACATTCCGCATCGCCCACATGGGTGACCTGCAGATGGCTGACATGAAGGAAATCACAGACTCCGTTGCAGAAGTGCTCAAGCTCAAGTAAGTTGAGCTAAAAACCTACTATTTTATGGGCGGGAGGCTAGTACTCTCGCCCATTTTATCGTTCTAAACAACCCCTTGCCTCAGGATGAAAAACGCCCAGTACTCAACTCACTATCAAGTCATGTACTACGACACCGACTGCAATGGCGTAGTCCATAACCTCGCCTACCTGCGCTGGGTAGAGGAGTGCCGCACCAAGATGGCGCTCGCAATAGGTATTGACTTCTTGACGATGGCGAAGGAAGATCAGCTTTTTACCGTGGTGGTACGCCATGAGGTAGACTACCACTCCCCAGCCGTCATGGGCGATGAGGTGCAGACCTCGGGCATCGTAGAGTCTGTGGAGAAATCCTCCATCTGGTTCCGCTTTGAGGTGAGACGCGTGAGTGATAGCAAGAAGCTCATCAGCGTGCGTCAGCGCCTCGCGCTTGTGCGGATGCCACAGGGCCGCCCCTGTCGCATCCCTGCGAGCTGGTTTGATCTAGTCGCTCCTCAGGAGGATTAAGCCAGTAGCTTGACAAGCGCATACCCACCTACACTCAGCCAGATAAAGAGGATGAGTGCGAGGATGAAGGGCTTGAGCCCCGCCTGCTTAAACTGACTCACCGTCGTGTTTACGCCCAGAGCCGTCATTGCCATCGTCAGCATAAAGGTCGCAATCAATCGCAGGTGAAGCACCAGTGATTCAGGCAGTAAGCCTAGAGAGTTGAAGGCAATCACAGCGATGAAAAGGAAGGGGAAGAGTGGCAGGATGAGCTTGCCCTTGCTTTGTTGGCTCGCATCACCCTTCTTGCGCAGCATCAAGCTGAGCATCAGTAGTACGGGGGCAAGCATCATCACGCGAATCATCTTCACGATGACCGCCTCGCGTTGGATATCAGCCTGACTGGCCTGTAGTTCCTCAAGTAAAGGGCCTGCAGTATTCATCGCCTCGCCAGCTCCATAGACGTGAGCCACCTCATGTAGAGTAGCCCCCGTGTAGACGCCCAGCTGATGAGCATCCATGGCAAAGATACCTGCGCGATAGAGGGCAGGGTAGAGGAACATGGCGATGGTGCCAAAAATCACCACCGTAGAGACAGCCACAGCCGTCTTGTAAGCCTTGCCGCCTACGATAGGCTCAGCACCAAGCACCGCAGCAGCACCGCAGATGGAGCTACCCACCGAGCAGAGGAGCGCCGTTTGCTCATCCATACGCATGAGCTTACCAATACAGATACCCAGAGCGAGCGTGCTAATGACAACGATGCAGTCAATAAGCAGCGACTCAAAGCCAACCGCCATCACATCAGCCAGCGAGATTTGAAAACCATAGAGGACAATACCGCAGCGCAAAATATGCTTGGAGGAGAAGCCAATGCCCGCAGACCAGCTTGCAGGTTGCTTGTGGCGCAAGGTGTTGGCATAGAGCATTCCTAACAAGATGCCGAGAATAAGAGGACTGAGCTTCAGGGGCTTGACCAAGCTCGTCTCGGAGAGTGCAAAGGCGCCAGCGGAAAGGATGAGGATAAAAACGATGCCCGCGACGAGTTCTTTATATTGTTTCCAATTCATACGGCTGAGATTGTAACAGCCTACGAGGCATAGGCAAGTCTATTTCTTGTGATTAACGCTTGCAGAGCCCAAGTGCATGTGATAAACTACTTTCCACAAGATGCTACAGTGGCGGAATGGTAGACGCAGCAGACTTAAAATCTGCCGACTTTTCGGTTGTACGGGTTCGAGTCCCGTCTGTAGTATTGAAAGCGCCCTTATATAGGTAACTATATAAGGGCTTTTTATTTGCTAGTCAGCAAATAGGATTGAATAGGTAATTATTGACAGCTGCTATAAGGGTGAACCTGAAGGTGAACAAAGGGTGAACTTGTCTCATGGCTACTATTATCCATCATAAAAACACTTGGTATACATCGCCTATCCTGCCACCTTGGGTTGAGAGCCCTTTTGTGGTTAGGTTGATGTTGAGCTTTTAATCTAGCTCATGCGCATTTCCCTCCTTCATGGTCTCTATGGAATCAAAGAGGATGGCTTGAGTTTGCTTCAGCCGTCGATTGAGGAGGGTTAAACCCCCTCAATGTCGCATTTGCGCAGGTAGACGATGGCCCCGCCTTTTGTGACGACGCGAACGATGCCGGCGTACTCGGCCGCGGTCGAACCCTGTGGGGCGAAGACACCGGCGACGCGGGAAAACTTTTCATTTTTACCCGTGCGGCTGCAGTAGATGACCCGCCAGTGGCAGGCTGCTGAACGGGCGGTGAGATTTTTCACAAAGGCTTTTTGAAAACTAGGGTCGGTGTTGGAGTAGTCGAGAGCGTGCTGAGCATCGTTAAATGTGTATGCTTCGCGGATGGTGACGACTAGTCCTTTTCTAGGTATGGGTTTACGTGGCACGCCCTTTAGGCGGTCTTCTTCTATCAGCTCGAGAGTGGCCTTGGCGATGGCTAGTTCGTCAGCAGTTTTGGCAGCTTGGAGCGCAAGCTTGTACTCTCGCTCAGAGACGACGTGCTCAGGCAAAATGTACCAAGAGCGACCCTTACGCTTAATTTTCATGGCACCATTGCTGTGCGGCGTTAAATAAAGGCGTGTTCCTGTCTTAACTGATCGATGGTTATAAGCTACATGCTCTCTTTCTGTACCGCGCCCCGTGTGCTTGGCCAGCCGAACATGAAAGGCCTCGGCTTTATTAGTGGCGTGATAATAGCCCGCACTGAGCGCGTCGGACTCATCCTCGAAACCCGAGGAAAAGGAGCCAGCGGAAAGGGAGCCAGCGGAAAGCAAGAGCGTAATAATAAGTGTAAGTAGTTTATTCATGCTGCGCTCATGGTATCAGCCAGCCGCAGAAGAATCAAGGAAAAAAGCCCCCTCTGTAGTATTGGAAAAGCCCTTATATAGCTAACTATATAAGGGCTTTTATTTGCTAGTCATCAATTAGGATTGAATAGCTGCCTGTTGACGGATATCGTCAGGGTGAACCTGACGGTGAATAAAATGTGAACTTATCTTATGGCTATTATTATCCATCATAAAAACACTTGGTATACATCGACTATCCTGCCTCCTTGGGTAGTGAGATGCTACAAAAAAAGGGCTCGCGTGTAGCGAGCCCTTTTGTGGTTAGGTTGATGTTGAGCTTTTAATCTAGCTCATGCGCATTTCCCTTGTATTGGGGGCTGCGCTTTTCGATGAAGGAGGTCACACCCTCACGGTAGTCATCAGAGTGATAGACCTGAGAGCGCCAGTTGCCGATGTGCTCCAGCTCCTCGGCGGTGATGTTGGCGGTGCTGCGGCTCAGGACTCGGAATTGTCGCTTCATCGCACTTATCGCGAGGATTGAGTTGCGGCGGATGGGGTCGAGGAGCTTCTCCTCCAGCATGGCATCCAGACCTTCTGTGGTGGTGATGTGGTTGACGAGGCCGACATTGAGAGCTTCCTGCGCGGTGAGTGCCTGCGCTGTGAAGAACATTTCGCGAGCCTTGTTCATCCCCAGCTGGTTGATGAAGTGCATCAGACCTGAGCTGTTGTAGGGAATACCAATTTTGGCAGGCGTGATCGCAAAGGTAGCCGTATCCACCGCGATAATCATGTCGCAGGAGAGCGCAAGGTCACAGGCACCGCCCCAGACGCTGCCGCTGAGGCTAGCAATCACTGGGATAGGAACCGTCTGTACGGCTCGAAGCAGCTTCTCAAGGGGGACATCATAGGCGAGAGGGTCGCTGCCATCAAGGGGTAATTCGCGGATATCATGACCTGCTGACCAGACTCCATTGCGGCACTCAGCCTGCAGGACAATGCAGACGCAGTTCTCTTGATAGGCTTCGTTGATTGCCCCCTCTATTTCTGCGCAGAGCTCTGAGCTCAGCGCGTTGAGATGGCGTGGGTTTTGTAAGGTGATGAATCGAACCTTGTTTTGTGTTTCTGTACTAATCATGGGGTGTTTTTTGAATGATGTGCAATATTGCTTTGCTCGGTAGCCTTGTCTAGCCGCTGAATCTTGAGCTCCACATGCTTAACCTCAGTATAGCGTGTGCTGTGCTCTGATGTCAAGGCTGCGGCGCCTCGATGTAAAGGCTGCTGTGTTCTATACTGGCAGCATGAGCAGCAGAGATGCCTTTGATTAGACGTTTCGTTTTTTTCTGTTTTTTCTCTTTTCATAGAATAAGAGAGCCTACGCCTTTATGCCTTTTTAAAAAATAAAATATCCCACTCTAAAATTGTCGTAGTAATTTGACATTATGTCGCAGTGCTTGCAACATAATATGGCATGAAGAAATAAGCTCGAGAGGGCTAAAGCATCAAGCTATAATTGCCCAAGTGTTTTTCATGTAGCGTAAATACCCAATGAGATTTACGATGTGACTCCAGCTACCCCTTAGCGTGGCTAGTTAGCTTCAAGGTTTAGAAAGGGGGAGAGCTAGCGCCTTCGCTATCGGAATCTACTTCCTCAATAAGGGCAGGGAGGTCAATAGGAAGTATTTTGCAGAGAACAAGAACTTCGGTAAAGGTTAAATACCTCTCGCCAGTTTCATATTTAGAAATGAAGGATTGTGGAGATTTGCAAAGTAGGGTTAATTCTACTTGAGATAAGTTCATTTTTTGCGCGCTTCTTTGAGTAAAGTGCGTAACGTTACCTCCTGTTGGATGTTTCTCTGTCGCTGTATGATTCTAGTTAATATGAATGATGAAAATAACAAAATAAGGATATTAGGATTGCTCTATATGCTGAATTAAGATACAGTTATCTCAATGATTAAGACGAGGATTAAAGGAAACTCAGTGATAATGTCCGTTATTTTTAGCCTTGTGCTCTGTTCTTGTAATGGTAGGGATTTATCAATCTATTATAATTCAGAAGCACATCCACTTGAAAGCTATGAGACGATTTCAAAAGATATGCAGCCGCGAGTCATTGAAGTGATAGATTTTAAAGCTGCTCAAGAGCGGTACCTTGCCTCGGGCTATATCGTGATTGGAAGTATGAGCTTTTTTGATACGAGGGTAACGCAAGCCGAACTCTCAGATTTGGCAAAGCAAAAGGGGGCATCTATAGTGATATGCGTATCCGCGCAAAAAGGCACACAAACGCGGAGCTATACCGTGCCCCATACAACGAATTCTACCTCTCATACGTCGGGAACAATATCTGATGCATATATGCCCGGATACAATACGGTTTCCTATAGTGGGACGACAACGACTAGCTCGACTGAATGGCGACATCATCAATATAGAGTGGGCTTCTATAAGAATGATGTCATTTTTCTAGCAAAGAAACGATAAACGATAAAATAATAGATAAAATAATAGATGAAATTACAATATAAAATTCTGGCACTCTGCCCACTACTGTTCATTACTCAATGCACAACAATTAGTACGGGCGATGGGCCAAGCGCCACGCAACGTGATATCTACGGATTAGCTCAAGAGAAACGAGATATTACTTTTTCTGTCGATTTCTGTGACGACTACGGTCCAGAGGCTTGGTTCGATAAAGAAGAAATTATTGTAGCTGTTCGCGAAGATTTTGAGGAGAGTGGCTTGTTTAACAAGGTTCACTATAGCGCTACAGGGTTCGCAAGCGCGCGCCACTATCATTTCCGAGTCAATCTCTCTGGGACTGATGTGCAAACTCGCTTGCTGTTAGCTAATTTGTCTGGCTTGACTCTACTCACCATACCTGTATGGCATAACACGCAATTAGATTGGAGTATGTCTCATATTTATAAAGGGAAAGAAGTATTTGCTACATCTTCGGCACAATCTGCAAGTGATGTGTGGTGGCTACCTGCTATAGTGGCAATGCCATTCTTTAACCATGCGACTACAGGCAGCCGAATGAAGCATTCTGCCATTTATTATTTCCTGAAAGAAATACGAGCAAATCGGCTAAACGAATTAAAATAAAGCCCTGTATGCAAGCTTTGAAAGCTTGACGTTCTCCAAAGGCGGGGGGCGCCTTGTATAGTCCGCACGCTTTGAAATAGGAAAAAGTGGGCGACTTGGCTATCTGAATCTACTTTCGCAATAAGGGTGGGAAAGCGGTAGCACAAGCTGTCAAATTGGCGTCTTTTTTGGAAGGGGGAGGGGCGCTGAGGGCGCGGCGGAGTTTGTGTTGCCTTGCTGGATGGTTGAGAGCTGGGGCTTTGATAATTCGGACGCTTTCGATGCTTTCGACGCTGATTCGGCTGATGCGTTTGATGAGCTCAATGATGTATCGGGGCTGTGGAGCATGCCGTATACAGAGTAAAAATATCTTCTTTGCTTATTTTCTTTGTCTGCTTCTGAGTGTGTGTTTTCGCGGAAGTGGTTGGGTATGGTTTCAATTGCTTTGTTCATGGTGGGGCGTCGTTTGTTTTATTTTAGTCATCTAGGGAGTTTTAATGATTTCCTGGGCTTTGACACAGGACGCATCTCGAGTCTATGGTGTTGACCTCGGTGCCTAGGCTTGCTATAATCTGCGGAGCATGAAATTCTCTGAGAAACTCCAAGCCCGTATCACTGAAACTCGCTCTGCTCTCTGTGTAGGGCTTGACCCTCGCCCTCAGACTGATAACATCAATCAGTTGGCTGATGAGCTGCGTCGCCTCGTTGAGGAGACGGCTCCTTTTACCGCTGCGTATAAGCCTAATATTGCTTATTTTGAGGCGATGGGCCTCCCCGGTTTAGCTCTGCTTGAGGAGCTGATGCGCGATATGCCCCGCCATATTCCTATCATCCTTGATGCAAAGCGTGGTGATATCGGTGAGACTCAGAAGTATTATGCGCAGGCTTACTTTGATCGTATGGATGTGGATGCGGTGACGCTCAACCCCTTCATGGGCTATGATATTCTTGAGCCCTTCCTCGATCGCCCCGGCAAGGCTGTGTACTTGCTGGCTGTGACGACAAACCCCGGCTCGGTGGATATAGAGCAGCAGAAGCTCGCTGATGGACGCCGCGTCTATGAGCTGGTGGGTGATATGGTGACACGTGCGAAGTCCAACAACTGTGCCACAGAGGTGGGTATGGTGGTGGGCCTGACCAATGCGAGCTCTCAGGTGCTTGCGACACTCCCCGATGCGCCTTTGCTTATTCCTGGGCTCGGTGCACAGGGTGGCGAGGTTACCTCCTTGAGTGGCAGCGGTCGTGTAGCTCCCTCGGTGATTAATGTCTCTCGTGGCATCATGTACAATGAGCCTGCTCTGAGTTATGCTGCCAAGGCTGAGGCCTACGCGCTGCAGATTCGCACTGCGCTGGGTCTGTAATTTTTTATCTCAAACTTTTTTATCCCCTTTTTCACATGAAGCAGTATCTCAACCTCCTTGACGATGTACTCGCCAATGGTGTGGGGCGCGATGACCGTACGGGTACGGGCACGATTGGCGTCTTTGGTCGTCAGATGCGCCATGATATGCGTGATGGCTTCCCCTGCCTGACGACCAAGAAGCTGCATTTGCGCTCCATCATCTATGAGCTGCTGTGGTTCCTGCGTGGTGATGGCAATGTGAAGTATCTCCAAGACCACGGTGTTAAGATTTGGGATGAGTGGGCTGATGAGAATGGAGATTTGGGCCCTGTTTATGGCAAGCAGTGGCGCGCATGGCCAGATGGTAATGGCGGCACGATTGATCAGATCGCAAAGCTGATTGATGGTCTGAAAAACAATCCTTGGAGCCGCCGTCATGTGGTCTCCGCATGGAATGTGGCTGAGGTGGACAGCATGGCGCTGCCCCCCTGTCACTGCCTCTTCCAGTTCTGCGTGATTCCTGCGCAGCATGAGGGTGAGAAAAATGGACTGAGTCTGCAACTCTACCAGCGCAGCTGTGATTTGTTCCTCGGTGTGCCTTTTAATATCGCGAGCTACGCGCTGTTCTTACAGATGGTGGCTCAGGTATGCGGCTATGAGGCTCGGGAGTTCATCCACAGCTTTGGCGATTTGCATCTCTATAACAACCACATTGAGCAGGCGAAGCTGCAGCTTAGTCGCGAACCGCGCCAGCTGCCCCGTGTGCTGCTTAACCCCGATGTGATGGAGATTGATGGATTCTGCTACGAGGACATTACTCTCGAGGGCTATGACCCACAGCCTCACATCAAAGCCCCTATCTCGGTATGAACCTCAAGATATCAGCTGTGGTAGCAATGGCTGCTGACCGTGCCATCGGCAAGGATGGTACCATGCCTTGGCATCTGCCTGAGGACTTGAAGCTCTTTCGCCGCCTGACCACAGGGCACCCCATCCTCATGGGTCGCAAGACCTATCAGAGCATCGGTCGCCCTCTGCCCAAGCGTCAGAATATTGTCATCAGCCGTCAAGAGGGCTTGGCAATTGAGGGTGTCGATGTTATTTCTTGCCCTGAGCAGCTGGAGTCACTGGAGCTCATGGATGATGAACTTATGGTGATTGGCGGTGCTGAGATTTATGCTCTCATGCTGCCTCTCATTAGCACGCTCTGGGTCTCAGAGGTGCAGGGGAGCTTTGAGGCTGATACCTACTTCCCCGAGTTTGAGAGCTACTTCTCACAGCGCGAGCTCGTGGAGAGCTTTGATGGCTTTGTGCTGGTGAAGTACAGCCGTTGATTCTGTGGCTGACGCGCGCGATTTTCTCTTGTGCGCGCTACCTGAGTGTGTTATTCTAGCATCATCCTCAAATAAGGGGAGCTTTTGATGATATGAAGTTTAGAGTGATTGTGCATATTTGGCGGTTTTACATGGAGGGATTTGCCTCGATGACGCTTGGGCGCACCCTGTGGATGATTATAATTATCAAGCTCATTATCATGTTTGGGATTTTAAAGATTGTTTTCTTCCCACGCTACCTCCAAGGTACACACGAGGAAAAGAGTCAAGCGGTCTCTACTCAACTCACTGATCGCGCCCATTAATCAACCACACCTTACAATTGTTATGGAAGTTATTGACAGCTCGCTCATCGATTGGTCGCGCGCGCAGTTTGCGCTTACGGCCATGTATCATTGGATTTTTGTACCCCTCACGCTAGGCCTCGGGGTTGTGATGGCGGTGATGGAGACGATTTATTACCGTACGCGCGATGTCTTTTGGCGCGAGACGGCAAAGTTTTGGATGAAGCTCTTTGCCATCAACTTTGCTATGGGCATTGCAACGGGGCTGATACTCGAGTTCCAGTTTGGGACAAATTGGAGCAACTACAGCTGGTTTGTCGGTGATATCTTTGGCGCACCTCTAGCAATTGAGGGTATGGTCGCTTTCTTCATGGAGTCCACCTTTGTCGCCGTCATGTATTTTGGCTGGAACAAGGTGAGCAAGCGCGCGCACCTTACCGCAACTTGGATGACCAGTCTTGGCGCGACACTCTCTGCACTCTGGATTCTCGTCGCCAACGCGTGGATGCAGTATCCCGTTGGCATGCACTTCAACCCTGAGACAGTGCGCAACGAGATGGCTGATTTTTGGACTGTTGCGCTCTCGCCAGTAGCCATCATGAAGTTCAGCCATGCTGTGAGCTCCTGCTGGCTGCTTGGTACCATCTTTGTCGTGGGTGTCTCCTGCTGGTATCTAATCAAGGGTCGCCACGAGCGCTTTGCCCTCTCCAGTATCAAGGTTGCCGCCATCATCGGTCTGCTCGCTACCGCGATTGTCAGCTACACGGGGCATAAGTCTGCCTCCCAGGTGGCTCAGCACCAGCCCATGAAGCTGGCTGCCGCTGAGGGTTATTATCATGGAGAGCATGGGGCTGGGCTGGTGGCCGTAGGGATGCTGCGCCCCAATGCGAGCTGGGATAATCTGGATGAGGGTGACAGCGGCTTCCACTGGAAGGTTGAGATACCCTCATTACTCTCTATTCTAGCAACTCATGATCCACAGGCATTTATCCCGGGGATTAAGGATATCCTCGCTGGTGGCTATGAGCTGCCTGATGGGGGAAAAGCCCTGAGTGCGCAGCAGATGATGCAGCGCGGTAAGTTGGCAATTGACGCGCTGCGTGATTTTCGCCTCGCCATGGAGGCTGCGGATCAGCCCGCGATGACTGATGCTCGAGCTCGACTGGATAGCAATTTTAAATACTTTGGCTACGGATATCTCCGCTCCCCCTCTGATTTGGTTCCTCCTGTGCCGCTGGTTTTCTATGCCTTCCGCGTGATGGTGATTGCAACGGCTGCCTTTGCCTTTATCCTCCTCATCTTTTTGATGCTGGGTGCTCGCGTGACACGCTCTCGCCCACTGCTCTGGGCTGGTATGGCTACTGTGCCGCTGGTCTATCTGGCTAGTCAGGCAGGCTGGGTGGTCTCAGAGGTTGGGAGGCAGCCTTGGGCAATCCAAGGTATCCTGCCCAATACCGCGGCCGTCTCAAAGCTCGATGTATCCTCCGTGCAGATAACCTTCTTTATCTTCCTCACCCTCTTTACCCTCATGCTCATCGCTGAGATTTGCATCATGAAGAAATCAATCCAAAAAGGCCCTAGTGTTTAATCCATCAATAAGGAGAAATTAACAATGTTAGAAGATTACGTATTATTGCAGCATTACTGGTGGTTCCTCATCTCCCTGCTGGGAGCTCTGCTGGTCTTTTTGATGTTTGTGCAGGGTGGGCAGAGTCTGCTCTGGTGTGTGGGGCATACGGAGATGGAGCGACGCATGCTCAGTAACTCCACAGGTCGTAAGTGGGAGCTTACCTTCACCACGCTTGTGACCTTTGGCGGTGCTTTCTTTGCTTCCTTCCCCCTCTTTTACTCCACGAGCTTTGGTGGAGCCTATTGGGTCTGGATGCTCATCCTTCTCTGCTTTGTCCTGCAGGCATTTTCCTATGAGTTTCAGAATAAGAAAGGCAATCTGCTGGGCAGCACGACCTATCGCGTATTTTTGTTGATCAATGGCGTGCTAGCCCCAGTACTCATTGGTACCGCCCTAGGCACCTTCTTCCACGGTGCGGAGTTCATCATCAACAAGTCCGCACTCGTGGATATTACTGCCCCAACGATCTCGCAATGGAGCAATTCATGGCATGGTCTTGAGGCGGTTATCAACCTTTGGAATGTTTGTTTGGGGCTTACTCTGCTCTTTTTGAGCCGTGTGCTGGCTCGTCTCTACTACCTCAATAACGTGGATGACGCTGCCATTGTGGCTCGCTGCCGCAGCGGACTGGTCAAGGAGAGCGTGTTCTTCCTAGTCTTCTTTCTCAGCTTTGTGATTCATCTGCTGCTCAGTGATGGATTTGCGGTGAACCCCCTCAATCATCTAATCAGCATTGAGCCCTACAAGTACCTCAACAACCTGCTGGCAATGCCTGCTGTGCTCGCCACTCTGTTGCTAGGTGTCCTGTTGCTGCTGCTGGGCATAGGCCTAGCACTATTTAGCCGTAGTAAGCGCGGTATCTGGCCCGCTGGTCTGGGAACCGTGCTCAGCGTGCTTGCGCTGCTACTCTGCGCTGGCTGGAATAATACCGCCTATTATCCCTCCTTATCCGACCTTCAAAGTTCCCTCACACTGACCAATAGCTGCTCAAGTCATTTCACCCTCAAGGTGATGAGCATTGTATCGCTGGTAATTCCCTTTGTGCTGCTCTACATCACCTACGCATGGCGTGCGCTGGATAGGGTTCCCATCACTGAGGATGAGATCAAGGATGATCACGAGGCTTATTAAGATTATTTGCCGAGTGCCCTATTTTGTACTTGATAAAGCATAGGCAAATCTATATAATTCCGCGAAGTCAGCCTTTAGGGAGGACGAAAAAAGAAGGCTTGATAGCTCAGTTGGTAGAGCAGTGGATTGAAGCTCCTCGTGTCGGCGGTTCGAATCCGTCTCGAGCCATTCTTAATAAAAAGCCCAGTTCTCAAAAGGAGCTGGGCTTTTTTACGATGTCAATTTGGGGCTAACCCCAATAGCGGGATAAAATGAGCATTGTTCATCGTCGCAGCTTAACGCTAAAAATGGTGGACAATTGTTTGTTACCTGACTACGGCTCTAGTATTCAACTAGGAGGCGGATGAGAAGGTTGGGTTGAGGCTGCTTTATTGCTTATTTATGGGGCAACTGATAAAGTTTGGTGTTGATTTTTCCTCATGTTAGGGTGTATACTATCGATGCATGCTAGAGAATATTTGTTATGTTGTCGCCGCTTATCTGATAGGGTCCATACCCTTTGGCTTTATTGCTGGTAAGATCTGCGGTATTGATTTACGTGAGCATGGCTCATTTAATATTGGCGCGACCAATGCGGTGCGCGTGCTGGGCAAGGCTTGGGGTATACCCGTTTTTATCTGTGATTTTTTGAAGGGGATGCTTCCTCTCTTTGCGATGAAGGCCCATCTGGGTGCTGAGACGACTCAGATGACACCTGATGCGATGCTGTGGTTTCTCGCGGTGATGTTTGCGCTGGTGTTGGGTCATACCTTCACATGCTTCTTGGGCTTCAAGGGCGGTAAGGGTGTTGCTACCTCAGCTGGTGCGCTTTTTGCGATTTCTCCTCTGGTGGGAGGCACGGCGATTGCGGCTTGGATTTTGGGGATGATTGTGACGCGCTATGTCTCTCTCTCCAGTATGTTAGCTGGTGTGGTGGCGCTCATCACGTCGGTGTATGTGTTTATCTGCGATGATGGCAGTGCGTCTCCAGCTGATTGGATGGCTGTCTCTCTGCTCGCGATTCTCGCGCTGCTGGTGATTGTGAAGCACCGCAGCAATATTTCCCGCCTGTTGGCTGGTACAGAACCAAAAGCTTTTAGCAAAAAATAATAAATAATATGCGTGAAATTAAGAAAATAGCGGTGATCGGTGCTGGTGCTTGGGGCTCAGCCTTGGCTCTGACGGCAAGTTACCAAGGTGATGATGTTATCCTCTGGACTAATAGCGATGATGATGCCGCGCGGATTCGAGAGACTCGTCAGAGTCTCTGTCCTGTGCCCAATGCCCGCTCTCTGCCTGCTAATGTGCTTGTGACGAGTGACTGGGCTGATGTGGCCGGTGCAGATTTGGTGATTGTGGTGGTGCCCAGCGTGGTGATGCGCTCGGTGGCTGACAGCCTCGTGAATGTGGGGCTGAGTGATGACGCGGTTATCATGACCTGCACCAAGGGTATTGAGAAGGATACCAATCTGCTCATGACGGAGATTCTCTCTGGTTGCATGCCTTATCCCGTCGGTGTCCTCTCGGGCCCAAATCACGCGGAGGATATCGTGCTGGAGCTGCCTAGCTTGACGCTGGTTGGCTTTGAAGATTTGGAGATTGCATCAGCTGTGCAGCGTAGGCTTAGTACGGAGTTTCTGCGTATTTATACGACGGATGATGTGGTGAGTATGCAGCTTGGTGGTGCGATTAAGAATGTCTTTGCTCTGGCTAGCGGTATTTGCGCAGGCTTGGGCTTGGGCGATAATGCGCGCGCTGCTTTGGCGACTCGTGGGCTGGCTGAGATGACGCGCATTGGCGTGGCTCGCGGTGGGCGTATGGAGACTTTTATGGGTCTCTCTGGTATGGGTGACTTGGTGGTGACTTGCTACTCGGAGCACAGCCGCAACTTGCGTGCTGGCCGCCTGATTGCTCAGGGGAAGAGTATGGAGGAGTGCATGGCTACTATTGGTCAGGTGGTGGAGGGTATCCCTAACACCTACTCGACTTATCAGATGGCTCGCAAGCTGGGCGTGCGTACGCCTATTACTGATTTGATTTATGGTATTCTCTACGAGGGCAAGGATGTCCGCATTGCGGTGAGCGAGCTGATGCAGCGCGGCTTGCGTGAGGAGACTATTGGCGATTGATGATCGCCTGCTCATCTTGTTCTTGGCCTGTAGATACTTGGCGCGAATAACGTTCTCTATAATAGCATGGAGCAGGATGAACAATCAAAGAAGGATAATCTCTGGCTGGCTGAGGCTTGGCTGGAGCATCGAGCACGCTTAGCGCGTCTGCTCTCGATGCGTATACCTGCTGTGCTGCTGCGTCGCTTTGGGGTGGATGATTTGCTCCAAGATGCCTATCTCTCCTGTGGGCGACGCATGAGTTTTTTACAGACTCGGCCAGAGATTCCTATTTACGTTAAGCTGCGCCTCATTGCCTTGCAGACGCTCACAGATCTGGAGCGCATGCATTTGCAAGCCGGCAAGCGCGATGCGATGAAGGAGTGCGACCTCTACTCCGATGATGAGAGCGTGCGCGATGTTTGGGAGCGTTTTGCTGACAGCATCACGAGCCCTCGCACACGCTTGGTGAAGATGGAGCGTCAGGCTTTTGCTCGCCGTGTGCTTGCTGAGCTCTCAGCGCATGATCGTGAGATCTTGGAGCTGCGTCATTTTGAGGAGCTGAGCAATAATGAGTGTGCGGCCGTGCTGGAGATTGCTCCCAAGGCATCTAGTATCCGCTATGTGCGCGCGTTGAAGCGTTTTCAAGTGTTGGTGTCAGATTCAAGTTTGTTTGAGCGATGAGTGCACCAGAGTTCGATTGCGCGACTGAGGAGGATATTGCGGAGTTAGCTGAGCTTTTTTTGCAGCGCTTGCGCGCAGGGGAGAAAATTACGCCTACGCAGTTTGCGGCTCGCTATGCGCCCTGTGAGGATGAGCTGCTGGAGGTGCTCCCTGCCTTGATGTCTGTGGAGGGTCTGGGTCAGTCTTATACGGTGCCTCGAGTGTCTGACTCCAGCTTTCCTGAGATGCTCGGTGGCTACAAGTTGCTCGAGAAGATTGGTCGCGGCGGCATGGGTACGGTCTTTCGGGCGATGCAGGAGTCGCTGAATCGCGAGGTGGCTATCAAGATTTTGGCTCCATCATGGAGTGATGATGAGAAGCATCGCGATGCTTTTGATAATGAGTCACGCCTCATTGCCAGCCTGCGCCATACTAACATCGTCGAGGTGTTTGGTGCGGGGCGCGAGGCTGAGTATCGCTATTATGTGATGGGGCTGATCAAGGGGGAGGACCTCTCACCCAAGGCTATTAAGAAGGTCTATCGCCACAAGAGCTATGAGATGGCTGTGGCTCAGGTGGCGCTGCAGGCGGCGAAGGCTCTTTGCTTTGCCCATGCTCGTGGTGTGTTGCATCGCGATATCAAGCCGAGTAATTTGCTGCTAGATGAGCAGGGCGTGGTGCATGTCAGTGATTTTGGTCTGGCCACGGTGCTCAATGAGGGGGAGTTAGCCCCACTTGTGACTCAGAGCAATGATGGAACACTTCGTTATATGGCGCCTGAGCGATTGCTGCATGGACAGAGCTCCTTTGCCTCGGATCAGTATGCGCTGGGATTGACTCTTTATGAGCTTATTGCGAAGAGGCCCGCCTTCCTAGAGACTGAGCCGGGCTCTCTCATTAAGCGTATTTGCGATGGTAATCCTCTGCAATTGCAGCAGAAGGACGAGCTGGCGGCTATTATCAATAAGAGTATTAGCTATGATCCTAGCGATCGCTATGAGAGCATGGCGGCGATGTTGGATGATTTGATGCTCTATCTGGAGGGCAAGCCTGTCAAGGCACGCCCCGTGAGCCTCAAGCGCCGCTACCTGATGTGGCTACGCCGCCGTCGCTCGGTGGCTATCTGGCTACATGTTGCCCTGCTGCTGATGCTGATGCTCTTGGCTACGGCCGGCTATGGCTATTGGCGAGTGAATGCCTCACTGCTCATGGAGAATGAGCAACGCCTGCTCGCGCAGCGCAATGCGAGGATTGCGGGGGCATCAATGAAGCGCGTCTTTCAGAGTGTGACTGGTGATGACTTGACTGTGGATGGGGCTAGCTCCATTGATTTGCCGAGTCGTGCTGATGCGCAGCTGATGCATGATTTGTTGCCTTATTATGTTGAGATTGCAGATCAGGGTGTGAATGGGCAGGCTAGTGTGACGGATATTGTGCAGGCGAATCGTATGCTGGCGAGTATTGCCTTTAGGATGGGTGATTTTGCGGTATCTGAGTCACAGTTCCGCCGCGCCTTGAGCCTGTTGCAAGAGGTGGGTAGCCCCGAGAAGATTGAGTATGTGGCCTGTGTTAATGGTCTTGCCGAGTCTCTCGTTTGGCAGAGAACGAAGACTAAGAGTCGCGAGGCTGGCGAGATTTTGACGGATTGTCTGAGCCGATTTGAGCATGAAGATGACTATGAGCTGCAGCTTGAGCTGCTGCGCTCCAACATGCTGCTCTGCCGCTACAGTATCTTCATGCCAATACATGGGCATAGAAATCAGAACGCTAGCAGTAAATCCTCCAAGAAGCTGCTGCATGAGGCGTTGCGAAGTCATCATATGGAGCTGCTCGAGTCTGCCTCAAAGTCCTTTAATCATCTGCTTGCGCAGAGGCCTGATGACGTGCGCCTGCTGCTAATGCAGGCAAAGCTCCTCATTGACCTGCGTGGTCCAAGTGCTCGAGCCTATCGGAAGGCCTGTGGTATCAATCCGCTTGATTTGCTTGATAGTGTGCTAAAGAAGGACCCTAAGAATATTGAGGCAATGTCCTCCTATACTACCTACCTGCTACGCCAGCGCAAGCCTGTGGCAAAGTTGGATGAGGCCGAGCTGATTAAGGCGGTTGAGTTTGCTCAGCGCGCCCTCGCGGCTGCCCCCAGAGACAAGGAGGCTATTGTGCTTTTCCTCGGTATTCGTGCTCGTTATGCTGAGCTGCTGGAGTCACAGGGTGATAGCATCGGGGCTGAGCTTGAGAATGAGCGTACACTAGGTGTGCTCTCATTTCTCTGCAGCCGCAGTGACTTCTCTGAGGAGCAGCGTGAGAGGCTCATCATGATGATCGCGATGCTGCCCACGGCTGCGGCTATCTCGGAGCAGCAGGAGAAGGAGCTGCGCTTGCTCATGCAGAGCTATGATGATAGGCGTGCAGAAAAGATGCGTAAGCAGTTCAATAAGATGCGTCTGCGTCACCTCGAAAATTCGCAGAGACGGCGCCATCTGAATGATAAAAAACATTCCCAAAACAAACAAAAAATATGATTAAAATTACAGCACTATGTAAAGTCAAGGAGGACTGCCGTGAGGCCTTCCTCGCCACCGCTAAGATTCTTGTCGATGCGAGCCGTGCCGAGGCGGGCTGCATCAGCTATGGCCTCTATGAGGATGCTGATGATTGCGCGGAGTTGATTTTTATTGAGGAGTGGGCGAGTGATGAGGCGATTGAGGAGCATTGCGACTCAGAGCATTTCCAGACGGCTATCCCTCTGCTCTCAGACTGCTGCTCAGAGGCTATGGAGCTGCGCATTTGCAAGCCCCTCATCTAATTAGCTTTTTTTAAACATTAGCAATCAAAAAGCCCCAGTTTCCTTGCGGAAACTGGGGCTTTTATCTAGTTAAAATGCTTTGTTATTTTGCTGTATCCTGCTCATTTCGAAGAGAGAGGCGTTCTTGCTCGCGCAGCTCTTGGGTGAGCTTCATCGAGCAGAAGTTGGGGCCGCACATCGAGCAGAAGTGAGCCTTTTTAGCGGCGGCATGGGGCAGGGTTTGATCATGGTAGCCACGCGCACGATGGGGATCGAGCGAGAGGTTGAATTGATCCTCCCAGCGGAACTCAAAGCGAGCTTTGGAGACTGCGTTGTCGCGCTCTTGGGCTGAGGGATGACCCTTGGCAAGGTCAGCTGCGTGGGCGGCAAGCTTGTAGGTGACCACGCCTTCGCGCACGTCCTCCTTGTCAGGTAGCCCGAGGTGCTCCTTGCGTGTGACGTAGCAGAGCATGGCGCAGCCTTCCTGCGCGATGATGGCACCACCGAGGGCGCCAGTGATATGGTCATAGCCGGGGGCAATGTCAGTGGCGAGGGGTCCCAGCGTGTAGAAGGGTGCCTCGTAGCACCACTCAAGTTGCTTGTGCATGTTCTCAGGGATGAGGTGCAGTGGTACGTGACCCGGTCCTTCATTCATGACCTGCACTCCCTTGCGCCAAGCCATCTTGGTGAGCTCGCCTTGGACCTCGAGCTCTGCGAGCTGGGAGAAGTCGTTGGCATCAGCAATGGAGCCAGGGCGCAGACCATCACCGATGGAGATGGCGACGTCGTAGATTGCGAGGATATCGCAGATTTCAGACCAGTTTGTGTAGAGGAAGTTCTCCTGCTTGTTAACCATCATCCACTTTGCCATGATGGCACCACCGCGTGAGACGATGCCTGTCATGCGGCGTGCTGTGTGCGGGACAAATCGCTCAAGCAGTGCGGCATGGATGGTGACGTAGTCGACGCCCTGTTTAGCTTGCTCGATGAGGGTTGCGCGGAAGATGGGCCAGCTGAGGTGCTCGACGATGCCGCTGCACTTCTCCAGACTCTGGTAGATGGGTACGGTGCCGATGGGCACGGGGCTGTTGCGCAGGATCCACTCGCGGGTGCGCTTGATGTCCAATCCAGTGGAGAGATCCATGACTGTGTCTGAGCCCCAATGTATGGCCCAGCGCAGTTTCTCAACTTCTTCCTCGATGCTTGAGGAGATGGCAGAGTTGCCGATGTTGGCGTTAATCTTGCAGAGGAAGTTACGACCAATGGCCATGGGCTCACACTCGGGGTGATTGATGTTGAGGGGGATTAGGGCGCGACCTGCGGCAATCTCATCACGGACAAACTCTGGCGTAAAGAAGCTAGGCATGCGTGAACGTAGGCGTGGGTTAGCAGGGTGCTGGTAGTTGAGCTGAGCGCGCTCGACGAGGCTGCGATGGTTGAATCCCGACTGAGCCTCTAACTCGCTGGGGCGCGGCATGCCTGTGCCAAGGAAGTCGAGTGTCTGCTGGGCCTCATCGGGGCGGCTCTTCTCGTTGGGGAATTGGTCGTAGACGGTCTTGTAGGCAAGCTCTCGGCCGTGGTTCTCGCGGATGGCCACGTACTCCATCTCAGGGGTGATGATGCCCTTGAGCGCGTATGCTCGCTGTGTGGGGGGATTGCTCAGATCGCTTGCTTGTAAGGTGCCGTCTTGGTCACGGGTGACGTCGCCGCGCTCCTCAATCCAGCTGCTGCGCAGCTTGGGCAGGCCATCCTCGGCTTTGATCTGAGCTTTCTCATCTCCCCAAGCTCCGGAGCAGTCGTAGATGCGCACGGGAGCGTTGCTCTCAGTGCTGCCATCAGGGTAGAGGCTCTCCTCCAACTCAACTTCTCGCATCGCGACTTTGATGTTGGGATGGATATGCCCATCGATGTAGATGCGTTTGGAACCTGTGTATTGGAGTTCATCTGTATTCATGTCTAAGGATATTTTACTAAATTGCCCCTGTGATGGGAAGCTTAAAGCTTGACCTGATGAGTCAATCTGTTAGCCTAGGCTGATGTTCCAATCTCTTATGTGTGCCATCGCGCTTCTCATCACCCCGATGACGCTTGCCTATGATATTATTCCTGCTCCGAGTGATGTGACTTATGGGGATGGGCTCACAACGAACTTGGTTGCTAATTTCCACATGTTGCCAAAGCGAGGAAAGGCTTATGTCAAGGGGAGCTATACCATGGATATTACGAAGAATGGGGTAATGATTGTGACATATGACCCTGAGAGTCGGCGTAATGCAATGTCCACACTCGCGCAGCTGCGCGATGAGCTGCGGCGCAATCCTCAGGGTATACCTGTTGGCAAGATACTAGATGCGCCTCGCTATCAGTGGCGTGGTTATATGCTGGATGTGTCGCGCCATTATATGCCTATCGAGGATATTAAGCTTATCGTTGATGAGTTGGCTCACTATAAGTTTAATCGCCGCACCTGCACCTCACCGATGATAATGGCTGGCGTATTGAGATACCGGGCTACCCTAGGCTCAAGACCCATGCCAGCCACCGCCCTGAGAGCTATGGCAATGGTATCCCTGAGGGTGGTATCTATAGCCGCGATGAGCTGCAAAATCTTGTAGCTTATTGCAAGGAACGCGCAATTGAGGTGATTGCCGAGATTGATGTGCCCAGTCATACGCAGGCTTTGGCATTGGCCTATCCCGAGTTTTTTTGTGAGACGGCTCACCTTGATGGTCTGGCTCCTTGTACAGGTATCCAAAAGGGCGTCAAGAAGCGCTATCTCGTTTGTCCAGCCAAGGAGCCTATGTATAAGTTCTACGATGCGGTCATCAAGGAGCTCGTTGCAATATTTCCATCTAAAGATATTCACTTGGGGGGTGATGAGGCTCCGACAACGCCATGGGAGAGCTGCCCATCTTGCGCGAAGCAGCGCAAGGAACTCTCTCTCACCGATGCTAAGCAACATATGGCCTACTTCCTCGGGCGTATGGCTGAGCTGGTCAAGGCTAATGGTCGAGAGCCGCTTTTCTGGTATGAGCTAGATGATAGCCTCTACCGTGAGGGAGAGACCGTCTTTGCATGGTATGCTCAATGCAGTGATGATGCGGTTGTAGCCGCGTAGAAGAAGAATCTCAAGCTAGTTCTCGCGCCCTCGCCACACTGCTATCTTGACTTCCCCCAGATTGAGGGGCAACGACGCTACAACTGGATGCCGACAGCTACGCTGAGGGATTTTCATCAACTCAAGCCCGAGAAATACGAGGGGAAGGCAGAGATACGTGGGACTCATTGCTGCCTCTGGACGGAGCGCGTGCCAACGCTAGAGCATGCTCTCTATCAGAGCTTTCCGCGTGCGATGGCAAGCGCAGAGGTGGGCTGGTCACAGCCAGCAAGGATGAGCTATGATAACTTTGTCCAGCGAGTCAAGGCTCAGGCAGACGCCTACGCAAAGCGTAGCGGATATAGTCTTGATCGAACGAAGGAGAATCAACAAGCGCTCAATCAGCTCTATCCCAAGTCATGAAGTGCGCGAAGATGTTCTGTTTTTTGCTTCCAGCGCTCTGATGTTGAGCTGATCGCTATTTGTAATGTGCAATGATCAGTTGATTTGTGATAAAAAATTATGTTTTTTAACTAATGGAAATAAATAGTTGCTTGGGCTACGCCTGATAGGGTGAAAGCAGCTACTTGCCTGCAATATTCAATATAACGTTCCCCCTTACAATATACACATATGAAAAAATCACACTCATTGGTCGCTCTTCTTCTTGTCGCGCTGCTTTGCTTTGTTTCCTCTGCTGAGGCTCGAGGAAATTGCGGTGGAAACGGCGGTAGGTATCATGGTAACCATCATGGAGGCTACTACGGCCACCCTCGCCCTTGTCGCCCTGCCTATCGCCCTTGTCGCCCTGTCTATCGTCCAGTCTGTCGTCCAGTCTGTCGTCCAGTTTATCGCCCAGTCTGTCGCCCTGTTTATCGCCCAGTCTGTCGCCCTGTTTATCGCCCTGTATACCCAATCTATTGCTCTGGATACTAAAAATCAAAAAAGCCTCTTGCTGCTGCGAGAGGCTTTTTTTATGTTGCGGCGTTGGGCTGTATCGAGCTGTAGTTAGGGCTGCGGGTCAGGCTCACTTTCAAAGTAGATGACCGAGGGGTTGACGCTGGGGATGATGTTAGCGCTACGGATGCTTTTCTTCTCTTGCCGAGCGTGCTCAAGCAGCTGGGAGAGTCGCGCGATTTGCTCCTTGATTTGATAGACGTTCATCATCACCTCTGTGCCTCCGTCGAGGCTGAGAATAATCTTCCACTGCTTGGGT
Source organism: uncultured Verrucomicrobiales bacterium (assembly GCA_947039485.1). Lineage (GTDB taxonomy): Bacteria > Verrucomicrobiota > Verrucomicrobiia > Verrucomicrobiales > Akkermansiaceae > Akkermansia. The sequence continues at coordinate 55,799 of CAMQZC010000003.1, read as the reverse complement.
CGGAAGATCTCGCGCACAGGGGGGATTTCATGGAGTTCATAGGCATTGACGGCAGCGATGAGTTGGCGGATGGGTGCGAGGCTCTCCTGCTTAATCTTCTCCTTGATGTCAAAGGTGCTCTCGAGGTCCTGATCCTTGAGGAACCATGTGGGGCTGTTGAGGAAGCCTTGGTGGTACTCCTCGATAATGGGGAAAAGCACACCCTGAGTACTAACAAAGAGCTTTTTGCGCTTGCCTCGGTTGATGCTCTCTTCGAGCTCTACGTAGGCGATGGGCAGTCGCTCTTCTATCTCGATATGTAGGCTGTGTGGGATGCTGGCTCTAATAATGGCATTGGCGATGCAGGGGTGCTGCTCAAGGATGTTGAGCATCTCGCTTTGTTGTAGGCTATTGATTTTCTCATCAGGGGCGATATTGAGCAGCTCAAGGCACTGATTCTTGCTGATGTAGCCAGAGGAGCGGAACTCGATAGCACTAGCGCTGATGCTGTAGAATTGCTCCATGTACTTCATCCCATAATAGACGAATGAAGTTATAAGCCCTATAAGCAGGATGATGATGAGCCCCCACTTCTTAAAATGCTTGAGACCGCGACGCCTAGCGAGAGGGCTAAAGAGCTTTGCCTTATGGGGGAGGCTGCTCTCTAGCTTCTGCATTTTTACTTGTCTAGCAAGTCGACTGGGGCGTTCGCGGTTCAAGAGTGTATTTAGATGCCTCTGGCTTGTTTGAGTGAGATTTTAGCTATACGGCAGCAGAGTTGCGCGTAGCTGATGCCTGCGGCTGCGGCTGACTTTGGTAGTAGACTGCTCGCCGTCATGCCAGGGATGGTGTTGATTTCAAGCACGTAGGGGCGACCATCATCGGTGAGTAGGACGTCGACACGACCATAGACCTCAACCTTGAGGGCCTTGTAGGCCTTGATTGCAGCAGCTTGGACAGTAGCGGTCTGCTCATCACTTAGCTCGGCTGGGCAGACATAGTCGCTGCCGCTGCCACCGTAGAGGGCAGGGTACTTGTTGCGCATGTCATAGTAGCCATCGCGCGGGATGATGTGGACGACGGGCATGGCGACTCCATCGAGGATGGCAACCGTGAGCTCCTTGCCCTTGATGTATTCCTCAATGAGGATTTCCTCCCCGTAGCTAGCGACATCTGCGAGAGCTGCTGGTAGCTGCTCATCCTTGTAGATGATGTGGACACCCACTGAGGAGCCTTCGCGCGGTGGTTTGACTACGCAGGGGGCTGTGATATGGGGCAGTTCGCCAGAGGCGACCTGAGCGCGGGTCATGATTTGATCTCGTGGGGCTGGGACGGCTGCGGCGTGCATGATGCGCTTGGAGAGCACCTTGTCAAAGCAGTTCTCACTGCAGCTGATGCCTGCACCCGTGTAGGCGTAGCCATGATCCTCAAGGTAGCGCTGCAGCTGACCATCCTCGCCAAAGGTTCCGTGGATGATGTTGTAGCAGAGCTGCGTGCCCTGAGGTATTTTTGGGCTGTCGTCGTTGATGATGAGCTCACTGACTTGGCTGAATCCAGCCTCCTTGAGAGATTCGCAGATGCCCTTGCCCGAGGCGATAGAGACATCGCGTTCTGAGCCAGGACCGCCCATGAGGACGCAGATTTTTGTATCGGATTGAAGTTGTGTCATTCTGATGAGGGTGTTGAATTAGTACTGTGGCTCACGGTCTCCGATGATCTGCACCTCGCTCTTGAGCTGGATTCCTCGCTCGGCAAAGACCTTGCTGCGGATGATGTCGATGAGCTCCGTGATGTCGATGGCTTTGGCATTGCCTGTGTTGACGATGAAATTAGCGTGCACGGGTGAGATCATGGCTCCACCGTGCTGCATGCCCTTGAGTCCGAGCTCGTCAATAATCTTACCTGCGGGGTAGTAGCTACCATCCTCAAGCTGTGGATTGACAAAGCTGCATCCTGCGCTCGCCGCGAGGGGCTGGCTTCCTTTGCGTGAGAGGCGGTTGGCCTCAAGTCTATTCTCGATCTCGATAGGGTTGTCAGGCGTGCCAACAAAGCGAGCTTCGATGACGATGTTGTTATCAAAGTCGGGGATGAGGCGGTATTGTGCAGGCTGCATGTTCTCCTTTTGCATCTCAATGATGTCACCTTCCTCATTGAGGCAGGTGGCGGAGAGGAATCTATCCCACATCTCGCTGCCCATGGCACCTGCATTTTGGCGTAGGCTACCACCGACACAGCCGGGGATGCCATCCATCCATTCAAATCCACTCAGTCCATGTAGCGAGGCAAAGGCAGAGAGCTTCTTGAGGCGTACTCCAGCCCCTGCAATGATGTGGCGACCTTCAATCTCAAGTTGCTCAAAACTGCCCCCATTGGGGTGAATTACCGCACCGCGGATACCTCCATCGCGCACGATGAGATTGCTGCAGCGTCCGACGATGTAGACGGGCACGCCACGATCCTTGAAGTAGTTAACGCTGCCTTGTAGACTCGCTGCGCTCGCAGGCTCAATCCAGTACTGGGCGGCACCACCAACACTGATGGTGCTGTGCTTGCTCATGGGCTCGTAGAGCTTCCACGCGATGGGCTCACCGAGCTCCTGCTCCAGCTCTGCCATGACTCGCAGATCCGCGGCAATCATGCTGCCAGCGTGGTGCACATTGCCAGCTCCGAGGGTGAGGAGCATGTCGCCGGGCTGAAGTTGGTTGCCAACGGCTAGCTGCGCGTCGCGCACACTAGGGATGAACTTTGCACTCACGGGACCACTCTCCTGCACAGCATCGACGATTGTCTGTCCGCTGATGCCCTCGATTGGCAGTTCACTAGCGGGGTAGACATCAGCAACAATGAGTTTGTCGAGATTTTGGAGGGCTCGGCCAAAGTCATCGCGTAGCAACATTGTGCGCGAGTAGCGGTGTGGTTGGAAGAGGACAACAAGGCGCTCAGGCTTGAGACTTTGCGCGGTCTGTAGGGTTGCAGCTACTTCTGTTGGGTGATGACCGTAGTCATCCACGAGGCGGTAGTTGCGTGAGAGGTACTTGGTCTCAAAGCGACGCTTGGCACCTGCAAAGCTGGCCAGTGCGCGCGTAATGTGGCTGAAGTCAGCACCCATCTCAAGAGCTGCCGCAACGGCTGCAAGTGAGTTGAGAATATTGTGATTGCCCGGGATGCCCAGCTCGACGCGGCCGAGGGGCTGACCCTGATAGTTGACAGTGTAGAGTGTGTGACCACGTTTGACACTAATGTCGCTTGCGCTGTAGTCAGCATCCTGCCAGCCGTAGGAGACGGCATTGGGGTAGCTACCACAGACCTTGGCGGCGCCGGAATCGCTCTTGCAGTAGAAAATCTTGCCGCGTGTCTGGCGGCAGAGTGTGTGAAAGACCTCGTTGATTTGCTCAATGTCGCGGTAGAAGTCCAGATGCTCTGCCTCAATGTTGAGCACGATGCAGTGCTCTGGGATGTAGTTGACCAGTGTGCCATCGCTCTCATCGCCTTCTGCGATGAGGTACTCACTCTCCAGATTCCAGTGAGCATTGGCTCCGAGGACGGGAATCTCAGCGCCCACGTAGTGGCAGGGGCGCATGCGGCTCTCACGCATGAGATGCGTGGCGAGGGCGGAGGTTGTTGTCTTGCCGTGTGTCCCTGCGACAACCACGCCTTTTTTATTATTGAGGATGGCTGCGAGGCAGACAGCGCGGCGTAGGCAGAGGATGTTGAGCCCACGCGCTGCGGCGAGGGCTACATTATCCTCCCGAATTGCGCTGGAGTAGATGACAATCTCTGCATCATCAACAGCTGAGGGGTTGTGGGGACTCGAGAACATGAGTCCCGCCTTTTGTAGACTTTCAGTCTCAATATTGGTTGCACAGTCGCAGCCGCTCACACGATGTCCCATTTCGAGCATCATGCGTGCTAGCCCACTCATTCCGGCTCCTGCTACGCCAATTAAATGAATCCTTACAGGGTGCTCTCGGTCTAGCAGTCGCATGCGTAATTTTTCTATCATAACTCTTGGCTACATTATAGAGATATACGCTCTTAAATCAAGTTTAATTGTGCTAACAAAAAGAGCGGTCTTCAAAAAATGAAGACCGCTCTCAAATTGTGCTTCTCTAGCGTCCTTATGCGAGGTTGCTAGGGATAGGTTTGCCCTGATATTTTGCCGTCGTCTTGACTCGAACTTGCAGGTCAGCAAGGGCGTTCATGTAGTAGATATAGGCATCAAATGAGGAGGCGTATGGAGTAAACTTATTCTCCTTATCCATGTAGGTGAAGTGGTCTGCACTTTGCAGCTTGCGCCAGACGTGGATCATATCCGCGTCTCCGCTAGCCTTGACAGACTCCTCAAGATCGTAGATTTTCTTGATGGCTTCCTGCTGCATAACGTTGCCATTCCACGGAGTGAGTGTGCCGTAGGGGAACTTGCTCACGGGGCTGGGGCAGTCGAGTGTGCCAACGGAGGGCAACAGCGCTACAGCCTCAGAGGGCGTGAGGAAGGTGTTATCTTGGAAGCAGAGTGCTTGAATCATGCTGCGCCAGAACTCAAAGACTCCAGTGCTGTCAGCTTGACGCTCACCGAGAATCTCGTAGTCGAGGCAGAGGTTGATGACCTGACCTGGTTCATTGCGAACCCAGTCCGCAAAGGTGTAGGGGGAGAGTGGGTACTCGCTCCAGCTGGGGTCGACGCGGTTGGCACCAAGGTCGTTGGAGAGGCGGCGGTTACGCACGAGTGTCTTTGTCTTGGAGATGAGCGGAGCTGTGAAAAGCTCATTGCAGTGACTATCATCACCTTGTAAGACGTTGCTATCAGCAATGATGCCGGTCATGCCCATGGCCTGTGCCTTGGCGGCGATGGCGTTGGAGTAGAGCATACCAGTGTTCCACAGTGTGGTGGGGCGCTGGTCAAAGAGCTCCTCAATGAGGTCACAGTGCTCGATTACTTGTTGCTCAAACTCTTCTGATTGATAGATGGAGCCTAGCGACGTGTAGTAGGGGGCTGAGATGAACTCGACGCAACCTGTATCAGCGAGCTCGCGGAAGGAGTCGATGAGGTCGGGGCGGTGGTAGCGTGCCTGCTCAAGAATGACGCCTGAGAGGACGAGCGCAAAGCGGAACTGACCATCAGTGAGCTCGATGAGTTGCTTCATCATGCGGTTCGCTGGCAGGTAGCAACGCTCGGCAACCTCATTGAGGATGCGACCGTTGAGCTCATCATCTTCATAGAAGGCGTGTTCGCCAATCTTAAAGAAGTCGTAGGGGATCAGTCTGTTGGGCTGATGCGCAACAAATGTAAGGGTGATTTGACTCATATGCAGATCTTCTAAATAGTGTTAATGAGGGGTCTTAACGATTGAGTAGTTTTTCGTAGATAGCGATGACTTTGTCCGCAGCGCTGTCCCATGTGGAGCTTTGGATGTCTTGGGTGCTTTGCTCGACGACTTTGGCGTAGAGTTCTTCATCCTCAATGAGGCTGACGATTTGATTGGCCATCATCTCGACATCCCAGAAATCGGCCTTGAGAGCGCCCTTCATTACCTCAGCGACACCACTCTGCTTGGAGATGACGGCGGGGATGTTGAATTGTGCTGCCTCAAGTGCGGAGAGTCCAAAGGGCTCAGAGACGGAGGGCATACAGTAGATGTCTGTGATGGAGAGTAGTTCATTGACTTTTTCCTTGTTGAGGAAGCCGGTGAAGTGGAACTTGTCACCCACACCGTGGAATGCTCCAGTCTCAATGAGCTGGCGGAGCTTCTCACCTGTACCAGCCATGACAAAGCGGGCGTTGTCGGTTTTTTCCAGTACCTTAGCGGCAATTTCGAGGAAAAACTCAGGGCCCTTTTGCGCCGTGAGGCGACCGAGGAAGAGAACGAGCTTCTCAGGAAACTTTTTCTTGCCACGGAAGACCTTAACTGGATCAGCGCCGTTATGAACGGGGTAAATCTTATCCGAGTTAATGCCATAGTGACCTGATGCAACTGTACCTGTGTACTTGGATACAGCACAGACAGCGTCAGCTTGCTCCATGCCGTACTTCTCAAGCTCATAAATCCAGCCACGAGCATCAGCGCCAGCACGGTCAAATTGTGATGCATGGAGGTGGACGACGAGGGGCTTGCCTGTGGCGCGCTTGACCTCAACACCTGCAAGATAGGTCATCCAGTCGTGAGCATGCACGACGTCAAAGTCCATCGACTGAGCCATCACGGCACAAATCTTGGAGTACTCTACAACCTTGCGAGCGAGGTCGCCAGCGTAGAGATCATCGTTGTTTTGGAATAACTCAAGGTCGCTGCGGTGCACCTTGGAGAAGAGGATTTTACCCTCGTGGGTGAAATTGATGTAACCCTCACTACCTTCAATGCTGGTGTAGGGGTCAAGGGAGATGGGCGCCTGCTGGACGAGGGCAAAGCTCTCGTACTCGTAGCTAAGCTCACCATTCTCATGACGCTCGACATCCTCGAAGCGCAGGTTGTTGACACCAGTAAGGTTGAAACCTTCATAGTGCACCGATGCGTCAGATTTGGGCACGATGACTTGAAGGTCAACCTTCTTGGCTAAGGCTCGGGAGATGCCCATGCAGGCAATACCGAGACCACCATTGATGAGGGGTGGGAATTCCCATCCTAATTTGAGGACTTTGATTCGCTTCATGTTATAAAGTAGTTAGTGTGTAGTTGTTTTAAAGAGAGAGAGGATTGTGTGGCGTTGTTTGTAGCTTAATTTTCGACATCGTTGGTGTCGATATTAGCTTCTTGGCTAGCCTCGTTGTTAGCCTCGTTGTTAGCCTCGCGAATATCTTGGAGTGCGTCGATAAATTCGTTAATAAGCTCGCTAGGCAGCATGATGATGTCGCGGTTTGAGCCAACCTTTTCTGTAATGCGTACAACACGCCCGCGAGCGTTGCTTTTGAGGTCGAGATAGAAAGTTTTGCGGCCGGTTTCTAATTTTTTGCTTGCGATGATGTCGTTGTCCACGTAATTCTTGATAGGAGGGGTTCAGATAATGTTGTTCCTAGAGTCCTTTTATACTGACTAACTATTCGATTGTCAATGTTAAAATGGTTGAATAAATAGTCATTTTTTTGCAGTAATCTGAGGGCTGCGGATTGACTTTGTTTTTATTTTTTAATAAATGAGTTATTTTGTTGATAAACTAGATTATATAAGTTCCTTGAGCCGATTGACTTCGATGCCATTAACTATTTTAAATCGTCCGTCAGCTAGGCGCAGCTTCGGTGAACCATTTTCATCAACCCCGGCGAAGAATCCGCAGTGGCGGGCATCATCACAGATGGCGACAATGGGGCGTTCTCCATCCCAAGCAGCCTCAAGCTCACCTGCTAGCGCGCTCATTCCACCTTGTGAAAATTCCTCGTAGCAGCTGCTGATTGCCTCTGCGAGTAGATGTCGGAATTCGTGGACGCTGGGGCAGGGGGTGATATGGGCAGAGAGTCGGGTGGGGTGGTTGCTCATCTTTCCATAGAGTCTCACGGTGTCGTTGCTAATGTTGACCCCGATACCGATGCTCACCACCGAGGCGTTGGGCCGCTCAACAAGGATGCCCGCGAGCTTGTCGTGTCCGACCATGATGTCGTTGGGCCAGCGTAGGCGCAGCCCCTCAATCTTGTAGGGAGCTAGTGCGCGCATCAGTGCGACACCAGCCAGCAGGGGCATCTGTCCCCAAGGTAGCGGCAGGCTCTCATCAATGGGCACATTGTAGCTGACCCAGAGACCACCCTCCTCGCCAATCCAGCTACGGTTGAAGCGGCCGCGCCCAGCGCTCTGGCAAATGCTGTTGACAGCTGTCCACGCAGGGTGCTGACGGGCGAGGATGAAGGTTGAGCTGCAGTGTTGCTCTTCTATATAGCTCCATTTGTTAATCATGCCGCATCTTACTATAGATGTTCAGAGCTTGTCAATCAAGTTGACCCAGAGCTGTAATTATGTTAATCTAATTTTATGCTTAAGACTCATCGTATCAGCTCTGTTGATGATAGCCGCTTTGCCCCTCTTTGGGCTCTCTATCAGGCTAGTTTCCCCATCAATGAGAAGCGTCCTTCTCCCGAGATGCTCCGCGCCTTGGGAGAGCCTGACTTCTATTGGCTCTCCTTAGAGGATGATGAGGGCTTGGTGGGTCTGCTGAGCTACTGGGATGATGCCTTTTTTATCTATGGGGAGCATCTGGCTATCGCTGAGTCGAGGCGAGGGCAGGGTCTGGGGCACAAGGCTCTCGATCTCTTGGCTAAGAGAGCCGGGTCTAAGACGATTATTTTAGAAGTTGAGCTCCCTGTTGATGAGATGACGAGGGCTCGTATCCGGTTTTATGAGAGCTTTGGCTTCGTGCTGCTGCCCTATGATCACTATCAGCTTCCTTATCGCCTCTGTGACGCTCCCACACCGCTCTGCCTGATGAGTCTGCCTGATGCCTCCTCGTCGATGATTGCTCTCTTTGAGACCTATTTGGCGCAGTACCCCATGAGCTTTGTGGAGCGCTGATTTACTCTTGACTTGTTAGTTCTCTTTGATAGGATTGCTCTATGGCGCGCATTGCAGTTTATGCTGGTAGTTTTGACCCACCGACCAATGGTCACTTATGGATGATTAGACAGGGTGCAGCACTCTTTGATGAGCTGGTAGTTGCTTTGGCGGTCAATCCTGATAAAATGGGATTTTTGGACATGGAGCAGCGCAGCGAGTTGCTCCAAATCATGCTGCGCGACTTGCCGGGCAATGTGAGGTTGGAGATTGTGCAGCATGGATTTCTTGTTGATTTTGCTCATCAGGCTGGCGCGCGCTTTTTGTTGCGTGGACTGCGCAATACGACCGACTTTGAGTATGAGAAGTCGATGGCTCGTATCAATGCGATGATGGAGCCAGATATTCAATCAATTTACCTGATGTCTCCCAGTGAGTTTGAACAAGTTTCATCCTCCTTTGTACGTGGCTTTACAGGTGCCTCTGGTTGGGAACGATGGGTAAAATCCTTTGTCCCTACCGCGGTCTATGAGGCTATTTTAGAGATGGATATTAAGGGCTGTAGACGATGATTTATTGGGATAATAATGGGACAACACCACTCGATGAGCAGGTGCTTGAGGCGATGCTGCCTTACCTGCGTGAGCAGTATTTTAACCCCTCGGCGGGCTATCGTGCCGCCCGTCTGGTTAAGGCTAAGATTGAGCAGTCGCGTGAGCAGCTAGCCGCTCTCATCGGGGCGGAGCCTGACGAGATTATCTTTTGCTCCTGCGGTAGCGAGGCGAGCAATACGGCACTGCATCAGATGCAGCGCGTGCTCATCTCCGCCACCGAGCATCCCGCAACGCGCAATTGCGCAGTCGGGTGTGGGAGTCTCGCCCCAGTGCAGAGCAATGGTCTAATTGACGCGGCTGCATGGGCTGAGCTCTGTGCGGGGCACGATGGAGCGAGCTTTGCTTGGGCGAATCACGAGACGGGCGTTATCCAAGATGTAGCGCGTCTCTGCAACATTGCCTCGGATGCTGGTCTTCTGATTCACGTTGATGCGGTGCAGGCTGCTGGTAAGCTGCCGATTAATCTGCATGATTACCCCATCAGCTACGCCTCCTTATCAGCTCATAAGATTCATGGGCCCAAGGGCGTGGGTGCCCTCTACCGCCGTCGCGGTGCCGCCCTCTCCCCCTATTTGCGTGGTGGCTCTCAGGAGTCATCCCTGCGTGCTGGCACAGAGAATGTCGCTGGCATCATCGGCTTTGCCAAGGCGGCGCAGCTCGCGCTAGCCGCAGCTGAGCGTTATAAGGAGATTGAGCGCATGCGTAATCGCTTGGAGCAGGCTCTGCTCGATGGATTGGATGGGATCATTATCCATGGAGCTGCGGCACCTCGTCTCCCTCATGTTAGTCATTTTCGGGCATCGGGCGTCACATCCGAGCAGCTTAGTTTTGTCCTAGAGCCTGCAGGCATCATTGCCTCAGCAGGAGCGGCCTGCATGACCTCGAACCCCGAGCCTAGCTACGTGCTCAAGGCGATGGGTCTAAGCGATCAAGAGGCACTAGAGGGGCTGCGGATCTCAATGAGTCGTATGACCACTCAGCTGGAGCTGGATCAAGGCATAGCCATTCTGCTCAAGAGCATTAAGCATATACGCTCTGTGCAGTCGATGCTGACGGGCCCCGTGACCGTCTATCGCCCCTGATGTTTGCCCTGCTAGCTAGAGCGCTGAGGCAGGCACCCCTATTTCTTCCTCTGCTGGCTGTGATTGGAGCCTTGCTGGCTCAAATGCACGGGACGGTTTGGGTCTTGCTCACTCTGGCTGCTATCATTCTAGCCCTGCCCCTGCGTCTCTACAAGATTGCGACGGCGGCATTTTTAATTGCCAGCCTCGCGGGACTTCATCTCTCTTGGCGTGAGCAGCGGCTCAATGACGGGCAGCATCAGCTGCTCGCTCAGGATGAGCTCTACCTCAAGGGCACGCTGGTGAGGGTGGCTGAGAAGAGCGCTTTTATGGCGCTGGATGACTATTACCCCCTGCGCGTGGAGCTGCGCGGTAGTAGGGTTGCCTCTCTCTGTAAGTACGCAAAGCTAGGTGATGTCTATGAAGTTTGGGGGGTGGCAGAGCCCCTATCCACGGTATCTGCTCACCCTATACCGGGGCAGTTTGAGCGTGGCTTATGGCTGCGCAGGCATGCTGTGGTCTGTGAGCTATCGGTCTTTGAGGCTCACGCCCTTGAACCCCTCTTCTCATGGGCTCGATTTCGCTCCATCTCAGAGGACTGGCGGATGCATCTAGCTGCCATCATCATGCCCGCTGGCACAGAGGCTGATGCTGCGCGACAGCTGCTCTGCGCTTTGCTACTGGGGGAGAAGTCACTTGCAGAGCCCGCTACGCTGGAGGCCTTTGTCTGGAGTGGGAGTATGCATGCTCTGGCGGTGAGTGGATTGCACGTTGGGATACTTGCCGCGCTGCTTTGGATGCTTGCGCGTGTGCTGCGCCTGCCTCCTCGCTGGGCGGTCATCGCGATTGTTGTTGCGCTGGCGCTTTATGTCTTTGTTACGGGGATGGCGGTCTCTGCTATCCGCGCGTTCTTGATGACGGCTCTGCTGATGCTGGGGCTCTATGCGAAGCGTCAGATTAGCCTGCTCAATATCTGGTCGGCAGCCGCTCTAATGATTCTCCTTATCGCACCCCCACAGCTGCTCCAAGCGGGCTTCGTGCTCTCCTTTGTGATTTATGCCGTCATCCTCATGGCGGCGAGGCTGAGTATGATAGGCGACTCTATTCTCGCGCCTGATGACTACCTGCCACCACGGCTCTACACACGCTGGGATTTTTTGCGTCGATGGTTGGGTCAGAGCGTGCGCGCTGTGTTTTGGATATCAACGCTGGCGTGGATTCTATCCCTGCCACTGATGGCTCTCTACTTTGACTCCATCAACTCCTATGGCTTTTTGACCAATATTTGCATCACGCCTTTGCTTCCCTTTGTGATGGGTGCGGGGCTCTTGATGCTTGCCTTTGCTCCCATCCCCTATCTGGGCTCATTCTTTGCGGCCATTGCGCTCAAGCTCTCCGCATTCCTCTTTAGCATATGCAGCTTCTTTGCGGGGCTGCCATCGGCCTATCTCCCCACGTGTGCGGCGGCAGCTGGTGATTCCTATATGCTTGTTGATTTGGGATATGGCAAGTCAGCCTGCATCCTTGGCAATCCCGGGCTACTGCTGGGCGCCATCACGCCCCAGAGTGAGCGATGGAGGCTCCGCCCAGCTCTCTTTGCCTCAGGCTATAGCCCATCGTTGATGCTACAGGATGCTCGTCCATCGAGCCGCAAGGCTGGTGGAGATATCAAACGTCTCTGGCCAGCACTGCAAATTCTCCCTATGGCAAGCATGCCGCCAAGACCACAGCTGCTCTACTCTGCGGAGTCAGGGCGATTTATCATCTACCCCTCCCCTCAGCTCATGCAGCGCCCTGTCTCCGATGATAAGCTTGCTATCCTGCTCTGGGAGTATGGAGATAAGCGTTTGCTCTATCTGGGCAATGCCTCAGCTGCCACGCTGCACTACTGGATAGAGCAGGGGGCTGACCTGCGGGCAGATATTGCCATCCTTGGGCATAACCCCAAGCAGGCTGTTTTGGATTTGGATGGGCTGGGTATCAAGCAACTTATCCTGCTGCCCAATGCCCCAGCGCACTGGCAGGGTCTGCGCCTCGGAGAGAATGAGGCGCGAAAAGGGCAGCTGACACATTCGCCAGCTGCCCTCTCTAAATAGAGTTGATTTGTCTCTTGCTTACTTGGTCAAGCCGAGCAGCTCCATCTCAAAGATGAGGGTGGAGTTGGGTCCAATCTGACCTGGTCCGTTAGCGCCATAAGCCTTGTCAGCAGGGATGGTGACAATCCACTTAGCGCCAATAGGCATAGACTTGAGGGCTTCTGTAAAGCCGGGGATGACCTGCGTGATGTTGAACTCAACAGGGCTTTGAGATTGGTCAAAGATGGTGCCATCAATGAGGCTGCCCTTGTACATGACCTTGGCAGTAGGTGCATCACCGTGCGCCTCGGGGGAGTAGCTCTCGCCGTCACCTGCAACGATGACTTCGTATTGAAGACCGCTTGCGGTGGTGATGACGCCTTGCTTCTTAGCATTTTCAGCCAAGTAGATTTGACCTGCTTCGATGTTGCCCTTGTTGCTAGCATCGCTGCGCTCTTGAAGTATAGCGAGGAACTTTTCTTGATGGGATTGCACGTCTTCGTTGACGATGCTCTCATCCATCTGACCGCTGAGACCCTCAGCGATACCCTTGGCTATGTTGGTAAGATCGATATCATCTGCTGTGATGCCAGGAAGCATCTGAGGGATCATCTGGCTACCGAGGCGATACCCAATGAGGTAGGCCATGACTTTTTTGCTCTGGTCGTTGTCGGACATACTCGGATTGTATCATAGAGGCCTCTGCAGGGCAAGCATCCTTATTTAGGCTTTCCTATCAGAGGGCTTTGTGGTATAAGCTGGGCATGTCATCTCCTTTTGCTTTGATCTCCTTAGGCTGCTCCAAGAATCTTGTGGACTCTGAAATTATTGTTGGTCATATGCTCGCTGCGGGCTTTGGCCCCAAGGTGGAGCCCGAGGCTGCCGAGTTGCTCTTTATCAATACCTGCGCCTTTATCGATCCTGCCAAGCAGGAGGCTATCGACACCATCATCGCGGCAGGTCGTGCCCGAGATGCTGGCGATAGTCCAGCCTCACAAAAAATCATTGTCGCAGGTTGCCTCTCACAGCGCTATGCCAAGGACCTCGTTGGCATCTTGCCCGAGGTGGATGTATTTATGGGGATTGACCGCGCGCTGGACGTGGCAACGATTGCTCAAGCCTGCCTTGATGGGACTGCTGAGCGTATCTATACGACGGATGTCTCCACCTACATGCCTGATTTCTCCACAACACGATTCCGCCTCACGCACAAGCACTTTGCCTACATCAAGGTGGCTGAGGGATGCAATCATGCCTGCGCCTACTGCGTGATCCCTCGCATCCGAGGACGCCACCGCAGTCGTAGCCAGCGCAATATCATCAAGGAGGCTCGCATGATGGTGGAGCAGGGCGTGAAGGAAATTAACCTCATTGCCCAAGACACAACCTACTATGGCATGGATAAGTGGGAGACGCGCGCCAAGAAGGACAGCGGCGTAGACTCCAGCCGCGGAGAGTCTCTCTCCACCCTGCTGCGTGAGCTCAATGAGATTGAGGGCGAGTTCTGGATTCGTGTCCTCTATACCCATCCAGCCCACTGGAGCGATGAGCTCATTGACACCTTTGCTCAATGTGATAAGGTGGTCAAGTACGTTGACCTCCCCTTGCAGCATATCTCTGATGACATCCTGAGCTCCATGCGTCGCATGACAGATGGAGCCTATATCCGCAAGCTGGTGACAGACCTGCGTGAGCGCGTGCCCGGTATGGGGCTGCGCACCACCTTTATCAGCGGACTGCCTGCTGAGACGGAGGAGCATCATGCCGAGTTGCGTGACTTTATGGAGGAAGCTCGCTTTGAGCGCGCAGGCGTCTTCCCCTTCTCCAAGGAGGAGGGATCACTCGCCGCCAAGATGGGCAATCAAATCCACCACGCTACCAAAAAGCGTCGTGCTAACGAGCTCACCATGCTCCAGTCCAACATCGCTGATGAGATTGGTCAGGAGATGGTCGGGCAGACCATTCGCGTGCTCGTGGATGAGCCCGGTCTTGCACGTGGCATGTGGGACGCTCCTGATGTGGATGGCAGCATCCATGTAGACCCCATACTTCCCGTCGGTGAGTTTGCCGATGTGACCATCGTCGACTCCATCGCCTACGAGCTCTTTGCCGAGGGAGCGCAGGAGCCTGACTTTAGCTAAAGCTTATTGCCGCAAGGAATAGCACGAGATGCAGAGAAGCCAGAGCCAGCAGTGCATTCATGCGCTTGTTGGCTGGGCAGCGTCGCAGGCGCAGGATGATGAGCAATGCCACAAGGATGGGTGCGAGCCAGATAGCGCTCATACTCATGCCTGGTAGGAAGAAGTCCGTCTGATGGAGTATCACGTAGGGTGCGATGATAAAGGCGAAGGCCAGCCCACGAGCGCGCTTGTCGCCAATGCGCACCGCCAATGTAGTTTTGCCAGTCTGTGCGTCCTCCTTGCGGTCACGGATATTGTTAATCTCGATGAGTAGGCAGGAGAGGAGCCCGCATTGCAGGCCAATAATGACGGCTGCGCCATACATCATGGCATAGTCAGGCTGCCAGCCCACCTGCACAAAGAGGCAGCCCACAACGGCAACGAGTCCAAAAAAGAGTAGGACAAAGAGCTCGCCAAGTCCCTTGTAAGCGAGAGGCCAAGGCCCCCCAGTGTAGCCGTAGGCTAAGAACATGCTAGGGATACCAATGGCGAGCATAATAAGACCGCGCGCCTCAATAAGAGGCAGAGCCGCTAAGGCTGCTATTGCAAGAAATCCAAGACCCCAGAGTTGGACAGTGCGTGCCGACATGGCTCCACTGGCGGTGATGCGGCGAGGGCCCTGACGCTGGGCTGTGTCTGCCTTTTTGATGCTGTCGATGGAGTCGTTGAAGAAGTTGCAGGCTATCTGGATGCAGATGGCTGAGACCATGGTGCAGATTGCGAGCAGCATGTTGATGCTCACATCAATCTGATCTTGGTACTTCCAGACAATCATACAGCCCGCGCTCACGGGAACGATGATGGCAGGTAGGGTCTTGGGGCGCGATGCAAGGAATATATTGCGCAGGCTTGTGTAGGTCATGATTGGTCTGAGTAGCGCCGGCGTCCGCCGCGAGCTTTGCGGTAGGGCTCAAAGAGCTTGTCTAAGCCGCTGTTTTTAATGAGGAGCGTCTGCTCCATGAGTCGTCCCAGCTTGCCCTTGGGCCAGCCGCGCTGCCAGAACCAATCGAGGTACTCTGTGGGCAAATCCATCAGAGGCGCACCATCGGGTGGGAACTTGGCGGGACCATACATGCCGTAGGGCATGTGCATGCTGGCAATCTGCCCGAGTAACTCGCGCAGATCATCAGCTGTGGGTATAGGTGCATCCTCCATTAGGATTCCCTGATTGATTTGACGCTCCATGGGAGCTGCTCACCAGCAAACATAGGTACCACAGTCTCACCGTAGCTGCGGTAGCTGCTGGGCACCTGCATGGGCTGGTCATGTAGGATGACGCGCTTGCTGCTGGGTGTCAAGCCGTGGATGTTGCAGGCGTTGTCGCAGACAAAGGCCTGCAGATTGTCCAGCTTGCCATGTGTTGCAAAGAGCTCAGCGAGCTTGGGCAGAGAGAGAGGGGAGGTAAAGCAGCCAGCTGCGCAGCCGCATGACTCCTTTTTGCAGCGCGGGTGAGGAGCTGAGTCAGAGCCAAACATCAGGCGTGGGTGTGCATTGAGCGCCGCTTGGAGCAGGGCATCGCGGTCAGCTGGTCGCTTGGCAATAGGCTTGCAGAAGAGATGGGGCTGGAGCATGCCGCCTGCAATATCATCAAGTGTGATAATGAGGTGCTGGAGGGTCACCGTGGCACAGAGATTCTCAAACTCATCCAGCAGCTGCAGAGCGGCTGCCGTGGTGATGTGCTCCATGCTGATGCGCAGCTTGGGGTACTTGGTCGCAAGTTGGCGGTAGATGCCAAGGAACTCCTCCTCTCGATCCATGACGAAGCCGTGGCTTTCACCATGGACGAGTAGAGGGATAGCGCGCTCCTCCATGATGCTCAGTGTGCGGTGGGCATCAGCGAGGTTGGATACGCCACCCTCGCTGTTGGTGGTGATGCCAGCAGGGTAGAGCTTGAGCCCGAAGAATCCAGGGGCTTCTTGAGCGGCGGCGAGCTCCTGCTCATTCATTGCCGTAAAGAAGAGGGTCATGAGTGGGTCAAAGTTGACGCCAGCCGGGGTCGCCTCACGGATACGCTGCGCGTAGGCGAGCATGTCTGCAGCATTGGTGAGTGGAGGCACGAGGTTGGGCATGACGACCGCTCCTGCAAAATCGGAGGAAAGAGGGGCCGCGAGACGCAGCATTGTGGTGTCTCGCAGATGCAAGTGCATGTCTAGGGGGGAAGTGAGGCAAATCTCCATGCGCGAATTTTAGCAGATTTCTTACTTATTTTCAAGCCTTGAGAAAAATTGCTATCTTGCACTATGTGTCATGCACTGTATATTGTTATTGACAGACTAGATTTTACTACTATAATTATCCTTCCTCTTGTCAACCCCTTGACAAAAGGCATAAAGGGTGGACTCTGCCCATTATTTTCCATTGATATCATGTCGACGCCTAAAAAGAACACACCCAAAACGAGTAAAGTGCAAGCTGAAGATGCTGCTGCTGAGGACAAAACGCCCAGCACCGCTAGCAAAGTTGTAAAGAAGAGCACTAGCCCTAAGTCGACTAGTGTAAAAGCCACAGCCACAAAATCTGCTCCAGCAAAAGCGGCCACAGCCACAAAAGCTGCCCCTGCAAAAGCGACCACAGCCACAAAAGCGGCTCCTGCAAAAGCGACCACAGCCCCTGCAAAAGCACCTGCAAAAGTAGCCACAAAAGCTGCTCCTGCAAAAGCTGCTCCCGTCAAGGCTGCAAGCAAGTCTCCACGTCGTCGCAAGGGCTTTACTATGCCCCGTGTGACATCTAAAGATCTGCAAGAATATTTCCCTGATGATATGACTCTCAAGGCAGCATTCAAGGATTTGCTTGTCTTGGCCAAGACCAATGATGGTTTTGTCACTGATGATGATATTTTCAACGCTCTGCCAGCGGAGGGATATGAGGATCAGGATCAGGAGCGTCTCTTTGAGCGACTCCACTCACTGGGTATCGAGGTGCGTGACGAGACGACTCGCATCACACCTCTCACACCTGAAGAAATCAAAAAAAATGGAAGCTCTGGCAAAGAGGAGAGCATTGTTGATAGCCCCAGCGTGCAAGAAAAGTTCCGCGATCTGATCCTGCTTGCCAATGAGCAAGGCTACTTGACCTATGATGATATCAATGAGGTACTGCCCAATGATATGATTGAGCCTTCGGACTATGAGAAAATCATGGAGCGCTTGCGCGGTATGCAGTTTGATATCATTGATGCCTCGGATGTAGATAGCTACAGCGATCGTCAGCGCCTCGCCGTTACGGAGGAGGATGATGAGACGGAAAAGATGGAAGCCAAATTGGACATCCTCGACGATCCTGTCCGCATGTATCTCAAGCAGATGGGTCAAAAAGACCTGCTCACGCGCCAACAAGAGGTGAGTATCTCCCTGCGCATTGAAAAGGCTGAGGATGAGCTGCAACAAAGCTTGCACAAGTTTGGTATCGTGTCCATGTACTACTTGGACACGGCCGACAAGGTGATTCATAACCAGGAGCGCTTTGATCGCGTTGTTGTCGATAAGAATATCGAGCGTCGTGAGACCTATATCCGCGATATTCAGCGACTCGTTGGTCGAGTCTTTGATAAGCATGAGGAGACTCAGATGTCCTACCAGCGTCTGCGCAAAGCTCGTCGTGGCAAGAAGGCTGTTTCTTCCTTCGAAGCTGACTTCAACGAATCTCTCGCTGAGCTTCGTGTACTCTACGGAGAGTTTTCCTTCAAGGGGAAGGTCTATGAAGACTTTGTCACCTCGCTCAAGGAGATTCGCCAACGCATCATGAAGTTGCAGCGCCAAATCGAGATTGATGCGACCGATAAGGCATCCCAAGATGCTCTCGCTGAGTATGAGGTGCAGCTGTGGATGCGCATTCCTGAGTTCTTGGATGAGTACACACAGATGCGAGCAAGCATGCGCGAAGCTCAAAAGGCAAAACGCGAAATGATTGAGGCCAACCTGCGACTCGTCATCTCCATTGCCAAGAAGTATACCAACCGCGGTCTCGCCTTCCTCGATCTGATTCAAGAGGGCAACATGGGGCTGATGAAGGCTGTGGAGAAGTTTGAATACCGCCGCGGCTATAAGTTCTCAACCTACGCCACATGGTGGATTCGTCAGGCTATCACGCGCTCCATCGCTGATCAGGCCCGTACCATCCGTATTCCAGTGCATATGATTGAGACCATCAACAAGTTGATGCGCGTGCAGAAGAAGCTCGTGCAGAACTTCGGTCGTGAGCCTACACCTGAGGAAATCTCCGTTGAGTGCGGTATGGTTGTCGATCGAGTACGCAGCGTGCTCAAGATGGCACAGCAGCCTATCTCGATGCAACAGCCTGTGGGTGACTCAGATGATACATCCTTTGGTGACTTCTTGGAGGATAAGAGCGCAGAGAATCCCATGGAGGGAGCTTCCTTTGCCTCACTTCGCGAGAAACTCGGTGGCGTCCTCAAGACTCTTTACGAGCGTGAGCGTCAGGTGATTGAAATGCGATTTGGTCTCAATGATGGTAACCCACGTACTCTTGAAGAGGTGGGTCGTCAATTCAACGTCACGCGTGAGCGCATTCGCCAGATTGAGGCGAAGGCACTGCGCAAGCTGAGGCACCCGACGCGTATCGGACGAATCAAGGGATTCCTTGACACGAGCGAAAGCTAATTTTTGACTCAATAATCAAACAGGCATGCGGTATAAGACCGCGTGCCTGTTTTTTTGTAGATATGCGCTATTTTGTGAGTGACTTCAGGGGTTGAAACTGCTAGTATATGAGCACTAATTATGTTGAGGAACTACGCTACATCTCTCCTTGTTGCCCTTGGCTCTGTTGTTCTTGCTTCAGATGCGAAGGTAGCTGATTCAGCACAAGACGCGAGTCCTGTCCATCGTCAAAGTGCTGCCCGTCAGGAAGCTTTACGCGCCTCGATGCTTGAGGTACAACAAGCGCGCAGCTTTTATATGGCAAAACGCTATAGCGATGCTGAGGCAGCCTATCGCAAAGCACTAAACCTGCTACCCAAGGCAAAGGCAACAGCTGCACAGGCTGTTTTTATCCAACGAAGTCTCTCTGACGCCTTGGTAGCCAAGGCTATGGATTATCGTAAGGTCGGTCGACTCGATGAGGCCGTCAAGTTCTTAACGGAAGCTATTGAGCTTTATCCTGACAATAAGCTCGCAAAGCGCGAGCTTGAGTACACTCAGGACCCAGCTCGTACCAATCCGGCCCTGAGCCCCCAGCACGTTGCTAATGTTGCAGAAGTCAATCGACTGCTCACCCTTGGCTACGGTTACTACGATTTGGGGAAATACGATGAAGCTATAGCGACCTTCGAATCCATTTTAGTGATTGATGCGTACAATCAGGCGGCCACTCGTGGTGTGGAGCTATGCGCAAAGCGCAAGAGTTTATACGCCAACGCCGCACGTGATTCTTACCGAGCTCAAGCTCTTAACGATGTTGACGCAGCATATGACGTTAAGCCTCTTAATAATTCCGGTCCTGATTTGATTCAGGATACGGTTGCTCCAGAGCTGGCACTGCGTAAGGAGCAGAGCGAGGACGTCTCTCATTACCTTGAGAGCATCATCGTGCCAAACATTAGTTTCGAAGACAGCAGTATTGATGATACTGTGGCCGCACTGCGTGGTCTTGTGCGTCAGGCCGAGAGCAGCAACCCCCATCAAGGTCGCACCATTAACATCTTTACCAGCTTTGGCAGCATCAATGACAAGGCTTACAAGGAAGTGAGCCAGAAGCTCGTGAATCTGAATGTTAGTGATTTGAGTATCAAGGATATCATTGATGAAATCTGTGCGAACCTTGGCTTGACATCTTACTACACCCCCACAGGTGTTGAGATTACCTACTCAGGGCGAGACTTTGGCCCAATGACGCATCGTAGTTTCTCTGTGCCTGCACGTTTCTTTGAGCCCTCTCTTGATGATGAGGGTGGTGACGGATTTTCTGAGCGTATGCCGCTGCGACGCGTCAACCCCAAGACAGTGCTTGAGGGCATGGGCGTGAGCTTCCCCGAAGGCTCTAATGTGCGCTATCTCTCAAGCGACCGCACCCTGCATGCCTTCAATACAGCTTACAATCTTGACGAGATTGCAGAGCTGCTCGATGTGGAGATTGCCCAAGAAAAACTCGTATTGCTCAATGTTCATTTAATTTCTGTGAGCTCCGAAAAACTCGAGGAGTTAGGATTTGACTGGTTACTAGATATTAGCCTAGGCTCTGGAACCTACGCAGGTGGTGGCACAGAGGAGAAGGCGAGCTCCGCAACTGGCTTGCCAACGATTCAAACAGTGCATGGAGGTAGCAATAGCTCTATCTCCAGTGGCTTGCGCTCTGGCGCAGAGGTCTTTAATGTTAATAATCTGGACAAGCTCATCGCTACAGGAGGAGCTAATAGCTTCAACAAGGATCGTGCTAGCAAGAGTCCTGGGGTATTCGGTTTTCGCGGTGTTTGGACTGTGGCTGACCTGACTGTGCTGATGCGTGGTCTGAATCAAAAAGGCGGTGCAGATTTCTTGCAAAATCCACAGCTTCTCTTCACCCCTGGCAATGAGGAGCAGGTGAGTATCGCCTGTGTGCGCGAGATGTACTACCCCATCGCCTATGATGCCCCTGAGACCCAGTCATCATCTATAGATCTCGGTGTAGATATTAACATTGGATTAGACGGTATAGGTATTGATATCAATCGCGTCAATATGGTAGTTGCCACGGCAGCACATCCTACAGAGTATGCCTACTATGGTATCAAGGAGGAAGAGTTTAGCGGCATTGGTACCCTCATCAAGGTGCATAGCGCCTCAATCGAGCCCGATGGTGAGAGTGTCACCCTTGCCCTGAGTACGATGGTCAACGACTTTGAAGGCTTTGTGAACTGGGGCGCGCCTATCATGGCTGTTTTGTCTACGGATAAAGAGGTTGTCAACTATAAGATTAACGATAACCACATCCTCATGCCCATGTTTAAGCAGCAATCCGCGCATACACAAGTTACCCTCAAGTCAGGTAGTGTCGTGGTCATTGGTGGTTTGCAAGAAGCTAGGCAGATTACCTTCGAGGACAAAATCCCAATCTTGGGAGACCTGCCCTACGTAGGCCGCCTCTTTCGCTCTGCAGGCTCGCAGACTCAGAAACGCTACCTTCTCATCATCGCAAAAGTTGATATAGTCGATCCCACAGGTGTCAACACAAAGACTGGTGAGCGCCCCTCGAACAATAAGTAAGAGCTAGCACAATTTCACTCTCAGATTTACCTTTCATTAGCAATGGCTTCAAAAGAAAATAATAAATACGCAGATTCCTCTGAGGATAGCAGCTCGCAGGTGCGCAGCATTATTGATAAAATTAATAAGGAGATACCATCTAAGGAGAGTACCCGGGAAGTCATCATCCGCAAAGATGGGTCAAAAGCGGTGCGTGTGCTCAAGAAGCGCCGCGTCACGCTGAGCGATAAAGAGCTCAAGAGTCGCTCTCGACGCGCAGCCCTTCGCCTGATTTTACTTAGTATCATATCTGTACTTGCTCTGGTTATTTATTTTATCACGCGCATGTACATGATGTCATCTATTGACTTTATTGAGACAAAGAAGCAAGAGATAGCAAAGCAATGGCAGGCGCAAAATGTTGAGATTGATGGCTTCAAACTAGAGGGATTTGAGCTCTCGATTAACTCCCTTACAGTGATTTTTGCAGAGGACTCCATGATGAAGAAGCTCGTGCTACGCGGAGTTAACGGCAGACTCGACCCCATCGGGATATGTCGTGGTAAAATTATGATGGATAATGCCTCTATCCAAACGGCTATCTTGGAAATTAATGAGGAAGCAGACCGCATGAAGATGCCAACGGTTGAGGGCTCTCCTATCTGGGATATCGCACGGCTGACTTGCAACAATTTCTCCCTCAACTTTGGCGATACCCAGAAGGCTCCCTTCCGTATTACTGGGTCGATCGTCTACCTCTATACCCCTGCTGAGAATAAGGAGATCTGCTCCATCAACCTCAGCGGTGGTAAGTTCTACGTCACTGACTGGAAGGGATTTGACCTCCAAGAGCTCCATGCTCAAATTGGCAGCAATGGTCTGCTTGGGTTTAGTCTTGAGCTTAGACCCTTGATGCCGAGTGTTGAAACTATTGAGGGCAGGGCACCCTTCATCCGATTGAGTGGAGAGATACTTAATGGAGATTCTTTCTATAGCCCCTATACGCTCGTGAGTGATGGGATTGATATCTCAGATTTAACTGACAATCGCCTCGCGTCATTCTTCTCAGCTCAAACCTCAGCCCACAAGCAGCACGAGCATGAATCTAGCACATTTCTACAATTGAAGCCATTAGGTGGGATACCAACTCTTAGTGGAGATCTTGACCTGCGCAATATCCGCTGGTATGCTCTGCCCGCAATCCCGCAGATTATGAGTCATCTTGAGAGTGCTAAGCGCGCTGAGTATATCGCACTGGCTATTACCAAAGGTTGCGTCAATATCAAGAGTGCTGGAGAGGACATCCGCATGAAATTCAGAGAAGAAGACATGTATGAGGTCGCCTTGATTCGCATGGTTGGCGATATCGCGATCAACAAGCAGAATGATATCTCTGGTACGCTCGACTATGGTCTGCCCTCCTCCTATACACGCGTGGAGTACCCCGATGGTATCTCCGATGCTGTGTTTTATGAACGAGGCGAGACCGCATGGTTACGTACAACGCTGAGAGGCAAGGCTACAGCTGTAGCTGATAACTCAGCTGAGCTTGATGCTCAGGCAGACGTTGCACGTGCTACTCGACCCAAGCCACACAGCCTTGAATCCATCGATGTTGACAGTATCAACGCCATCTGGCTAGATCGACAAAAGGTTGCACAGAAAGCTGCCAAGAAAGCTGCCAAGAAAGTAGCACCCCAACAAGTACCCTCAGCGCGCCTACAAGGCCCTGAAGTTACTCCTTCATCTGGAGGTCGTTTTAATTCAAGCGATAGTTTATTCTAATATGAGCTCATCTTCACGCGCCTTAGAGGTACGAACAAACTGGTGCTCAATACTCTTTGGGCATATCCTTTGGGCATTTCTTGCCTTACTTTGCCGCACCCTTCGCAAAAAAATATATTTAGCAAATAAGGAACAGCAAGCCACTATTGGCCAGGAGCAAACAATCGTCTCTATTTGGCATAATCGCGTTCTCACCTCTTGTCCCGTATTTATCAAACTTGTCAACACCAGTATACCTATCTCCATGCTCACTAGCGCGAGCAAGGATGGTGCCATCCTTTCAACAGTCGTTTCTCATTACAAGATGACCACAGTGAGGGGCTCCAGTCATCGGCGAGGTGTAGGTGGTATGAAAGCTATGCTTGACGCTATGAAGTCGGGCTGCGCGATGTGTGTGACTCCCGATGGCCCCCGAGGTCCTGTCTATAAGGCACATCGCGGCGCTATCAAGCTCGCATCAATGAGTGGTGTACACATTACGCCTATGGCGATTTCCTTTAGCTCCTATTGGCGCCTCAAGACATGGGATGGGTTCATCATCCCCAAACCTTTTTCTCGCTTGGAGATGTACTGGGGATCCCCCATCCATGTCCCGCGCGATCTTAGTGCGGAGCAAATGGAAGATTTTGCGCAGCGTCTCACCTCAGCCATGGAATATGGGGCGCCAGACTTTGAGGAGTTTAGCCGAGAAAATAAATTTTTATGAGTAATATAATCATTGATGGTAAAGAAATAGCAATGCGTTTTCGCGAAGGACTTAAAGAGGAGATTGCCGAGCTGACTGCAGCTGGTATGACCCCCGGTCTCGCAGTAGTGCTTGTTGGAGAAGATCCTGCATCTCAGGTCTATGTGGCTTCCAAAGTCAAGGCCTGTGCCGAGCTTGGTATGTTCTCCCAGAAGTTTGCTCTGCCCAAGGAGACCACTCAAGAGGAGCTCGTCGCACTCATCCAGCAACTTAATGCGGATGATAAGATTCACGGTATTCTCGTCCAGAGTCCCCCCCCCAAGCATATTGATGAGGAAGCTGTAATTCTCAACATTGATCCTCGCAAGGATGTCGATGGCTTCCACCCTATTAATGTCGCCAAACTGGTGCTCGAGGATGAGTCTGGATTTGTCCCATGCACACCACTGGGTTGCATGGAGCTGCTCAAAGCTTATGGTATCGAGACCGCTGGCAAGCATGCTGTTGTTATCGGTCGTAGCCTCATTGTGGGCAAGCCTATGGCACATCTGCTGATGAGCAAGAAGGCTAATGCCACGGTCACCGTTGCTCATTCACGCACAAAGGATCTCCCCGCTCTCTGCCGCCGCGCAGATATCATCGTTGCTGCAGTTGGACGGCCTGAAATGGTCAAGGCTGATTATATCAAGCCTGGTGCCGTAGTTCTCGATGTTGGTATCAACCGCATCACTGATGAGACTCGCCCTCGTGGCTATCGCATCGTAGGTGACGTTGACTTTAATGATGTCAAGGATCATTGCTCTGCCATCACACCTGTACCAGGTGGTGTTGGTCCGATGACCATTGCGCTCCTCCTTGCGAATACGGTGAAGGCTTGCCGTCAAATTCTGGCTGCAAGTAAGGGATAAAACCTCGCATAAGTAAATTATAAAGCGCTGTAGCCTGTGGGCTTCAGCGCTTTTTGTATCAATGCTTCGCTTTTGACTTCTTCTTGGCGCGAGGGATACTGCTAGCCTTGATGCGTTTGATCGGCTTGCGGCCGTTTACCTCGCTATTAAGACCAATGGTCCAGCTGGGGTCTTTGATTGGACCTTTGAGGTCAATATCGATGAGCTGGTTGGAGAGCAATGTGAGGGGAGATGCAGCCACGGAGATTAGGCTGTTCACCTTGGGCCAGAGTTTGAGATGCAGCTCTCCATTAGTGAGACTGATGTTCCCCTTGAGATCAACGCTCAGATTTGTGCCCTCCGCAATGAAGTTGTTGCTAGAAATCAAGCCATCTTTGATGAGGAAATCTCCCTTGGCATCGTTGAGATCATAACGGATGATGTAGTTTGCACCGGGGATATTATTAGTGGTCTCACCGAGTGCGTCGCTCGTTGAACGTACTAACTTAGCCGCTAAATAGCCCAGATTGAGGTACTGTCGTTTAAAGAAGCCAGGCTTATCTGCGGGGTTAAGCTCCTCAGCGGCCTTATTGAGCCTCTCAAAGTAGCTTGGGAAGTGGGAGATGAGATCGGAGACTGGGGTGAAAATACTCAGGTTAAGCAGATCACTATTAATGACACGCAGATTGCCATAAGCCTCAAGTCCTTCGAGGCCAATGCCAACGGCTTGGAGTCTGATCTCTCCGTGTCCGATACCTGATGTGATGGTTCGGTCGTATGATTTTGCCAACTGAGTTATATTGACTCCATCGAGTTTGAAGTAGGCATCAAAAACAGTTTGCTTAATGTTGCTAAAATCAATTTTGATGGCGCCATTAGCGACTCCACCCCAACAGACGCTATTGAGATCATCTAGCAAGATATAAGTGTCTTGTAAATCGATAAATCCATTAAAGTCGCTAAGTGGTATTTTTGTGCCAATGGCTTTGTAGGAAAAGGCATCCTCGCTGCCAATCTTGATCTTAGCAAACATTTTAACATCACAATCCACGAGGATGGGGAAGACGCAGCGTCCTGTCTCTACGTAGATTGGTTTTTGCAAGATGAGATCACGCAGAAAATAGCGTAGTGGCGCATAGAAGATACCAACAGAATAGTCAGGATAGGCATAGCCCTTGATGTTATTGAGCTCGACTAAATCTTTGCCGATATCAATAATTACGTTGTCTCCCTTGAGTTGGCTATAAAGTTCACCATTCTTAATGCCTTGCAATTTGAGCCATATTGAGTTGTCATAGGTGAGGTTAGGGTTGAGCAGGGCAATGCGGCAGGTCTTAATGGAGTCAGCAGGATTAGCCGCATCTGAATCAATTAGGATGTCTAAGTCGAGATCAGCGGTGACTTGCTTGACACTAGCGTGTACTACTTCACCTAAATCATCGCGAAGGCTTTCGATCTCTTTACCTGCCTCTAGGACTGGCATTGTTTTCGCATAGGGATCGTAATTATCAATTTTTGAGCCTAGGAAGTAGTTAAGATAATCTATAGAGAGCTTGGCTGTTGCCTTGATATCGAGTTCCTTCTCATAATTAATTACGCAGTTCAAATCTGCTACATCACAGAGTGATTTAGGGATAAATTGAAAGTCACGCATGATGCGGTGTGCCCCATTTACATCAATCATCTCATTGATATAGTCGAGGCGGATCGTGCTGCTACCCTTAATACTGAGACCTCGCGCGCTATTGCCAGTGATATCAGCGAGAAACTTGCCGCTATGGTGAGCAATCTTTAGTTTGTTGAGTTTGTAGTCATAGCTTCCATTAGCGTTTGCATCAAAGTTTGCCTTTGTTGTGATGTTAATGCTGTTCTTTTTTCCACGCAGGGCAAATGTCTTATAGCTTTCTCGCTCAAGTTTAAACTCGTTCAGATTGACATAGCCAGATTGAAAGAAAGGAGTGCCTTCTTCAATGAGGAGGCGCAGGCCAGCTTTAAGCTTGATGTCTCCGAGTAATTTGATGTGATTGCTCTCGAGTAATTTCTCTGGTAGGATGCTGTAGAGTTGTTGTGATGGCAAGTCGAGCATAATATTTTCAACTTGAACTGCTTGTTCTGGCATCCAGTTAGCTTGGAAACTCAGTGGCTGATGTTTTGAATCTTTAATGAGGCTGTTAAAATGCAGGTTGATGTGTTCATCGCTCTTTTTGGTTGCCTTGATGGAGATGTCGCCCAGCTGGATATCCCTTAACATTGACTGCTTGCTATCGAAGTGCGCGCGTAGTGCCAAATCTTTAATTTGTGGATGATTAAAGGGAGTGATGTTGCTTGTGCTCTTAATTTTCAGTGTAGACTCACCGAGCTTGGCATCATTGCTCATCAATGATGATAGCTTAAGTTGTAGTTCAGATGCGGCTATACTAAGACTCTCAAGCTGGTATTGATCATTGATGCAGCAGTTCTCGAGGAAGAGGGCGAGATTGACCTTTTGCGTGTTGATGTAGCCTTTATCATCCTCTGTAGCTTTTTTCTTGATTTGCTCAGCTGTGAGTTTAAGTTGCAGTGATTGGATGCTGTGTATGCGTTTCTCTTGATTGAGGTACACACCGGTTGCAAAGGATTGGAATGCAGCAGATTCGAAGCAGATATCCTTGTAGCTTAGCTCGCCGATATGGCTGCGCAGGGTGATGCTCTCAATGCGAGGGAGGTTATCAAGTAGGTTCTCTGAGTCCTGCTTAATTTTCGGCGCCTTCATCATAGCCTCGATGTTTAGTTTGAGCATTCCTTTGATATCGAGACCATCGGGGAGTATCTGCGCGCCTGGGGTATCGCTTAGTTTTTCTAGAATAGCTAAGCCGTACTCGCTGGGGAACTCCATGCTGAAATTGGCGAGACCTTCGCCATTCTCTAGGTGTGCATGCGCCTTGATGAATCCCTTGTCGAGTTGGATGAGCGCATTGTCGATGAAGAAGTCACCGTCGCGGTAGAAAAAGGAGAGATCGATAGACTCAATATGGGCGCGGTTAAACTTGATTTTGTCCTGCTTGATCTCTCCGATGATCGCAAGCTGAGTCGGGAGGTAGTCCTCGCTGAATTGCAAGTCACCTCGCATCTCAATTAATGAGCTGTGCTCGTCTTTATCGCTTACGCTGATTCTTGAGAAGAGTGGATGTTTCTCAAGCTCATTGATGGATTTGATAATCTCAATGAGAGGGATACGGCTCTCTAGATTAAATGAGAGCGTACGCTGAGCAATGTCATAGCCTCCCTGAAGTAGGATTGGGGAGTTGTTGTCTGCATCAAGTGCATAGAGCTTATTGATGAGGATGATATTTTTGTTGTAGCTGACATCAGCGATGACCTCCTTCATATGGAGCGCACGATAGCTGATCCGTGGAGCTTTCGCCTTGAACGTGCAGCGCAAATTATCAGGGCTCTTGAAGTTGATTCGAAAATCGAGCTCAGGACGTGTGCTATCATCCCATTTTTGCTCCTTGATGACGGTATAGCATTGATCAATATTAGATTGATAGGGCTCAATGATTTTTTCTAAATCAAATTTCTCGACCAATTTCAACTCTTGCTGCATGTTATCACCATAGATGAGTTGGTGTTTAACTTTGGGGAATTCGAGTGTGCCGTTAAGTGTGATAGGTATATCTTGGAGCAGGGCTCTTCCTTTGCTGATGCGGATGCGCCCATGATCATCAAAGTTAGCTTGCAGATTGATTTTTTTGACGTGGAGATATTCAGCTTGCGCCACTGTTTTGGCCTTGCTGCTCACGAGCAGGTGGAGCTCGCTGTTCTCTATCTTGATGAAATCGGGCTGGATTTCTCCCGTAATGAGCTTGATGAGGCTGAGGTAGATTTCACCACGTTCAATTTGGATGATAGGTTGACTGTTGAGATTAGCATAGATATCAACATCCTCTACTTGAAGTCCAAGGCCCGCGGCGTAGCTCAGATATGCTGATTCAACCTTGAGATAGATACCCTGAGCGGCGCAGCGTGTCTCGATGCGTCGTAGTATAGAGCTGGGGATACCCCAGATGGAGAGATAAATGAGCGCGCAGCCTAGACACAAAATTAGCAGCAGACAAAGTGCTGGCAGGGGTGCGCCAATACGTCTGATGCTAATGTGTTGTGCCATAAGGCGGGAGATTCTTAAATCTGTGGGTCAAACTCGCCCTCGGGGAGCGGTGGTGCCTTGGTCAGGGTCTCGTCTAGTTCCTCCATGAGGTGGACAAGTCCAACGCCGCGTTTGGCTGAGTTATCGTGCTTGAATGTGAGACGGGGTGTGCAGCGAAGTACAACGCGTCTGCTAACTGCCTTTTGAATGAATCCGTGGCTTTTATTGAGTTTTTCAATAACCTGCTTTGGGCTCATTCGACCGACGACACCCACCCAGACTCGCCCCTCGCGGAGGTCGTCTGTGATTTTGACGTCAATGATGGAGACGATGGTACTTGACCATTCGAAATCCTTTTGGATGAACGCGCTAATCTCGCGCTTCATCACCTCATTTACTTTGTCTAGACGGCGTGATGCCATAGATATAGATTGGGGTAGGTTGCTTAGAGGCTCTGCTTGATTTTTTCAAGAGTGTAGCATTCAATGATGTCACCTTCTTCGTAGTCATCATACTCAGCCAGACGGATACCGCACTCAAGGCCTGCCTTGACTTCGTTAACCTCATCGTGGAAGCGACGCAGTGTGGACATCTTGCCATCAAAGACGACTTGACCTTCGCGGCTGACACGAGCTTCAGCGTTGCGGTTCATCTTACCATCGGTGACGTAGGAACCAGCTGCCTTGCCCTTTGTTCGGATGAGCTTGAAGACCTGACGTACCTCAGCGTGACCAATAACGGTCTCACGGGTCTCAGGAGCAAGCATGCCGAGCATGGCATCCTTAACTTGGTCAATGAGTTCATAGACGATGGAGTAAATCTTAACTTGGATACCTTCTTTCTTGACGGCACGTACAGCATTGCTTTCAACCTTGACGTTGAAGCCCAGTACGATTGCGTCTGCAGATGATGCCATGAGGACGTCATTCTCAGTGATTGGGCCGACTGCGGTGCAGATGAACTGGCACTCAACCTTCTCACTCTTGATGTCCATGATGGCGTTCTTAATCGCCTCAACGGAGCCTTGAACGTCACCCTTGAGGTAGAGCTTGATGACAGCCTTTTTGGGGCCTTCATTCATCATCGAGAGGATGTCCTCGAGACGTGAGCGGGAAGGTCCACTGAGGCGCGTCTTGCGCTGTACTTCCAGACGTTCATCTGAGAGTTTGCGAGCTGCTCGCTCATTGTCCATGCCGACGAGTTCATCACCCACGTTGGGGGTGTCGATGAAACCAGAAATCTCAGCGGGCATACCGGGAAGTACCTTTTTGATTGGTAGTCCACGGTCGTTGAAGATGGTCTTGACCTTGCCTGCAAAAGGACCGCAGATGAAGGGCATACCTACCTTGAGGGTGCCGCTCTCGACGATGATTGTTGCGGAGCAACCCTTGCCTTGTTCCATGCGGGACTCCACGATGGAGGCGCGGCAGTTGGCGCGGGGGTTAGCTTTGAGTTCAAGAACTTCAGCTTGGAGGCAGATGAGTTCGAGTAAATCAGGGATGCCAGCTCCGGTAATTGCGGAGATGTCAACGCACTCAATTTCGCCACCAAAGTCGGTGGTGAGTACGTCTACTTCCATCAGCTGTGTGCGTACACGCAGGGGGTCTGCATGTGGGAGGTCGCACTTGTTGACAGCGATGATAATGGTCTTATTTTGCTTCTTCGCGTGCTTGATTGCCTCGCGAGTCTGGGGCATGATACCGTCATTGGCTGCAACGACGACGATGACAATGTCTGTCACGCCTGCACCACGTGCACGCATCTCGGTAAAGATGGCATGTCCTGGCGTATCAAGGAAAGTGATGTTCTGACCATTGTGATTAACGGTGTAAGCTCCGATGTGCTGGGTGATACCACCGGCTTCGCCTGTGACAACATTCGCGGAGCGGATGCGGTCGAGAAGGGATGTTTTGCCGTGGTCAACGTGACCCATAACCGTGACGATAGGTGTGCGGATTTGAAGGGCATCCTCTGGCTCTTCCTCAACTGCAACTGGTTTAGGCTCTTTGATGTCCTCAACTTGAGCTTTGACGCCAGCACCTTTTTCGCGCTTGATGCGCTCGTAGGTGAAGCCGTGCTTCTCGCAGAGGTTAGCCATCTGATCAGCATCAAGCATGGTCGAGGGGCTAGCAAAGACACCCATGGGGAGGAGGTCTGCAATGATTTTGAATGGCTTGAGGCCGAGTATTACAGAAAAGTCCGCCACTGTGATGGGGGGTTTGGTGGTAATAACTGAACCTGATGCGGCAGCTTGAGGCGCATTGGTAGCCTCTACCTCGACGACGGGTTCTGCTTCGATAATAGGCTGGGGAGCTTCTTCTACCGTGTCTACCGTGGCGCTTGCTGCGGGCCTGCGCTTGCGGGGTGCAAGTAGGTCGAGAGCTTCTTTTTTAGGTGCAGGCTTGGTCGCTTCCTTCAGTTGGTTTGGGTTAGCGAGGCTAGCGAGCGGAGTCGCTGTTTTGACTGTCCTTTTTTTCTTGGGTCCTCCCAGGAGATCGAGGGTTTCTTTCTTTGGGGCGGGGTCGTTTTGCGTGGGCATGTTGATTAAAATTGGTGTTTCTTTGCTCGAGCCTCAGTACCGATCGTTGTTGTCTTGGTACTGGTCGAGCCGCTCAAGCTTAGGCCTTGGCCTTGGCTTTTTCGATGATGTCATTGGCCTTGTCAGCCTCGATACCGAGAGCCTCAGTGAGATCCTCGGCTTGTACGTAGGAGGCGATGCCCTCTACGGTTGTAAAGCCACAAGCAATCATTGTGGTCGCTAATTCGATATCGATATCGAGGTGGGCGACGAGTGCGGCTGCGCCCTCCAAGGCAATTGCCTCGGTGCGGGAGTTCTCGTTGTAGGGGTCAACACGCACATCCCATCGCTCCTCGAGCGTGGAGATGAGTCGAGCTGTGAGTCGTACATTTTGACCCTTGCGACCCTTTGCCTTGGCGGCAGATTTATCATCTTCTACGATGACGTGGACGACGCGGTTTTCCTCATCGACCGTAATTTCTACAGGCTCGATAGGAGCGAGTGATTCGCGTACCAGCTCGGCCTTGTCTTCGGTGTACTCGATGATGTCAACCTTCTCGCGATTGAGCTCATTGACTACATTCTTGACGCGCATGCCGCGCATACCAACACAGGATCCGATGGGATCGATGTTGGGGTCGTTGCTGCGTACAATCATCTTGGTGCGGTAGCCGGGCTCACGCACAATGTTGACAATCTCGATGGTGTTATCTGCGATTTCGAGTACTTCATTCTCAAAGAGACGGCGCACGAGGTTCGCATGGCTGCGGGAGACGACGAGCTCGTTGCCGCGGAGACCATCACGTACCTCCATCACGTAGAAGCGCATTTGGTCGCCTTGGTTGTAATCCTCGTTGGGAATACGTTGACGGAGAGGGACGATTGCCTCAAACTTTTCGATGTCCACGATGACATCACCCTTGTCAAAGCGGCGTACTGTACCTGTGACTAACTCACCGATGCGGTCGCGGAAGGCGTCAGCGAGCATTTCTTGCTCAGCTTTGCGGATGCGCTGCTGCATGGTCTGGCGTGCTGTCTGTACAGCGATGCGGCCAAAGTCAGGGGGGGTTACGTTGGCGACGATGCTGTCACCTACTTGGATTTCGCGTCCGCGGCGGCTGGCCAGAGCTTCAGCTGTGCTGAGCTTAATTTGGTTGAATGGGTCATCAAGCAATTCATCCTCAATAACAGTGAGCATTGCCTTAATCTTGACCGTGCCTTTTTGAGGGTTGATGTCGGCTTTGATGTTTTCGATGCGCTCAGCTCCGGGTACCATCTTGTTGTATGCCGTCAGGAATGCGGCCTCGAGTGCGTAGAGGACGCGCTCGCTTGTGATGTCTTTTTCGCGGACGTAGTAGTCAATCAGTGCGGTAATGTCTGTGCTGGCCATGCTGTGATAAGGTGTGTTTCGTGGGGTTGCTGTATCGGTCGATAAAAAAAGAGCGGGTCTAAAAACCCGCCCCAATCTATTGACCAGAACTTGTACGCGCTTAATTATGCATGCAGGACTCTACGAAGTCAAGTCTATTTTTCGGCAGCCGAGCCGCTAGATTAACTAAAGAGTAGGGCGAGACTGAACGCGAAGTTGACGATGGCTGTGATCATGTTGTTGTGGGGTGTTTTTTCTTGATGAAGTATTTTTTCTTATCTTTAAGGCGTGTTGAGTTAGGTGATTTATTTAAATGAAATTAATAATTTCTCTTGTCTCTTTATTCGATGTTATTATAATAGGGCAACTATGTTAGGCGCATCTATATTAATTTTATCCTTGTTGTTTCTTCTTGTAATGGGGCGTTTTTACGGGCGTTTTGCCCAGCGTGTTTATGGTCCTAATCTGGATATGAAGATGCCTTGCTATGCCCAGCGCGATGGTGTGGACTTTGAACCGCTACCATTCTGGCGCATTTTTTTGATTCAGCTGCTCAATATAGCCGGGCTTGGTCCTATCTTTGGGGCACTGGCGGGCTGCATCTTTGGTCCCGTGGCTCTGCTCTGGATTGTCTTTGGCTGCATATTTGCTGGCGCAATCCATGACTTCTACGCCGCGATGGTGAGCGCGGAGCATGAGGGGGAGAATCTGCCTGAGATTGTGGGACGTTACTTGGGCAAGTTTGGTAAGGTTGCCGCCTTGGTTCTTTGCTCGATGCTTGTCCTTGCTGTGGGCGTGGTCTTTACTCTGGGGCCTGCGAGTATGCTCTATGCTGTTTTCCCCTCATTGGGTGGTCTAGACTTGTCGCTCGCCTTCTGGGTGCTTGCCTTGATGTTTTATTACTTCCTTGCGACAATACTCCCCATTCAGAGTCTCATTGGTCGGGCGTACCCCGCCTTTGGGCTGATGTTTATGGCGATGACGCTGGTGCTGGTCGTTTCTTTCTTTATGAGCGATGTTCCCATTCTTCCTCATAAGGAGTTCTTTACTAACATGCATCCCAATGAGAGTCTGGGTATCTGGCCGATGCTCTTTGTGACGATAGCCTGCGGGGCAATTTCGGGCTTTCATGCGACGCAGAGCCCTCTGATGGTCCGTTGTCTGCCCAGTATGAAGCAGGCTAGGAGCGTGTTCTACGGGGCCATGCTTGCCGAGGGCGTGATTACGCTCATCTGGTGTACTATTGGTCTGAGCTTTCGCGATATGATTACTGATTTCTACTTAGTCGAGCAGGCCTCTGGTAAAATGCTCCCGGTCATTGGTGCAAGCGCTCAGAATGCTATTAGCTTTAGGGACCTTAGCCTGAATAACCCCGGTGTTGCGGTGAAGTTTGTCTGTGATTATTTCCTCGGGGGGTTTGGGGCGACCCTCGCCATGCTGGCGGTTGTTGTGCTGCCCATCACATCGGGTGATACGGCTCTGCGTAGTCTGCGTCTGATGCTTGCTGATGCTTGTGGGCTCTCTCAAAAGAAGGTGAGTTCGCGTCTAATGATTGCGCTGCCTATCTTTGCGATTGTTATTGTGGGGACACAGCTTGATTTTAGTGTGGCATGGCGTTACTTGAGCTGGGCTAACCAGATGCTCGCAGCCACCACTCTCTGGACGATTGCTGTCGTTATGCGCGGGCGTGGTCGCTGCCATTGGATCGTGACACCCTTTGCTCTGATGATGAGTATGGTTAGCGTGACTTATTTCTTCCATGCGCCTGAGTGTCTTGGTATGCCTATTGGCTTGAGCACTTATTTGGGGTTGGCAGTGACGCTCCTTCTCTTTACGCTCTTTCTCTGGAAGCGCCCCTTTTCGAGTTGACATGAGCTCTGAGCTATGATAAGTTGCAGTCAATAAATCCATTTCTCAATATGCGCGCTATCTCTCTACTTTTTTCTCTGATTATCCTCTGTGTATTTAGCGTAGCTCCTCTGGCTGCTCAGTCTGTGACTCGTGGTCTTGAGGCTGAGGTTGAAGCTCTCGTTGAGGCTCATAAACTGGTATCTACCGTTACCGATAAGGCGAGCGCTAAGGCCGTTAGTGAGAAGCTTAAACGTACTTTTGATGGCTTGCGTCCCTACTTTGGTCATAGGACATCTGCCGATTTTAATATTATCTCGGATCATCAAAATACGATTAACAACATCATGGCTACTCATGTCAACGAGCCTTATTTTGTCTCTTCTGGCTTGCAGGAGGTATGGACTCTCATCTGCGACCCTGAGTCACGACGTGCGGTCAAGGGGATGAGGCGCTAATATTGTAGCGGTTATGAGATCTTGTGGCGTATTCTATCTACTCATCCTGGGTGGCTGCGTCCTTGCGGACGAGGGCTCACTCACCCTTAATCCAACTTTGTACCAAGAGGCTCTCGCTGAGCTTCATGGGCAAAAACGGCCTGCGAGAATTGAAGAAACAACCCTCGCTTTGGACTCGCCAAGTCTCATAAGCTGTGTTAGTATAGTGCCCATGGATTTGATGAAGGTTGAGAGCGTATTAGCTTACGAATTTACTGATGAACAATGGCTGCAACAGGCCTTGACTCACCCGAGTGTTGACCAGAAGAAGAGGACGAACCTCAACTATGAGCGTCTTGAATATCTCGGCGATGCTGTGCTGGAGTTGGTGGTGAGTCGCGAGCTCTTCTCGCTCTACCCCAAGGCTAGTGAGGGACAACTCACCCAGATGCGCGCCTCGATTGTGAGTCGTAGCAATCTTGCCCTTCTCGCTGCCGATCTCGGCTGGGGCGAGCAACTGCAGCTTAGCCCACAGCTCGAAGCTGATGGAGGACGCAGCAAATCATCCATTCTTGCCAATACATTTGAGTCAGTCATTGGGGGGGTAATGATGGACTCCAACTACAATGCCGCCCGCAAGGTATGCCTCCATCTGCTTCAAAAGAGCCTTGAGGAGGTGGGTGCGCTCACCAGCGAGCTGAGTAACCCCAAGGGCGCCCTCATTGAGCTGCTGCAATCCATCAACAACGAGCACCCCACCTATGAGGCTGTTGCCTTGGGTTGCCTCGGTACCGCGCCTTTTGAGGCCCGCGTCTATTGGAATGGCCTCGAATTGGGGCAGGGACAGGGACCTAGCAAGCATAAGGCTCAGATGGCTGCTGCCGCTGAGGCTCTTAAGGCAAAACGCTGGGAAAATAAGCACTAAATTGTGGCATGAAAGCCAAAGTTCGGAACTTTGAGCTTCACAATTGAAAGCAAAGGGTTATAATAGCTCTGTTACATCAAGATTATGCAAGAAATGAAAATTTGGTTCAACGGTAAAATGGTCAAGGAAGAGGATGCTAAAATCTCAGTCTTCGACCATGGTTTACTCTACGGAGATGGTTGTTTTGAGGGAATACGCTTCTACTCTGGCAAGGTATTCCGCCTAGAGGATCATATTAAGCGTCTCTTTGACTGCATGCGCTATCTCATGATTGAGCTCCCATGGAGTTTTGATGAGGTTTGCGAAGCGACAAAGGAAGCAGTAGCAGGCAGCGGGCTGGAGGATGGCTACATCCGTCTTATTGTCACGCGCGGTGTAGGTGACCTCGGTCTCGATCCCCGTAATTGCCCCTGTCCTAGCATGGTAATTATCGCACGCACAATTGCTCTTTACCCACCAGAGATGTATGAAAATGGCCTCAAGGTCATCACCAGTTCCTACCGCCGTCCTACGCCTGATGCTTTTTGCCAGCAGGTCAAGAGCCTCAACTATCTCAATAGTATTTTGGCCAAGGTGGAGTGCATTCAGCACGGTGCAGGTGAGGCTCTCATCCTCAATAGCGTCGGTAATGTCGCAGAGTGCACAGGTGATAATATCTTCATCGTCAAAGACGGCGTAGTAGCAACACCTCCTGTGACAGAGGGCGCCCTCAATGGGATTACCCGCTGCGCAGTTATTGATATTTGTGTAGAGCTTGGCATTCCCGTCAAGGAGTCTGTGATGAATCGCTTTGATGTCATCACCGCCGATGAGTGCTTCCTTACAGGTACGGCCGCAGAGGTGATTGCTGTCTCTGAGCTCGATTGCCGTCCCATCGGTACTGGTCAGGCAGGTCCTATTACACAAAAGATCCGCATGCGCTATCAAGCGCTTGTGCGCGAATAATAAGTTTATACAACGAGGCGGTGGTTCTTATGGAATCACCGCCTTTTTTATTTGATGGACAAGATTCAATATCAAGGCCGATTTCTGGAGCTTCGTGCAACAGCTTCTGGCTGGGAGTACTGCGCTCGCGTGAATGATGCGGCAGCAGCTATGATTTTTGCGCGCACGCCCGATGGCAGCATCCTGCTGGTAGAGGAGTTTCGCCCACCCATCGGGGCGCAGAGTATCTGCTTTCCGGCGGGACTCTGTGGTGATCAGGGACCAGAGAAGGAAGCTACCGCCGCTCGACGCGAGTTGCTGGAGGAGACTGGCTATGAGGCCGGGGAGATTGAGCTGCTCTTTCGCGGTCCCTCATCCCCAGGGCTTAGCTCTGAGCAGATTGCCTTTTACCTCGCTACCGATTTGCGTCGTCTACATGTAGGTGGTGGTGTTGATGGTGAAAATATTATCGTTCACGAAATTGCTGAGAGCGAGATTGAGTCTTGGTTAGCTCAGCAGATGCAGGCAGGTAAGTCGATAGACCCTCGTGTCTATACAGGACTTTACTTCCTGCAGAGGGGGCTTGATAAGGTATAGTGTCTGTGTTAGAATCAAATCCAGTTATGAAGAAACGTCAAGTCGTCATCCTCGGCTCTACAGGTAGCATCGGCACAAGTGCCCTCAAGGTCGCACGTGATATCCCTGAATGTATGGAGGTTGTTGGCTTGGCGGCTCACAGCAATACGAAATTGCTCGCTGAGCAGGCTCGTGAGTTTGCTGTGAAGCAGGTCTGCATCTACGATGAGAGTCGCGTGGCTGAGCTGCGTGCATTACTGCCCTCAGATGTGACTATTCTGGCTGGAGCTGAGGGGCTCTGCGAGCTCTCTTGCCTCCCCGAGTCAGATATGCTGCTTGTCGCGATCATCGGAACGGCTGGTCTCGCACCAACGCTTGCCGCCATTGATGCGGGCAAGGACTTGGCGATTGCCTCCAAGGAGATTCTCGTGATGGCTGGTGAGGTTGTGATGAAGCGCGCTGCTGACAAGGGCGTGGCTGTGCTGCCTGTGGATAGCGAGCATAATGCAATTTTTCAATGCCTTCAAGGGCACAAGGGAGGAGCTGATGAGGTCAGTCGCCTGATACTCACCGCTAGCGGTGGCCCCTTTCGCCAGACGCCTGCTGCTGAGTTGGAGATGGTCACGCTCGCACAGGCTCTCAAGCACCCAACATGGCAGATGGGGCAGAAGATTACGATCGACTCCGCCACGATGTTCAACAAGGGGCTCGAGATGATTGAGGCGCGCTGGCTCTTTGGTATCCCCATGGATCGCGTGGATGTGATTGTACACCCCCAGAGCATCGTTCACTCATTGGTCGAGTATCGCGATGGATCAATTCTTGCGCAGCTCAGCGCTAGCGATATGTGCTTCCCCATCCAATATGCGGTGAGTTGGCCCCATCGCCTACCAAACTCCCTGCATCAGCTCGATTTGGCTAAGCTGAGTAGCCTGCATTTTGAAGCACCACGCTGGGATGATTTCCCTGCGCTTGGTTTGGCTCGTGAGGCTGGCTTGCAGGGAGGGACAATGCCTGCAATGTACAATGCCGCTAATGAAGTGGCTGTTGAGGCCTTTGTTGCAGGGCGCGTGAGTTTTGCTGGTATTTGGCGGACTGTAGAGCGCGTGCTCGCATCATCAACTCCTCGAGATTATCAGGGGGAACTCAGGATGATTATTGAGGATGATTCTTGGGCTCGCGAGCAAGCTGCCCGTGTGATTGATGAGATGCATTGATGAACTCGTCCCGACTAGCCCATCTCGACGCGCTGAGAGCCATTGCTCTCTTTGCCGTGCTGATGGTGCATTGCCATGACTATTACAATTTATTTAGCTCTGTGCACGAGGGCTCGTGGCTTGCTAGTCTGGCTCATTTCTCCTACGAGTACTTCCTCTTGGGCAAGGCGTATCTGCTTTTTTCCTTCCTCTTTGGCCTGAGCTTTTACCTGCAGCTGAGCCGCGCTGAGTCGCGAGGCGTTGATTTCCGGGTTCCGTATATTTGGCGCTTGATTATATTGATGGTATTTGGGTTCCTACACCGCCTTTTCTACAGTGGGGATATCCTGATGATCTTTGCTGTGATGGGCTTGATTCTCGTTCCTCTCTATAAGATCTCAACGCGTTGGCTCTGGCTCTTGGCCACCATCTTCTTGCTGGCTCCACAGGCGATGTGGAATGATTATTGGCATCAGTCAGACTTCTTATTCCTCTGGTATGAGGATCTTTGTCGTAGCATTCATCTACCATCCATGCCCTCTAGCTTAGGCTCAAGTTGGTGGGATTTGGCATCTTGGAATATTTGGGAGGGACTGTATCATGCGTTCCTCTATATGATATGGAGCAATAGGCTGCTAGGCGTGCTCTCGATGCTTGTGCTGGGCATTATTGCTGGTCGCAGTGGTATCATGAATAAGCCTCGTGCTTTGGCTGGTATGAGTCTTGCGTTGTTGCTGCTTACACTGATGATCCAAGGGGTCTGCCTCAGCCCTCTGCAAGAGCGCTTCCCTGTGCTGCTCAAGATTTTCTATAGCGAAAGCTACGCCCTCTTTTTTGCGGCTAGCCTCAGTCTATTGCTGATGCAGTCATGGATGATCCGCGTAATTCGTCCTCTATGTGCGATGGGTCGATGCACCCTGAGCTGCTACATCTCGCAGAGTATCGTGATGACCTACTTGCTCGCAGGTTGGGGTCTGGGGCTGGGTGCTACACTCTCGAGTCTCGATGTCATGACGATAGGGATACTCCTCTACCTTGCGCAATTGCTTGCTTGTGCTCTCTGGATGCACTATTTCCAATATGGCCCACTGGAGGGTCTGTGGCGCAGGCTTACATTGCTGCCTCGCCGTCGTTCTTGTACTTGAGATTCTCAGGTAGGGGGCGCAGCTGCATGGGGTTGCCAAAGGCAAGGTGCTCGGACGGGATGTCCTTGGAGACGACGCAGCCAGCGGCGACGACGCTACCACGACCGATGGTGACACCCTTGAGGATGATTGCCTTGGTGCCAATAAAGCAACTCTCTTCGATGATGACGGGACGGGCGAAAGCGGAGAGATGGTCGCAGCCTGGCCATGTGCCATCAGGGCCGGGCATATGCCCATCATCATCTCGGATATAGACATCGGGTCCAATCATGCACTTTGAACCGATGCGGATGAGGAGGCTGCAATTGAGGCTAGCTCCAGTGATGCCTACATGGTCAGCAAGCTCAATGCGCGCCGCGGCGCTCGTTGTGTTGAAGCGCACAGGTTGATTACACATGGGGTGGAAGCGCACGCTTGAGATAAGGTTGCAGCCCGAGCCTATACTAATGCTGGAACTAGGGTGTTTTTTGACAAATGCTTTACCGAGGACGCGGCAGTCTGCGCCTGTGCTGACCCCTTTGTGTCGTAGGTAGAGTTCACCCGCTTTGTAGATGAGGATGAAGAGGCTCTTTTTGATAACTTTAATCATGTGCTGAGTATGGTTTTTTGGTAACAGTGTCGTGTTTTTGTTGCGCATTTATTCCAGCTAAATAGGGACACACGTTCTATGCCTTTATGTATGAGATTTTGGCGTATAGCTTCATCGTTACAGACAAGGTTGAGGCTATGTAGCATTGACTCATCGCTGCAGGGGTCAAAATAAAGAGCAGCATCTCCAGCAACTTCAGGGAAACAGCTAGCTCTGGAGCAAAGTACGGGAGCTTCACATGCAAAAGCTTCGAGTATAGGTAAACCAAAACCTTCGTATTCAGATGGGTAAATAAATGCCTTTGCTCTGTTATAAAGTATGGCTAATTCCTCATCGGTAACCCAGTTTTGAGTGACCACGTCTGAGATTCCTAGTTGTCGCATGAGTATATTTTCTTCCGTGGTAAATGCACCACCTCCAGCACAAATAAGGTGTAAGTCTCTCTGTGTTTCCTTTAATTGAGCAAATACTCTCAGGAAGCGTGTGAAATTTTTATAGCCAAAACGTTGACCCACAAAGAGTAGGTATTCTTCAGGTGTGTTGAGTTGGTGATTTTTGTATCCCTCTGGCAAAATGAGTGAGTTGCCGTGGTGAATGACATCAATTTTGTTCGGGTTTGTGCCACAGATGCGCACGAGATCGTCTTTCGTTTGCTGGGATATTGCTATGACTCGATCCGCTGCATCAACCATGATTTTTTTGCGGTAGGCGGAGGGGTCTTTTGGGTGAAAACTTTGCGGGAGTAACTCATGGGTCATATCATGCACGGTAACTACTAAGGGTGTTTTTCCGCGATATTTTAGTATTTCCAACGAGTTGTTATGTGTGGGATGTATGAGATCATACCCTCCTTGTTGTAATGCTTTTATACCCTCATGTCGCCTGATGAGTCGTCGAAAGCGCCCTTGTTTCTCGTACTTGCAGCCAATTTGACAAATTGCTTTGAGCAGGGGGGAGGGTGTTGGTGTCGATGCTGCCATTTCTGAGAAATAGCTGGCGTTGAGTAGATATTCAGTGGGTGTGTCGCGGATGGGAATATGCACAGATACTCCCTGATGAAGCAGTTCCTGTGTTAGTTCACAGACATAGCGAGCTACACCACTGATTTTTTTTTCCCAAAAAGCGCGAGGGTGGAAGAGTACGGAGAGAGGATCAGTCATATGTTGGTGTTGTTTGTTTTGTGAAATGAGAGAAAAATCTTCTAGATATTGGAGGATGTATTGATGAATCAAAGAAAAAGTTGTTACATTGCGAGGAATATCAAACAAGCAGGTGTAATACTTCACATTATTTGAGTTGAGATAAAGATTATGATTTTTTGGGAGAGCCCCATTCGGCGGGTAATCCAGTGTGTGTTGTAATCGTTTCGTGCCTCAAAATCATCACTGAGTGTGGCTCGTCAGATGGCGTAGTTGGGGAATACTTGGATCTATCAACCATGTAGGGTAGTCTGCCAATATGGTTATTTTTTGGCGAGAACTCATAGTTATTTTATTTCAGCTTGCGATAGCAGGCTTGGATTAGAGCAAAGAGAGGCAAGGGAAGGCAGCGTAAGAGGCTAAAAACACCTTTGGCTCCCATCCTGCGTCGCAGGTTAAGGCGGTTAATTGTTCCGTTGCGCCAGTAGCTAGCTAGCATGATGCGCTTTTGGATTTCTTCATCTAGCTGGTTCATGAACTCATTAGCTTCTATAGATCTCTCATTGAGATAGTTTGCGTAGGCTGCAATATCTTCTTTGAGTGGGATGAACGTGAGGTTGTAGTACTTGTCGGTGAAGCGCTCAAGCCTGATGATGGATTGGTAGCCGCGCGAGTTGTCATCGCCACCTCGGCACATGTTATTGCTGCCCGTGCGCATGAATACAGCTGTGGCTCCTTCGATATACACGCCATAGCCAAGTATGCTGGCGCGGAAGTAGCAGCAGAGATCGTCCACATAGTAGCCATCAGCATGGAGTCCTCCAAATTGTCGGAAGCAATCCATGTGCCATGCCTTGTAGGAATAATCACGAGGGTTATGATTCTTAATGGGGTCGCAGCCTGTGTTGATGTCGGCAATGCGGTAGCTCGTATCTACTGATTGTGCTGGTTGCATTGATTCATTGAGAATGTCTGCGTCCATGCTGTCATCAAATTTTTTCACAGCTGTGACGATGTAACTGCAGCCTGAGTTATCCGCAATTGCTTTGCCGATAAGACTGCAGCGGTCGATGCTGGAGTAGTCATCGTCATCAGCGCGGATTATCCAGTCACTATCGAGGCTTACGAAACTGATTGCGTGGTTGGTGTGGAGGGCGAGATGCCCATTCTGCGCTGTCTGAGTGAGGATGATTTTGCGCTTGCCGTTGTAGTTGGCTACGCATTCCTGCATGATCGCATAGCTGCCATCCGTGGAGCAGTCGTCGCTAAAGATGTACTCGAGTTCCCCCTTATAATCTTGAGCAAAAGCGCTCTCAATTGCCGCACGAATGTATTGCTCTCGATTGTGGGCGAGAAGTACGTAGCTGAGCTTGGGGAGAGCGTTGCTCATGATTTTTTATAATAAAAAAAGCCGCCCTTTTTAAAAAAAGGGCGGCTTTTAGAATAAGTTTACTTGTTGTTCACTCGGCTGAACTGCTTGAGCCTCAGGCCGTTGAGGTGGATGAAGCCGCTAGCGTCATCTTGGTTGTAGTCTTCCTCTGTGTAGTCTGCTTCCATGGTGGCCATGGCGTAGTTGTAGAGGGAGTTGCTGCTGCTGCGGCGACCTGCGTTGATGACGTTGCCCTTGTAGAGCTTGACGCGTACTTCGCCGTTGACCGTTTGCTGTGTCGATGTGACGAGGGCTTGGAGGGCCTCACGCTCAGGGGCGAACCAGAAGCCATTGTAGACCATGGTTGCGTAGTCTGTGATGAGGGAGTCACGCAGCTTTTGGGCTTCGCGGTCCATGGTGAGGGTCTCGATGTCGCGGTGAGCGGCAAGGAGGATTGTGCCACCCGGTGTCTCATAGATACCGCGGCTCTTCATACCGACGAAGCGGTTTTCCACGACGTCTACGCGGCCAATACCGTGTTTGCCGCCAAGGACATTAAGGACGAGCATGACGCTGAGGGGGTCAAGCAGTGTGTAGCCGTCTTGCTCACCTGTCGACCTGCAGCCTACTTCAGCCATGATGCTGCTGAGATTTTCGTTTTTAAGACCGACGATGTCGCCCTTTGCAAAAAGCATTTCGAGATACTCGGGGCAGTCAGGTGCATCCTCAGGAGCTGTGGAGAGTAGGTACATCTCGCGGTCAACTTCTGTTGTTGCGTCGTACCATGTGTCCTCAAGCATACCTGCCTCATAGGAGATGTGCAGGAGGTTGCGGTCCATGGAGTAGGGCTTCTTCATGCTCTGACGGATAGCGATGTTGTGCTTCTCGGCGTACTCGATCATCTCGGAGCGGCCTGGGAACTGATCGCGCCATTCCTTCATACGCCATGGGGCGATGACGTCAAGCTGGGGAGCCAGTGCATTGATAGCAAGCTCAAAGCGAACTTGGTCATTGCCCTTGCCTGTTGCGCCATGAGCGATGGCGTCTGCGCCTTCTGCGATAGCGAGCTCAACCATTGCCTTAGAGATGCAGGGGCGAGCGATAGATGTGCCAAGCAAGTAGCGGCCTTCATAGACGGCGTTCGCTTGGAACATGGGGAAAATATAGTTGGCAGCAAAGTCGGCCTTAAGGTCGCCAATGATGCACTTAGATGCACCTGTTGCGAGTGCTTTTTCAACGATACCGTCAAGCTCGTCTGCCTGACCTACGTCAGCGCAGTAAGCAATGATTTCGGCGTTGTACTTCTCCTTGAGCCACACCAGTAGAACGGATGTGTCAAGACCACCAGAATATGCAAGAACAATCTTCATGTCAATCTCGGTACAAGGGTTACATGTACCGAGCCATAGTATAGCTGATTTACCGCTCTCAGGGAAGAACAATATGTGTCAACTTGTCGGTTTTTTTGTGCTTTTTGTCAGATGGGAAATGAGATAAAAAACGCGCTATGAATG
The DNA here is from genome assembly GCA_947039485.1 of uncultured Verrucomicrobiales bacterium. GTDB lineage: Bacteria > Verrucomicrobiota > Verrucomicrobiia > Verrucomicrobiales > Akkermansiaceae > Akkermansia. Next base: position 11,209 of record CAMQZC010000003.1, on the reverse strand, counting down.
GGAATCATAGCGCGTTGTAGAAATGGGGGGAGAGTAGAGGTGTTAGCCTTGGCTCTCCGTGTAGGCTCGCATGGCACGTACGCTCTCTCTCACGAGATTGGGACCTTGGTAGATGAATCCGCTGTAGAGCTGCACGAGGCTAGCGCCTGCCTTGAGCTTGCCAACGGCATCCTCGGGGCTGTTGATGCCTCCTACGCCGATGATGGGGATGCTACCGCCAAGCTCGCTAGCAAAGGCGGCGAGTACCTCGGTGGACTTGTCGTAGAGGGGCTTGCCTGACATGCCTCCACTGTGCTGGGCTGCTGGATGTCCTTCAACTCCGCCACGGGTGGTGGTGGTGTTGGTGCAGATGAGCCCGTCGAGCTGGCAGTCAATGAAGACCTTGCTGAGCTCGCGAATTTGCCCCTCACCCATGTCAGGTGAGATCTTCATCACGAGGGGGACGTAGCGTCCTGTCTCTGTGCTGAGGTTGGCTTGCTCGCTTTTGAGGCTGGCAAGGAGGTCCGCTGCAGGTGCTGCCTGTAAGAGATTGCAGAGATTCTTGACGTTGGGGCAGGAGAAATTAATGGCGATATAATCAGCGTAAGACCAAGCGGCTCGCAGACCGTATAGGTAGTCTGCGCGTGCGTCTTCATTAGCTGTGCTGGTGTTTTTGCTGATGTTGACACCGACCACACCGCGGAAGCTCTTGCGGGCGGAGAGATTCTCCATACCCTCAACAATCCCGGGGTTGTTGATGCCCATATAGTTGATGATAGCTTGCTGAGGGATGCAGCGATGGACGCGGGGCTTGGGATTGCCAGGCTGCGCCTTGGGGGTGAGTGTGCCTACCTCGACAAAGCCAAAGCCGATGCGACCAAAGGCGTCGACGCAGTTAGCTTCCTTGTCCATACCGGCGGCTAAACCGACACGGTTGGGAAATTGTAGACCCATGATCTCGATGGGGTCATTCTCTGGTGGACCCATCAGGGTTGAGAGAATGTTCATGTTCTCCGCGGCGCGCAGGCTTGAGAGTGTGAGAGTGTGAGCACGCTCAGGGTCGAGTTGAAAGAGCGCTTTTTTAGCTAGTTTGTAGAGGATGGGGGACACTGCGTAGGGGGGATATCAGATTGCTGTGGCAGATGTTGGCGGGTGAATGGCCTTGAGTCTGCCGCAAGCTCCCCATATTTTAGAGGAGCTGCGGAGATATTTCAATGTTTTTTTAAGGATGTTAAGAAAAATCGCTCTCAGTCTCGACTTTCTGAGTGACCCAGCCGATGGCATCGCAGCCGAACTCGACAGTGTCACCTGGCTTGAGGTAGACGGGATTTTTGCTGCCCATGGCGACACCTGCGGGGGTGCCTGTGGAGACGATGTCCCCAGGGTTGAGTGTCATGAACTGGGAGACGTAGGCAACGAGCTGCGCGACGGGCCAGATGAGCTTGGAAGTGCTCTCGCACTGGCGTAGTTCGCCATTGACCTTGAGTTGGATGGTGAGCTCATCGGGATGATGGATTTCATCCTTTGTGACGAGCATGGGGCCAAAGGGGGCAAAGGTATCATAGCTCTTGCCCTTGGTCCATTGACCACCGTGCTCAAGCTGGTAGCTGCGCTCGGAGTAGTCGCACATCAGGGTGTAGCCGATGATGGAGCGTTTGGCCTCCTCCTCGCTGGCGCGGTGCAGGGGGCTACCGATGACGGCAGCGAGCTCGACCTCATAGTCGAGCTTGGTTGCGCCCTCGGGGCAGATGACATAGGAGAGGTCAGAGCTGATGGCCGAGGTGGATTTGAGGAAGATAGCAGGCTCTTGGGGCTCGCCTTGATTGAACTCGGCGGCGTGATCCGCATAGCTGAGACCGAGGCAGGCTATGGTGCCTGGTTGCACATGCAGGGCGCTGGAGAGGACAAGTCCTTCCATGTCAACCTCGACACCATCGCTAGCACCTTGGGCTATCCAAGTCTCGATTTCCTTGCGCAGCTTCTTGCCATCAGCTTGCATGGCATTCCATAGTTGGTCTTCTTGCTCTGTTACGTCGATGAAGCATTTGCGTTTGGGTATCCAAAGGCCAATGACGCTTTCGCCTTCTTCGTCGGCGTAGTATTGTAATCTCATGTTATGTTATAGGGGGGGGTGAATTTTAGAGGTCCCATTCATTGATATTATCGGGTACATCGATGACGCTCTTTGGGGTGCTCCGTTGGCTGGGGGAGGGCTTGGGTAGCGCATCCTTGGGGGTAGCAGTGGGCTCAAATGGGCTCGAGCTGCTATTCTCCATCTTAGCAGCGGTCTGATTGATTGCATTGGTCTTGGTGCTAGCGGAGGCAGTTGCTACAGGATTAGCGCCCAGATTGCTGCCAACTGGAGGCTTTGTGTTACCATCATCCTTGGATTTGGCAATGTCGCTGATATTTCGGTAGATGTAGACGGCATCACCGCGCATGACCTCGCCACCGCGCCAATCAGCAGCAATCATGCGGCTGATGCTGTTTTGAATTTTCTCAGCCGATGCGCTTAGATTGCCGATGCGCAGGTTGCTGTTATCAGCTGGATGAGAGATGAGCGTGGTGCCCACCGCTGGCTGGGGGCCCACCAGACGCACGAGTACGAACTTGTGCTGGGGGTAGATTTGCTGCACGGTCCCAATATAGAGAGGTGCTGGCTGGCTCTGTTTGTCCAAGTTCACGTCTTTATCTCGCGGATCAGACTGCGTTTGGCAGCCAAGAGCGATAAGGCAGAAGGCAGAGATGAGAGATCGGCTAAACATCCAGCTCAACTTAGCACAGAAGCCCGTGCGCGTCAAGCTCAGAGCCTTTTGTTAAGCAAAAACGGGGGGCTGCTTGACGCGGCCCCCCGTTTGAGTTTTAACGGAATCCCTCGGTTGGGGAGTTTTTGATATTAAATGTAGTTGTAGTAGATGCTTTCAAGCTGCCGCAGTCACTATGATCTGCGCCTGCCACAAATTGTATCAGTCCGTAGATTTACAGTCAAGGAATCGCTAGATAGAGAATAGCTTCTGAGCAGCGAGCCCACGATGAAGCTTCGTTGTTAGGGCTTGATACATTATTTGTTAGCAAGATAACACTTTTGAGTACTCTGTGTGCGAATGTTCCTGATATCTGGGATATTTGCCATGCTTAACATGCAGACTAGAAATCTGCTTGCCATGCTCAGACAAAAGAGTATACTCATGCCTGATGAACGTCACTTTATTTAAAGAACTTTGCGAGGTGTCCGGTGCACCAGGTTTTGAGTATGCTATCCGTGAGGTAGTTATCCGTGAGATGACACCCCTTGCTGACTCAATCTCGGTTGATAACATGGGCAATGTCACAGCCCTGATCAAGGGTAAGAGTAGTGAAAATACTATTATGTGCGCTGCTCATATGGATGAGATTGGTTTTATGGTGAGGCATATTGATGACAATGGCTTTATTCGTATCCTGCCCCTGGGTGGTTTTGATCCAAAAACACTCACTTCTCAGCGTGTTACCGTTCACGGCAAAAAAGATTTGCCCGGTTGCATGGGAGTTAAGCCCATCCACGTGATGAGCCCTGAAGAGCGTACCAAGATGCCAATAGTTACTGACTATATTGTCGATTTGGGCATGAAAAAGGAAGAAGTTTCTAAGTGGGTAAAGGTTGGCGACCCTATTACTCGTGTAGGTGACCTCGTTGAAATGGGTGAATGCTTGAATGTGAAGAGTATTGATAACCGCGGTGGCTGCTATATGCTCATCGAGGCCGCCCGTCAGATGAAGGCCGCGGGCGTTCTGCCTGACTACGACCTCTATGCCGTTTTCACTGTTCAGGAGGAAGTTGGTTTACGCGGAGCTCAAGTTGCAACCTTGGCTATTCAGCCTAAGTTTGCCTTTGCTCTGGATGTCACTATTGCCTACGATACTCCAGGCTCATTAGCGCATGATAAGTGCAGTGAGCTGGGCAAGGGTACCGCTATCAAGCTTTATGATGGCAGCATTATCACCGATAAGCGCATGGTTGACTTCATGACCGCGGTCGCGGAAGAAAAGAAGCTTACCTATCAGTACGAGATGCTTTGCGCAGGTGGTACTGATGCTGGTGCGATGCAAAAATATACTGCTGGTGGCTCCATTGCTGGTGCAATCTCCCTGCCTGTGCGCAATGTGCATCAGAGCATTGAGATGGCCCATAAGGTGGATGTCGATGCTTCTGTTGATCTGCTCGCTGGCTGCTTCTGCTCGCTCTCTCGTTGGGATTGGAGCTGGTCTCAAGATGAACGCAGCTTGAGACCCTTGGACGCAAAAAAGAAAGCTTGTGGCACGCGAAAGAGTAGCCCAAAAGCTGCGACGAAAAAAACTGTTGCTAAGAAAAAGTGATTAGCTGAGATAATCTAATTAATATTAGTTAATTAACTATAGGAAGAGGGTTACAGCATACGCTGTGGCCCTCTTTACTTATTCTGATAAGGAGTCAAATTACTAGCTCCAGCTAGCCCTAAACGAATATAAATATATAAATCGCCAAGTATAAGCTTGCAAGATGGTTATCATTGTGGTACACTACGTGTCATGTCACACTCCAAAGTCATCACTAAAAAAGAAGTGGCCAGTATGATTGCTGAAAAGACCGGCCTTAATCAAGCAACGGCTTTCAAAGCGCTTCTGGCAACAATTGACATCATAGCAGAATCTTTGACAAACGGCAACTCCGTAATCTTCCGTAAATTCGGTAAGTTTGAGGTGCAGGCTGTCAAAGAAAAAGTTGGACGCAACCCTCGCTCCCCGGAGAAAGATGTTGTTATTCCTGCTCGCTGCCGTGTCAAGTTCACTGCCGGTAAAGAACTTAAAGCTGCGGTACTGAAAATCCAGCCATCATCAAACTAAGTTTAAAGCTGCACAACAACTTTCAAACTACCCAAAATAAAGAAGCCTCCCTCATTCGTGAGTGAGGCTTTTTTGTCTAGATTTCTTCGCTTGCTTTGAGATCATCACTAGGCGCTTAGCTTTCGGCTAAGCTAGGCACGCAAAAAAGAGCAGCTGCATGATAGCAGCTGCTCTTTTGTTTGAAAGAAGATTCTTGCAATTAGCCAATCTTGGCTTTACCCTCAAGGCGTGCACCTTGCTCCATGGAGAGGGTGGCCGTGGTGATGTCGCCGTTGATGCGAGCTTGGCTGTTGAGATGGCAGCTTTGGCTGGTGATGTTGCCATCGACTTGGCCGTAGACCTGTACTTCGCCAGCATTGATGTTGCCTTTGATCTCGGCTTGGTCACCGATGGTGACTTTGCCAGAGTCGGAGTGGATCTCTCCATCGATGTTGCCATCAATGTGCATGTCTGCTTGGAAGCGAATCGAGCCAATAATTTCGATGCCCTTAGCGAGGACATTTGTGGATGAGTTGCTCATAGTGTTGGATGTGGGGTGTTGATGATTGTATTGATTATACCGTTGCAATATCTTTTTCCTTGGCTTCGAGGAGAGTGCTAACTTCCTTGACGTACTTGTCAGTGAGCTTTTGCACCTTTTCTTCTGCGCCTACGACACCGTCTTCTGTGAGGATATTGTCAGCCTTGAGCTTCTTGATGGCGCCCATGCCAGTCTTGCGAGCTGAGCGGAGACGCACGCGTGTTTCCTCAGCGAGGGTTTTGGCGTACTTGCACATTTCCACACGACGCTCACCAGAGAGCTCTGGGATGGGGAGACGTACAGAGCGAGCATCAATGATGGGGGTGAGGTTGAGGCGGCTTGACTCGATGGATCGCTTGATGTCGTTGAGCGTACTTGGATCAAATGGCTGGATGAGGATGCTGCGTGCATCGGGTGTGGAGACCACAGCCATGCTCTTGAGCTTCATCGTGCTGCCGTAGCTAATTACGTTGATTTCCATGTTCTCAACAAGGCCGGGGGAGGCCTTGCCAGTGCGTAAGCCATCAAAGTCTTCGTTGAGTCGGTCAATGATAATTTCCATTGAGCCTTCGACTTCCATCATGAGGGTTGCTTCGTCCATAGTGTTATTGTGTTGTATTTTGAAATATTAGGGGTTGGTATGAGAGGGGCAGGGGATTAGTTGCCAACAATTGTACCGATGCGCTCACCGAGGAGGGCACGGGTGATGTTGCCGGGCTCATGCATGTCAAAGACGATGATGGGCTTGTTATTATCCTTGCAGAGCGTGAATGCTGTCTGATCCATGACCTTGAGCTCACGGTTGATGCATTCTTCGTAACTGATTGTGTCAAAGCGCACGGCGCTGGGGTCAGTCTTGGGGTCGGCTGTATAGACACCGTCGACGGAAGTGGCCTTCATGACAACATCCGCGTTGATTTCGCAGGCGCGAAGCGCTGCTGCTGAGTCGGTACTAAAGAAGGGGTTGCCTGTACCTGCTGCAAAGACGACGATTTGGCCTGCACGGAGTTGTTCTCGTGCGCAGTTGCGGTTGTAGGGTTCTGCGACATTCTTCATCTCGATGGCACTTTGGACGTGACAGTTGACACCAGCTTCTTGGATAGCTGAGCAGATGGAGAGTGCATTCATTACCGTGGCGAGCATGCCAACGTAGTCTGCCGTGGGGCGATCCATGCCGCGAACGCTGGCCTTGGCTCCACGCCAAATATTACCACCACCGACGACGATGGCGATTTGAAGGTTTCCTTGTTTTTGAGCCTCAGCTATTTCCTTAGCAATGCGAAAGACAATCTCGGGTGAGATGTTATCCTTGCTTCCTGGTGCACGCAGTGCTTCGCCACTCAATTTGAGCAGGATTCGACGATAAGTTGGAGTAGTTACTTCGCTCATATTTACTTCGCATATTTTGTCATAGATAGGCAGTATTGGCGAGCTTAAAATGGGGCTTTCTTGCATTTAGTCAGCTCATTGTGCTGATGAATAAGTAGAGGTCTAGACAAGTAGTGCTTGATAGACGCTTGCCATCTGTGTAGAAATCCGATAGCATAGCTGCGTGATATTGCAAGCCAATGAGTGGATAGAACGTATGAATGAGATGGGGGCGGCGCGTGAGCCTTTTCTATTTGTCATCTCTTACGATGCTCAGCGAGGATATCTTTGGGCGCTTCAGGATATTCCTGAGCATGTGCTCTTTGATTTTCCTTTAGCTCGACGTATGGCTGAGCCTAGTCCGTTACCCGAGAGGATCATTTTTGAGCCTTCTCCAATCTCGCTTGCTCGATACAAAGTGGCGTTTGACCTAGTGACCTCTCAGCTCAGGTGCGGTGATAGCTATCTGCTCAATCTCTGCTTTCCCACGCAGCTGGATTCTAATTTGACGCTGCGCGACATTATCACCAGAGCTAAGGCTCCCTATCGCCTCATGATTGAGGGGGAGTTCTGCTCCTTTTCTCCTGAGACTTTTTTACGCATACGCGGCAATCAGGCAGCAACCTACCCGATGAAGGGGACGATTGATGCCTCCCTCCCTCATGCTAGAGAGCTGCTGATGGAGAGTGAGAAGGAGGCGAGCGAGCACGCTACCATCGTGGATATGCTGCGCAATGACCTCTCCATGATTTGCGCGAATGTCCATGTTCCACGCTACCGCTATATCGATGAGATTGAGAGCTCTCGCGGTCGTATCTTGCAGACGAGTAGCGAGCTTGTGGGTGATTTGCCTGATGGCTGGCATAGTCGCTTGGGTAGCCTACTCGCGAGACTCCTGCCCGCAGGCAGCATCTCAGGCGCCCCTAAGAGACGGAGCTTGGAGATTATTGAGGAGGCTGAGGGCTTTGACCGAGGCTTCTACACAGGGGTTTTTGGCTATTTTGATGGAGAGAGTCTGGACTCTGCGGTGACGATACGCTATATAGAGCAGGTTGAGCAGCAGCTTGTCTATAAAAGCGGTGGCGGTATTACAGCTCAGAGTGAGTTGGAGTCAGAATATGAAGAAATGATTCACAAAGTTTATGTCCCCTTTACTACTTGAGAGCATCTGCGTGCTCAACGGGCAGCTCAAGCTGCTCTCGGAGCACCAGCAGCGCGTGAATCGTGCTCTGGGCACTGCGTCTTGCCTTTCGCTAGAGCAGTCACTAGCTCATTTAGAACTCCCGCAGGACGGTCGCCACAAGTTGCGGCTGGTCTATGGGCTTGATGCTCGTGTCCATGATCTGACCATTGAACCCTATGTGGTGAGGTCGCTGCGCTCCTTGCGCTTGCTTGAGTGCCCCGAGCTGCGCTATGAGCACAAGTGGCTTGATCGCTCGTGCATCACGAGGGTGGTCAATACAATTTCTGAGGATGATGTTCTCTTTACAAAGGGTGGCTATCTGCGTGATTCGAGTTATGCCAATGTGCTTTTGTTGCGTGATGGCTCTTGGTATACGCCAGATCAGCCACTGCTCGCTGGTTGCAAGCGCGCGCATTTGCTCAAAACGGGGCAGATCAAGAGTTGTCCCATCCATGTATCGGAGCTTGGATATTATGAGCGAATATCGTTTATCAACGCAATGCTTGACCCTGATGAACTAGCATTGTGCTGCGAGTGTTTGGTGATGGAATGATCTTCAAAATGCTGATCTATTGCATAATCTCCTTGACCTGAACTAATATTTCATGCATTATCTTACTGCTTTAACTTACCTCTCTCTCTCTCAAATTATGATGCGCATATCCACTAAAGGACGCTACGCCATCCGCGTGATGGTTGATTTAGCTCAACATGGTACAAACAACAGGGTACCTCTCAAAGATATCTCTAAACGCCAAAATATTACGGTGCGCTATCTAGAGATCGTTGTCTCATTCCTGCTTCAAGCTCGCTTGGTGCAGAGCTTTCGCGGTAAAGGAGGCGGCTACCGTCTCGCTTGTCCCATTGCTGAAATTAGCCTGCTGGATATCCTGCGCTGCTCGGAGGGCGAGTTGGTACCAGTTCAATGCCTTGAGCAAGCTGTTAATCGCTGCCCCCTCGCAGCGAACTGCAAGACACTGCCTGTGTGGACTGGGTTTTATGAATTGACCCACAACTACTTCAAAAATATCTCACTCGAGCAGCTACTCCATGAGGAGAATGCGCCGCCGCCGATCTGTGCTCATAGCGACGATAACTGCTAAGGCTCAAATATCGCTGATGCGGTAGGACTCGCGAATCTTGCGTAGTGCCATTGCGCGCGTTTTGCTCGCAAGCCTGCTCTCGTGGATGAGATACTTGCCCCAGACGGGCTGCCTGATGCAGAGCTCACAGCTGCACCACGCCACGGCCATATCACAGTAGTAGGCGCCAGAGGGTACGAGGGGTAGAGCTGTCGCAATGCGCTGCGCGTACTCTGGCTTATCACAGTAATGCCAGAGTAGCATGACGACGCCAAAGCGCGCTTGATACTCCTGATGGGAGATTAGCATGGGCTCCAACCACTCCCACACTCTCTCTGGATGCTTCCGCGCAAATTTGTAGCATGTGACGCAGGAATCAATGAGGCTCCAGTTGTCAAGGCTAGGCAGGGTTTTTTCAATGAGCTTGAGGCGTAACTCGATAGGACAGCTGCGCTCACTGAGCTGCCCTAGTAGCAATCCACGTAGCATGCTCTCCTCCATGCATTGAGCTGCTGGATAGTTGTCGATGTAGTCGCGCCAGTCATCCTGACGGGCTAAATCCTTGGCAATGCGATGCAGTAGAGGCATGCGCAGACCGAGCAGGGGTAGCGATACCCCGGGGATGAGCTTGCGGATAAACGCAGCATGCTTGGGGTCGGCTGCGGCTTGTAGCCGCGCGAGTAGATCAAATTTTCTCGCGGCCATTGCGGCGTCGGCTCAGGTAGTTGATGAGTAAGATCGGGGACAAGAAGCAGATGATTAACAGCAGAGGAACGAAGCCAAAGAGGAACAAATTGAGATATGTTTGGCATGTAGCGTCTCCTGCTTCCGCGCCGCTTTTCCACCAAAAATAGCTACGTGTGGGATTCCAGTTCATGCCTGAGTTGGGGAGGATGTGCATGAGTCCACGTGCGGCCATGGCTTCCTTGACGCCTCGATCGCTGGCGCTGTAGTAGTACTCGTTTGCAAGCTCAGGCTCGCCGACCTTCTTGTAGTACTCAGCAAGGATAAATGAGGCCTTGGGGGATCCAAGTTGCGTGCTGGCTTGTTGGAGCAGGGAGATGGCGCGCTCGGGGTCTTGCTCAATACCATCAGCTCCGTTGAGCAGGAGTTCTCCCAAGCGGGCGGCTGCGTAGTCGTTGCCCATCGAGGCTGCACGGCTATAGAGGGGAGCGGCCTCTGCGTATTTGCCTGCCTCATCGAGGCGGGCTGCTTTGAGGGTGATGGCATCGGGGACATTGCCTGCGACTGCGAGATCGAGATACTGCTCGCCCAGAGGGATGTTTTGCTCCACGCCTTGAGCATTGAGGTAGGCGCAAGCAACGGTGTAGGCCATGATGCTCTCTTTGTGCTCATCTGCGAGGAGCTTGGCAAAATGGATGGCCTTAGCTTCGTCCTTAGCTGTGTGCTCACCCTTGGTGTAGCACTTGAAGAGCTCAAGGACTGCCCAGCGATTCTTGAGCGCGGCTGATTCATTGAGCAGACGGAGCCCCTCACTGGGATTAGCTGCGCAGCCGAGACCTTGTAGACTCATGCTACCTAGCCAGTAGAGGGCTGTGGGATTCTTGGGGTTAGTAGCCACTTGCTGGCTATAGAGCTCGTAGGCTCGTTTGTAGCTCTCAATGGCGAGCTTGTCTTTAGATTGTTGCTTGTAAAGCTCCGCAAGGATGTAGGCCCCGCTGGGATCGCCTGCTGTGCTCGCTTTCTGGAGGAGGGCGATGGCTTTGTCCGTATCGATTTTGAGCATGTTCTCTCCGCGGATGTAGCTCAAGGCTAGCTTGAGGCTGCTAATGATATCCCCTGCATCGGAGCGCTTTTGCAGCTCATCGGTATAGAGCTTTGACCAGGCGCGCGCTTGTTCCATCTTGCCGCTAATCGTATAGCGCATAGCAATTTGCTTTAAGTCGCGTGGATCCTTGTTTTCTCTGGCGTCTTGCTTGAGTGAGCTGAGTCTAGCCTCAAGTTGGCTATCTTTACTGCTCAAATAGTCATCTGACATGCAGTAGCTGCTCATGAAAAGGAGGCTGACGAGGATGGGAAATTTCATTATAGATTTATGATACAGTGTAAGGCTCTCTTGTTCAAGAAAAAAAGCCAGGCAGCAAAATTGCTGCCTGGCTTGTTGACTTAGATGTTTTTATTCGGGGCGTGAATTGCCACCGAAGCTTGGACGGCTGCCACCATCGCGGTTGCCGAAGCTTGGACGGCTGCCAC
>CAMQZC010000002.1 GCA_947039485.1 uncultured Verrucomicrobiales bacterium | reverse complement strand
CCTTCAGGGCGTTCAGCACCTTCACGTTGGAAGCCGCCTTCAGGGCGTTCAGCACCTTCACGTTGGAAGCCGCCTTCAGGGCGTTCACCGCCTGCGCGTTGGAAACCACCTTCGCGACGTTCACCGCCTGCGCGTTGGAAACCACCTTCGCGACGTTCGCCGCCTGCACGTTGGAAACCACCTTCGCGACGTTCACCGCCTGCACGTGGGAAACCTATTTCGCGGCGAGCAGCCTGACGCTCACGGCGTGCGCGATTCATCTCACGACGCTCCTCCGCATCGGGCTCACTGCGGTTACTGCCCTCACGGCGGAAACCATTGCCCTCACGCTTAAAATTACCTTGGGATCTACTGCTTCCCTCACCGCCACTTGTGCTGTTGTCAAAATTGTTACTCATGAATAAGCAGCCACTATAAGCCGCCACTGAGCTTTTGTCAATCTAAATGCCCCTTATTGAGGCAGCTGACCCATCAGTTCATCCCAGTGGGACTTACAACGCCTGATTAGCTCTGGCGTCACCGAGGAGGATATCTCCCAGCTTAGAGGCATATCGTATCTGAAGAACCGTGAGATAAGACGGTCAAAGTCAACATCTCCACCTGCAAAAGGCGCACGGTGGTCGCGCTGCGGCCACTGCACATCATTCACATGAGCCCCATAAATATAGGGTTGCAATCCCTCCAGATACTGCTCATGGTCGAGCAAGAGTAAATTGTGCTTGCGCTGGATATGTCCAAAGTCGTGCCAGTAGCGCACATGAGGATTATCGGCAAACTCCTCCATGAGCAGCAGCATCTCACTCTCGGATGGCATCTGCTCATAGTGGCTGCGTCCCTCGACGCCCAGCACCAGATTAAGCTCCTTAGCCTTTGCTGCGAGCTCATGGAGCGCGGCGCGAGCGCGATCAAAGTAGAGAGGAGCCTTGGCAATACGCTCGCGCATCAGCTTCCCCTTGTAAAAAGCATACTCACGCGTCCCCAGCAAGCCCTCACGCGCCATACGTTCCAGCTTGCGGCTACCCTCATCATCGCGAATCAAGTGCACACGCCCCATATGTAGCACCACGTACTTAGCCCCTAGACGCGCGGCAAACTCCATCGTCTCCATCGTGAGGCGTAGAGCGCGGCTGCGCTCCCAGTCACGGTGTGAGGTGTACTGATAGATATCGGGGATATCCCCCTTAACCTCCATCGGAGCAGGGCAGAAATTGTGCACGCCCTCCACCTTGATGAGCCTCTCATCCACCGCCTTAATCAGCCCAGGAACTAACTCCATAGAGAAGCCGTGGGAGACCTCAATACGATCAAAGCCCAGAGCATGGATCTCTGCACACATCGCCTCACCATTACGGTGCTTGCGGCTGTTCCAGCATGAGGAGAAAACGTTCATAAACCAAGCATACACGAGATACGTTGTAAAAACAATGCCGATGCTAGAGAGAGACAAAAAAAAGCGGGGAAGAGCCTGAGCTCCTCCCCGCTTGAGAAAAAAGTTAAATCAATGAGCTTAACCCTCGATGAGAGTCACATCCTCAGTTGGCTTGGGCAAATTCATGGCCTTAATAGCAGCCTTGCACTCATCAACCATCTGCTGAGTCATTGTGTAATGATAAGTACCGTAGTCGTCAACATCAAACTTGCCGAGCTTGAAGTAGCCCCATTTTTCAAAGAAATCAGTCAAATCCACCTGACCCACCTCACATACGCGACGAGCGAAGTTGAGCTGGTAGACCGCAGGATTCCCCTTACGAGCACCCCAGCCATCTTCGGTGTTGGCGGCAGCCTGTTGGCGCAGCTTTTCAAAGAGGTCAGGATAGAAATCCTTGTGACCATTCTTGCTGAAGTAGAGCTGAAGCTGCCAGAAATGAGCCAAACGCTCAAACACATCATCATGCTCCAAGTAGCTGATATTAGCATCAATGATAGCCTTGCGAGCCTTCGCATAAGTATTGCGCTCCTTGAGCAGGCTAGCATTACCCTGAGACATCGTGCCATGCATCGCAAAGATGTTCACACTAACTTCACCGAGACCACCCCAGTTGAAATAGGGGCGCAGCTGATGCACATGACCTACCTCGTGGCTAAAGCCCCAGCAGGGATCACCCTTGATTACAGAATCAGGATTAGCAACCATACCCAGTGCGTACGCAACAGGGCCGCCCATGTAGGCCACACCATCACCATCACGGAACATGTAGTAATTGTAATTCACACGAGCCAAAATCTTGTTATCAGGCACACGATTGTACTTCTTCAAGCCCATGATCTCATGTTGAGCCTCAACAAGCGCATCATAACGATTCACTAGATCAGAGCCACGAGTGCCTGTATGGCGATTGTAAGCTTCGACAGGATAAATCATCTGGCTGTGACGACCAACCGCATCAAAATAAGGGAACTTAGCCTCCTTGAGCATGCGTGCAAAATCTTCATCATCATTCTTTGTGATGTCAAAATAGCCCTGTGCTGTGCCGTTGACAAAATGCAACTTTACCGCAGGTTCATTCTTAGGCATATCACTGTAGTAATGCACATAAACGAGGCCTCCCTTATCGAGATTGACCTTGTTGACGCCATTATTGAGCGTAACACTCTGCTTGTGTAGTCCCCAGCCTCGAGGGTCTTTGGTAGGTTCCTTAAAATTGGGTGGTTGGCGATCAAGCTCAGGAACGAGCAAACCAATCACACGCCCAGCAGGCAGACCCTCCACAATTACTGTAGATTCACCCTTAGGCAGGACAATACCAGTGACACCTTGATACTGGCTGTAGCCGGAGCCAATAACCAATTGGCGACCCAATTCCTTAGGATCAAGGACAGGCTCGAACTGAGCAACGCGGTAATCTGTTGAATACTTGCCCTCTAACATTTGGGCGGCAGCTGAGCGCAGCTGAGTATTTTCAATCTTCATAACCTGCTCTACAGTGGCGCCTTCTTTGAGGGCGCTAGCGAGAGGGGAGCTAAAAGGCTCAAGATCATTGCCGTAGCACAAGCTTGTGCCAACAAGCAGTACAAGGCTATTAATTAACTTGTTTGAATAGAACATAATAAAACACCTACCATCACGGCAGGTATAAAAATCATACCTGATAGAGCGCGAAAGTCAAGTTGGCATCGTGTAATGCTAAATTTCACACTTGCAAAATCTGATCATTATGCCAAGCAGATCAAGTGATTGATAAGATTAGAATTTAGTAAAAAAGCATTTAAACAGCAGCAGAAAAAGAACTCCGAGCTTTACGCCAGCCGCCCGATGTGCTAGTTTAACGAGATGTTCCCAAAACTCATTATCTTTCTTTTCGCACTCATGCCCGCGATGGCTGACCTTGTCACTGATGCCCGCAGGCAGGTGGGCATCACCCTGAGCTATGACCCCAGCTACGTGAGCATCAGCTACCCCGGGGGAGATGTCGCTGCGCAGAGTGGCGTCTGCAGCGATGTCATCGTGCGAGCCCTCCGCCTAAGTGGTCTTGACCTGCAGAAAGCCATCTATCTGGATATGAAGAAGAACTTTCGCGCCTACCCTCAAATATGGGGGCTCAAGCGACCCGATCGCAATATCGACCATCGCCGGGTCCCCAACCAACGACGCTACTTTGAGCGCCAAGGATGGAGCCTCAGCATCCCCAAATCAAACAACAGCACCGAGCGCAACGCTGCCATCATAGCCAACGCCCAGCCCGGGGACATCATCAGCAACATGCTGCCGGGCAACATCCCGCACATCATGATTGTCAGTGATCAAAAAAGCGAACAAGGCCGCCCCCTCGTCATCCACAACATCGGCAGCGGCTGTGTCGAGGAAGACGCCATCGCCGATTACCCCATCAATGGGCACTACCGCGTGACGCTGCGCAAAAAGTAAATCAGCTCAGTAAGCCGCGGCTACGCTCCATGAGTGCTGCAAAATGCTTGCGCTCCGAGCGAGTGAGATCAATCACATTCACATGCTCCGCCATACGAGCATCATGCGCATCTGAGCCAACAAAATCATATAAAGCCGCCGCAAGCATTTCAAAAGCCTTGCCCTGCACCCGATGTCCATAGAACTCAGAAAGCGAGAGAATATTGAGCTGTAACTCCACCCCACGCTCCTTGAGTAGCATCATATCGGAGAGCTTAAGATGAGAATAGCGCTCAGGGTGAGCCAACACCGCACGATATCCGGCATCCTCAATCTTTGAGAAAATCTCATCCCAAGCAAATCCTGTATCCGCCATAGGCAGCTCCACCAACACACGATGATCATCCAGAGTCAGAAGCTCGTGCTTCGCCTGCAGCTTCGCCAAAAACGAATTATCCAGCATATACTCAGCCGCTAGAGAGATATCTAGTTCAAGCTCAAGCGCCAGTGGAGCCATTCGCTCATCAAAAGCCGCTCTCAACGCCACCTCATCATTACGATGCACCTGCCCCATGATATGCGGTGTTGCAAAATGCCGAGCCACCCCCATATCTTGGAGCTCAAGAAGAATCTCTCGCGCATGATTCTCACCACGCGCGCCATCATCCACCCCCCAGAGTACATGAGAGTGTAAATCAACCCAGCCATCAAGCAAACCTGAGCCCACTAAGAACTTACGACCAAAACCAAACATAGTAGATAAACAGTAAAATTAAGAAAAAGCATCAAACCCTCCGATGAAGGATCAACGCGAAAAACTTATCAAGCAATCAGCCTGACCGCCTCCATACTAGCACAAACAACAGCCAAGAGTAAACTAAAAGCCGCCTCCAATCACCGTTGCTGACGCACTACTCTATCAGCCCGTGTTTTTTTAAGTCCTTAAGTAAAATAGGGGTGAAGACTGCTGCGCCAGTGGGGTTTAAATGATTATAATCGCGAAAATGACTATCAGGAAGGCTCATGTCATGATAGTCAAGGTAGATTGCACCAAATTTGCGTTGTAAACTATCAGCCAATTCTAATAACTGCCTCTTGTGCTTTTCTGGGATGTGGGAATTATAGTCCTTGTGAAGAGGCGTATTAATTAAAACAAGAGGGATATGATGATTCTTGGCTAATTGAGCAATCAGCTCCAGATGGTTAACCTGTAGCGTTGAAAACTTTGAGTCTGAATCGGATTTGATAGAAGGCTCAGCATATAGTTGTGTCATCATTCTTTTAAGCTTAGCCTCATTGTACGTAAACGGTTTTACTCTAGTACTTCGAAATCCTCCACTATAGTTTTCCATGTTTCTAAATTTCCTCACAGTAAGTAAGCCTTTGATATCATAAAACTGTGGTAAATAAGACATTAATAATAATGATAAACTTGAATCAGTTATTGGGATATTATATAGATGGGGGTGGCACTCTCGTTTTCTAAATATAGGTGTATATGTGGTGATATAGTGTGATTTAATATTGTCGTTTAATAAGAATATATCTTTTTCGGGGTGCATGCTATTGACGTGGAAAGTGACACCGATGGCGCGAATTTTTTTGTTTTCTGCGTTAGCTTGAGTGACTAGGTTCTTAATTCGGTGATATGTGAAATAATAGAATTCTCCAGAAGTTGCTCTGTTTTCCAGTTGCTCATAAGGTAGGTCGTTTACAGAACATTCGATATGAGAATCCCCAATGAGAAGAATCGGAGATTCTTTCTTTAGTGTAGTGGCTCTAGTTATTTCGCTACTGATGGATAGATTGAAAATGCCGACTACTCCTGCGTAAATAAACGCAAAAATCAGCATAAATAGAGTAAGGGTTTTAGCGAATTGTTTCATAGAGTATTAAAATTGGAAGTAAATGAATTGTGAAGTTCCTCCATACATGTACACAGTAATGATTAGAAGTAATGAAATGTAAATGGTATAGCGTACACTTTTTGATTTATTTACCAAGGCTATGCAGCTTGGATACTCGAGAGATAAACCGTGTTTTTGATTTCGCTGAAGCCATTCTGTTATAAATAGTGTAAAGGCGCAAATGAGAGCTGTGGCTGATTTGAGACTAAAAACGTCAGTAGGCATCGTGAAGACCGATGTACTAAACATCCCCCCAATATACCCCCAAGCTTCAGTGATGTTCTCAGCGCGGAAGATAACCCAACCAATCATGACCAGAACAAAGGTAAGCGATATTTGCCCCAGTTCTTTAAATGAGGGCAGCATTCGACCCGCCGCCGCGGTGTTTGTATTCCTCCTGTTTTTATTGAGCAACATCAAAGGAATAAAAAGCACGGCATGATAAAGCCCCCAGACTACAAAAGTCCAGTTAGCCCCATGCCAGAGCCCCGAAAGGGCAAAAATAACAAAGGTATTACGTAGAATAAGCATCTTCGTGCCCCGACTCCCACCAAGAGGAATATACACATAGTCGCGGAACCACGTTGAGAGGGAGATGTGCCACCTGCGCCAGAACTCTGCAATATCGCGTGAGAAATAAGGGAAATTGAAGTTCTGATGGAGTGAAATACCAAAGAGCCGAGACGTACCAATCGCTATGTCTGAGTAGCCAGAGAAATCGCAGTAAATTTGAATCGTGAAGAGAAACGCCCCGATCCACAAAGTGCTACCAGGCATATTAGCCCAGTCATCAAATATAGGATTCACAGTAGCTGCACAAGTGTCTGCAATAACCACCTTTTTAAAAAATCCCCAAAGAATCTGCCGACAGCCATCAACAGCTTGACCGTAATCAAAGTGCCTTGTTCGTTCAAATTGAGGCAGCAAATTAGTAGCCCTCTCGATAGGACCCGCCACTAATTGTGGGAAGAAGCTGACAAAAGCAAAAAACGCCACCACGTCATGAGTAGGCTGAAGTTTCTTTTGGTAAATATCAATCGTATAGCTAATCGCTTGGAATGTATAGAAGGAAATCCCCATCGGGAGCAAAATATCGATGGTCACCCAGCCTAAGCTGATGTCGAGAGACGACAGCATCGTCTCTAAGCTATCTGTGAAGAAGTTGAAATACTTAAAGACGCCAAGAATGAGCAGATTTAAGACAATATTGCTGCCGGTGATGATTTTTTTGAATCGTAGTGTGCGCTTAGCTGCGCCATCGCGATCACACATCAAAACCCCACTGTAATAGCTGCAGAATGAGGTGAAGGCAATGAGTAGAAGAAATCGCCAATCCCACCAGCCATAGAAAAGATAGCTCACCACTACAATGAAGATGTTTTGTAGCTTTAAACTTTTATTGACAATGAACCAATAAATTAAGAAGACTAGTGGTAAGAACATGAGAAACTCTAAGGAATTAAATAACATGAATCGGGTGGCAAGAAGATTGCGGATTGTATCCTTGATGATTGAGGGAGTCAAGTATAAATACGTTAGAGTTAGCTAATTGCTTATTCGTGGCTTGCTTGGCTAGAGAACACCTTCAGGGGAGAAAGGTCCATAAGAGAGCCGCGCCAAGCGAAGCCGCGCGGCACAGGCAGCGCCGGGTACATCCATAGGCCATGAAGCCTCCTCAATCGAGCAGAAGCCTTAGCCTACCCCTTAAACCGTATTTAACAGAATGGCATCAATAATTTCAAGTGCTTTAAATACGAAAAGTTAGCCAGAGAGCAACGCAAGCGAGAGTCTCTATACATCATGCTTCCCGCTATGAGAGCGGCGCCATACTCGTATAAAAAGCACATATGAACAAACCATCCCTGCGGCTCCAGCGAATAAATCATCCAAAGAAAAGCCACGGCAAGGCACCCTCATCTGAGCAATTTCAATACCAAGTACGATCAAGAGACCCAATATAAAGCATCGAACTCTCGCTAACTGAGATTTAAACAGAGCGGCCGAGAGAAGCATCCACGGGATAAAAGTAAAGAAATGAATGACATCATCCACCCAAGCCTTATCCTGTAAAAATGAGGGCATAGAGACCCCCATTAACTCAAAGGGGAGCAGCATCGCTGCCCCCATCCCCAAGATGTAGAGCAGCAAGCAGCTGATTAACGTAAGTAATTTAGAGCGATTGGAGCGCATTCTTGATTTCTGTGATTACTAGAGCTACATCCTCATCCGTCACACAGGGAGCAGAGGTGATGCACAAGCCTTGGTTAAATAAACGCTCGGAAGTACCATCCACATAAGCAGGTGTGCCGTCAAAGACAGGCTACAAGTGCAGAGACTTCCACATGATGGGGAATGCTTTATCTGCCACAAATGATATGGTAGAAGCGAGGCATATAACGATTAAGGATGTAGTAAAAAGAAGTGCTGATAAAATAAACTATAAAAGGAATAGTCCAGAAAATAATGGCATTAGGTACTCCAGAGAGCTCCATCACCTTATTGACAATCGCCATCCCTCCAATCAAGCTGAGACCATGCCAGCAGTAAACAAACATAGTTGATTTTATCAATATTGATGGGAATTGAAAATTACTCCTAGAACAAAATAGGTAAGCGAGGAGAAAAATTGTTAAACTATTGAGAAAAATACCAACGGGGCCAGGTGTATATGAGCCTCCATGGAATGTGTCATATGTTTTATAAACAAAAAAGAATATTGAGAGGGATAGTGCAGGTAGCGTTGCTTTAGATGCTTTTTCAATATACGCCCAGCCTTTTATACTCAATAATGCGCCGAGATAAAAGTAAAAGCAGCCAGAAAGACCCAAGCCAGGGATGCCAAACCAGTTTCCCGTAAAATAACAGATAGAAATTATGCTTAAAAATATGCCCCAATAGTATTTACATGCTAGGTAAAAGATAGGACTAAGGAGTGATATCACTATGAGGTCTCGAACAAACCAAAGCGCATAAAGGACGGGAAGGTTATTACTATCTTCGTACCAGTATGCCTGAATCCAGTCAAACTTTAGGAATTGCTCAAAAAGAAATGTGCTATTAATTGACCCCGTCATAGTAAAGCAACTATAGAGACCCGCCATCAGCAAAGCCACGCTGTTCCATATTAGATAGGGGATGCAAAGAGAGAAAAAACGTTTCTTTGTCTTCTCTTTGTATGTCTTATAGTTTAGTTGTTTTACATTGTAGAAATAAAGCAGACCAGAAATAAAGAAGAAAAGAGGCACGGCGGCACAAGCGACCCAATATACGATGAATCCCGCAAATAGTCCGAAAAAGTCGTGGGAACTTAGCTCACTAAATACTAAATCATTAATTATTGCAGGGCCATGATTTGCATGGATGAACACGACTGCCAGCGTGAGTGGAAATCTAAGTAAATTAATGGTAGCTGAGAGTGTTGATTCGGAATTAGAAATATTCATATATGGGCGTATCATTAAAAATAGTTTTTCAAGGGGATACTAAATAGAATAGCCTCGACAACAAGAGCCACATCCGCATCTGTCACATAAGGGCCAGAGGGGATGCACAAGCCTTGGTTAAATAAACGCTCAGAAGTACCATCCACATAAGCAGGTGCTCCGTCAAAGACAGGCTGCAAGTGCAGCGGCTTCCACAGCGGGCGCGCCTCAATTGACTTCTTGCCCAAGCTCTCACAAATTGCCACGCAAGTATCAATGGAGTCAATTTGATCAAAGAGAATTGTTGAGAGCCAGTAATTCGACTCAAAATCAGCCGATGGATTTGTCAAAACTGATACACCCTCCACACCCGCAAAAGCCGCCTGATACAGCGCATTGACGTGACGGTGATGCGCAATATGCGCATCAAGCACTAGCATCTGTCCACGTCCAATACCTGCGCAAATATTGCTCAGACGGTAATTGTAGCCAATCTTCTCATGTTGATAGTAGGCAAAGTTCTCACGAGCCTGCGTTGCATAGAACATCACCTGCTGCTGCTGCTCAGGGGAGGCGCAAACAAGAGCCCCACCACCTGAGGTCGTAATCATCTTATTGCCATTAAAGGAAAGCACGCCAAAACGCCCAAAAGTACCACATGGCTTGCCCTTGTAGCAAGAGCCCATCGCCTCCGCAGCATCCTCAAGCACAGCAATAGCGTACTTGTTGGCAATCGCCATGATCTCATCCATCTTTGCAGGCATGCCATAGAGATGCACCAGCACAATAGCCTTGGGCAGCTTACCCGTCTTTGCCTGACGATCAAGTATAGCCTCCTCCAGCAGAGCAGGGGACATATTCCACGTATCCGTCTCACTGTCCACAAAGACAGGAGTCGCACCCTGATAGATAATCGGATTTACCGAGGCGCAGAAAGTAAAACTCTGGCAAATTACCTCATCACCTGCTGTCACACCCAGTTGAATGAGCGCCAGATGAATAGCCGCCGTCCCTGCAGAGAGCGCAACTACTTCCTTCTCCCCACCGAGGTAACTCTTAATATCCTGCTCAAATTCATTCACATTGGGCCCCAGAGGAACAACCCAGTTTGTGTCAAAGGCTTCTTGGATAAAATCCTGCTCCTTGCCACCCATGTGGGCAAGGCATAAATAAATTGGTTTCTTGTTCATTGTCTATGTAAGTTATGAGTTTGTTTTTTTGATTTTTGCGGGTACACCTGCGACCAGCGCCCCATCGGGCACATCCTTTGTGACCACGGCACCAGCCGCAATCGTGCATCCCTTGCCAATCGAGATGCCTTGAATTACCGTTGCGCCTGCGCAGATCCATGAGCCCTCGCCCACGCTCACATTGCCGCAGAGCGTACTGTGAGGGGAGAGATGGCAGTAATTAGCAATCAGGCAGTCATGATCGATCGATGCTGATGTATTGACAATTACATGCTTGCCAATGCTCGCGTCAGCC
Source organism: uncultured Verrucomicrobiales bacterium (assembly GCA_947039485.1). GTDB lineage: Bacteria > Verrucomicrobiota > Verrucomicrobiia > Verrucomicrobiales > Akkermansiaceae > Akkermansia. The sequence continues at coordinate 121,612 of CAMQZC010000002.1, read as the reverse complement.
TGAATAACGGCACCCTGCATCACGACAGAGCCTTCGCCTATCGTTGCCGAGGGCGAGAGAATGGCAGAGGGGTGAATCGCTGTGATGAACTCGCCCTTGAGCTCTAGAGCTAGCTTCTTTCGGATGCGATTGCTTCCTATGCTAATGATAAGAGGACTGACGTCCATAGCACCATGCAGCACAGGATAGCTGCAGAGCTCGTTTATCGACTCATTGTCATCGACAAAGGCTGCAACCTCCAAGCCATTGGCGCGTACTATATCTGCAATCACCTTACCGTGACCGCTCGCTCCGTATAAATATACCTTAGACATATCAACTATTGTTCCCTTTGAATGGTTCCATCGTTGAGCTCGTGGTCGAGCTGATATCAGAGCGCACCAGAATCTTCTTAATGGTCAAAAAGACGAGCTTAAAATCCGTCCAAGCCGAGCAGTGATCCACATACCAGACATCGAGCTCAAACTTCTTTTGCCAGCTAATCGCATTGCGCCCATTCACCTGAGCCCACCCACTGATACCGGGGCGCAGCTCATGCCGGCGTGCCTGCTCCTTGGAATAGAGAGGCAAGTACTCGATGAGTAGCGGGCGAGGTCCGATAAAACTCATGTCGCCCTTGAGCGCATTGATCAGCTGAGGCAGCTCATCAATCGATGTTGAGCGTACAAAACTGCCAATCTTGGTCAGGCGCACTTCATCGGGAAGTAGATTGCCCTCAGCATCACGTTCATCCGTCATTGTCTTGAACTTGACAATCTTAAAAATCTTCGCATTCCTCCCTGGTCGCGCCTGAGTGAAGAAAGCCCCAGCTCCCTTATTCGCTATCGTCAGCCAGAGCCAGACAAAAAAGAGGAAGGGAAAGAGAGCTGTTAGCATCATGAGAGCTGCGGCGAAGTCGAAGAATCTTTTAAAAAAATGTTTATACATAAGTATTGTGGTGAAAAATAGTAAAGTTTTAGTTTTTCTTTTTGTAGACATCAAGTAAAGCAGGATACAAAATATCGTGATCGAAGTTTTCACAAATCCAAGATCTAGCATTTTTTCCTAATGCTAATCGTGTTGAGTCATCAAACAAATACTCTATCTGAGCTTGAATAGAATTAGCAGTAATATCGCAATAAATACCCGTTTGATGTTCAATGATAGAATCGATGCAACCAGTAGATTCAGAGACGATAGCAGGTACTTCCATTGCTCCAGCCTCAATGGTCACCATGCCAAAACCTTCTCTATATGATGGTAGGACAAAAACATCCATCATTGTGTAATAATAACTTAGCTTTTCTCTCTCAATGTGTCCAGTGAATATAATATTAGGATTTTGATTCATATACTCAAACAACGCAGAGCTAATAGAGTCTCTTTTTTCAGGGCTCCCTATAATTAATAGTTTTAGTTTCTTTGTTGGGTTGCTACTTACTAGAGCTTTGAATCCATCGACTAATTCAACAATCCCCTTATCTCGAACCATTCTACCACAGAAGCCGATAACAAAGTCATCTTCACAAATTTCTAATGCTAGAGAGAGTTCTTTTAATTTGCTATGATCTATGTTTTTAGGGTTGAACATTATTTTTGTGTCAATCCCCCCGCATGTTCCTTTGTGTAAGATATATTGCTGCTCAGGTCGGTCGATACAGGCGTCTCGTCGCACTTGCGCAACTGAGTTGCTGACACAAATAACTTTGTGTGCTAATCTGGCCTCAAATATTGCCTCCCATATTAATATTCTACGTTTGATTCCTGTAGATCCTTCGTGAACAAGGCCATGAGAAAAAATTATAATCTCCTTAACTCCCATTAACCTACCAGCAATTACCGTCATTAGGCAGCCTTTGGGTTGATGACCAACAACCGTGTCAATTTTATGTTTTTTAATATAGGCGCAAATTTTAAATAACGAGCGTATATCTTGCCAGAGCGAGGGTTGTCGCTCAAGAGTAATGGCTTCATAGCTGATATTTTGTGCCTTGGCAAAAGACTTTAATTCCTCGTGATTACTACAAATTAGGTGCATGTCATAGCCGTTTTTTTGTAAATAAGAAAAATGGCCATTGATGAAAATTTTTGCAGATGTAAATAAATTGATGATTTGAAGGTTTTTCATTTTACAAGTTGAGTTTTCGATGAATATTGGAAGGATTGTATTTGGCGTTATCTCGATGTGTAGGAATGCATCTTTGATTTATGTAGGAAATTGTAAAGAATTTTTGGTAGAAGAGCCACGATAATAGGACGCAAGCAGTAGATATAGTTGAATAACGGTAGTTTGAAATCTTTGACGATCAAAAATTTCACATAGGCAATATTAAAACTGAATTTGAATTTACGGCGTGCTGCCGCCTGCTGGTCGTCACGCATTTTGTATAGCACATCAGGCAAATTATAGCCTATATATCCTTTTAAGTACATTTTGTACCATAAGTGATAATCTTCAACACGGAGTAATCGCTCTTCTACAGAATAACCATTGACGGCCTCGTACGCTTCATGGCGAATCATGCAGGGCGCGTGGCAGAAGGGGGTCCCTTTCGGGAAGTCTTGCGTACGAGCTTCTCCTCCCATGATTCCACTCTGTCCAAAGTCGCCATTCTCATCAAAATGGAGCATGTTGCAGCTCACAATGGCGTATTCGAGATGAGATTCAAGGAAGTTAAATTCAATTTCTAATCGGCTTGCAACAGAAATGTCATCGCCATCCATCCTCGCTATATATTTTCCTCGTGCACTTTTTAAGCATTTGTTAAGGGTAGCATTTAGTCCGAGGTTCTTTTCGTTTTTGAGCAGAACGATATGAGAATTTCGACTGGCATTATCTAAAGCAATTTGATAAGTTGCATCACAAGAAGCATCATCACAAAGAATAATTTCAAAGTTTTGAAAAGTTTGTGCGTACAAGGAATCCAATGCTTCTTGTAGTGTGTCTGCGCAATTGTAGATACCCATGATAATAGATATGCTGATATTGTTATATTCCATAATAAATAACGATCATAAAAAGAGTGAATGAGAAGTGGAGAAATGCGGCTGTCTTCAGATGACTTATCCGCTTAGGTGAATAGTTAAATTTTAAGAAGGGGTAAATGAGAACAACTGGATATATGAACCAAGATAGGTAAGCAATTCTATTAGTAAATTCGGCGTACATACAAAGAAGCCAAATTGAGTTTACTAGTGTGTAAATGCACCATAGCCGCAAATATAAATCATCAAATATTTTTCGATAGAGGATGAAATAGCAGCCTACTAAGATAGGCATGATGCTATATAAGATAAAATCAATACGAAATCCTTTGATTGTACTATTTGAAGAAAGTGATTCATTGTTAGTTAGGTAGCCATCAGCATTTGCGCCCAAGAGCTCTCCTAAGAATATTTGAAGAGCTTGGATATTTAAAAACGAAATGACAAAGCATAAACACCAGAAAGATATGTATATTGCTGGCTTCCTGTATATTTGTACGCAAAAATAGGCTGTGATAGGGAGGATCATTGAATGATGAAATCCAAGAGAGAGCGCGAGGAAGGTGAAGGCAACAACTTTACGGTCGGTATAGGCTAGCGCAACAAGAAATAGACTTGCAGCAGCACCTGCTTTAATGCCGTTTGTTCCGTAGCTAAATGTAGAAAACGCTGCTAAGTAAATTAAAAACGCTAGTGCTGAGTTGTAGGGGAAGATTTTAACAGAGCTGATATATATTCCTCCAAAATAAATGAAAGCAATAAGAAAGAAAAACAAGCTAATGTCAATTTTTAGTGATGCTAAGAAGCTAAAAAAATTGTCGAAGATTAGGTTTTCTGAAGATAAATTGAATGAGAAAAAATCTCCATATATAATATTATAATATTGAGAGTAATTTAACATATCAATAAAAATTCCATGAATAGGCCGAAATCCAATCAATAGACTGCAGGTGATACACAGTATCAACGCTGCCGCAAATGCCTTTTTGGGCTTCGCTTGGAGAGACAATAGTGTCAGTATCGTTAATATCCCTACAATAGATATGTAGATAATCTGATATGATGTGGCAGGAATCATTAAATGCTGTTAGTGTGATGAATTTGTTTTTATCGCAAACCTAGGCGAGTTAGAGTGTTTCTTATAAATCGCTTGATAGTGAGTAATCTTTGCTGCTGTTTAGTGCCCCACGAATAACTAAACCAATGAATAGTCAACGTGTTTTTCGTTGTGTATAATATCTCGGTAGCACTATCTAAGGGGTTGAAGTAATCTGCTGGGTAGATGGATATATCTGATACTTTCTGATATGCATGATTGTTATTCATACCGAACTCTTTCAATACATCAGATGTGATGCGCACAATTGCATACATATTGAGATATCCATTTTTGTCGCAGAAATTGAGATTTCTGTAGATATCCAAAATCCTTTGGTATACTGGGTGTCCGGATTCCGCTCCAATGCCGAGTCCTGGATTTACCATTAGCCCATGTTCAGGCGATATGCATTCGATCCCCATAAAAGCGCCTTTGGTTACGACCTCATCCATAGGTTTGATTACCTCTACATCAGTGTCAAAATACAAACCACCGTGCTGATGCAAGATGTAGATGCGTGCATAATCACTTACAAAGGCGTACTTCTTAGCCTCATAGGCGTCCTTGGCGTAGGGGAGGATGTTGATATCGAAGTTGTCTTCATTCCATTCTTTGATTTCATAATTCGGAAAGAACTTGCGCCAGCTTTCGATGCATTTAACCGCATCAGCTGGCAAGGGGTTACGCCCAAACCAACAGTAGTGAATTATTTTTGGTATCATGATTATATTCCAATGATGTATTTGCTTTTTGGTAATTTAGAGATGAGGTAAGGTTGAACTCACCTATAGCTAGTGTTGTTGGTCGTAATAGTGCCCCGGATATGGAAAAAAACAGGCCGTTGTTTGGCGAGCAAAGTAATGAGATGAATGCATAATATATTCCATTGCTGGGGTCGCTGGCGGGGATTGCCGAATGCGTCAGAACGACCAGGAAGCAGGCAATAACGCGTAGGGTGTCGAGATAATCGATTCGTTTGTTCATGCTTTTATAAGGTTGTATATCTTTTGAATTTCCTTCTCATTGCCAAAATCATTTTCTTTCAAGTATGCGATAATTGTAGCTTGTAAATCTTTGTCGCAGATAAAATCATAAATCCCTTGAGCACAGCCATTATTTTCAAGAGGTACAATGACACCATCAAGCTCGTGTTTGATTTGGCTGCTTGCTGTGGGGTAGTTGGTGACGATAACGGGCTTGTGAAGCATCTGCGCTTCACGCACTGTAACAGATTTCCCTTCATAGCGGGAAGGCTGGATGTAGACGTCGCAGGCTTTCATATAGGGGTAGGGATTGCTCTTCTTACCTAATAAGACGACATGCTCTTCCATGTGGGCTTCCTTGATTTTACTCTCGATGAGCTCTTCATCACCACCATAGCCGATGATGTACCAACAAAAGTGTAAGCCTAATGCTCGTAGTTTACACGCAATATCAGGCACATTATAAAAGTTTTTTTGGGGGGAATAGCGTCCCACTGAAAGGAACTTGATTTTGCCTTCTACAATGGGTATCTCACCCCAATCGATTTGCTCTTCAGCTCTAGTTCGTACAAAGGTTGGCGATAGAATGTTTTCGATTAGGACCAACTTATTTTTCAGCGATGGATAAATCTTGCAAAATGTTGAGCTGACATCATCTGATATTGAGGCGATATAATCATAACTACTCCAAACGGGGAGTTGCAGCGGCGCATTCACACTCACTTGAGTATAGTCAGTGTGAATCCAAGCAATTTTCTTCTTGGCGTGAACTTTCTCTCTTACAACGCTATGTAGCGCTAAAAAGCTAATAGCAAAGTCATATTTGCCCAGATGCTCAAGAGAAGGCAGGACGGGCGTGATGTTCTCACTGATATAGTCCCAGATAGCGTGATGGTCTATGGGATTCATTTTCTTTTTATATGCTCGATATTGGAGTTTTGCTTTGAGTCTCGCCCATACGATGCGATAGTATCCTTTTCTAATAACTCTGCTGATAGGTTGCTCAATACAGGCGTACTCATCCATTTGTGGCAGGAGGTTAACCTGTGCAGGAATGAGCTTCATGAGTTCACCTTGGTGACTGTAGATAAAGAGGTCTACATCATAGAGACTGTAGTCAATCGTATCAAGTAGACCTATGAGGCTTATTTCTGCGCCTCCAATTTCCATATAATGGATTGTAATGAAAATTCGCTTTTTCATGAAGGATAGATAGGTTATATTAGCTTGTTTTTATTTAGAAATGATGAAAGGAGGGATGTCCTTATACCTATTGGATAAGATGTAGCGTAGTCCTCTGATATTACCTGATAAATATCCGACAATGAGAGAGAAATCAAACTTGCAGACGGAAAAGATGAGTTGGGCATTGGTGCTTATAAGAAAACGTAGGCTGTAGGCGCAGATGCTAAGAAGTTTGCTCAGGATGTTGCTAGATGGAATGTTGTAGCAGCTTCTATACCAGATAATGAATTGCAGAGCGGCAGAATCTCTTCGTTTTGTGAGATGGTAGGAAGTATTCTTTCGGGATACTCCAGCATCTAAATGAGTAACCCCCGCGTCATAATGTAGCCAAATGCGTGCTCCATTTTTATAAGCCTTGTTGAACATAATTTGGTCTTCTCCTGCTGGATAGCTGAATTGATCCATCCATAATTCATCTTCGAAATGAATATTGCGTAAGCTTTCAAGTTTCCATAAGGCGCAAAGTCCTGCGGCAGATTGTGTCAGATAAAGGCTTCTAGAGGGGGCGTTATTATAAGACGATGCACCAGAACATCTAATCTTGAAAGCCCAATTGTCATCCTTGCGTGGTGAGACGCTGCTAGATAGCAGGGTTCTAATCTTGGCAAATTTGCTCATTTTGTGGTCTTGAAAGGCATCTACTGCAATGCAGTCTCCTCCACCCGCATTTTGCATGGAAGAATATAGCGTCTCAACTGATGAAGGTGCTAGATAGCAATCATCATCTAATAGAAGTACATAGTCGCTATCTATTTCATCATAGGGTAGCGCTCTTTGAGCAATCATCCCTTTGGGTACATAAACGTATTTTTCTACTCCTACAGTTTCTTTTGGAATGGGGTAGCCCTCAGCTATGTAGACAATAATTTGGGAAGGAGGGATTGTTTGCTTCATCAAGCTGTCCAGTTCCTTCTGGTACATTTCCCCTGCGGTTCCTAATGTTCGGATGGCTACGCTATACTTAAAGCTGTGGGTATTCATAGTATTTAATTTGAGTGAGTTTTTCGTTTGTTGTAAGTACATTAAGGGGAGGATCGCTTAGTCTGATTATAGCAGAATAATACGAGTAAGCACTCATGAAATTTATTTTCTCTGATTTTTTTGATATCAGCGAGTCTTCATAGCGCGAATTTTTCTTATGGTGATGCTGTAGAGGTATATCAATAAAATATGTCGATGAGCAAATAGAGAGGAAGCAAATTGCTCATGTCGTGATTTTGGCATTATCCTGTTCTGTTGAATGCAATGAACAACATTCTCGTCGGCTAAAATCGCTTTGATTGATTGTAGTTTAATTCGTAGTGATGACTTGTTATCTGAATGGAAAACATTATTGATAATAATAGCAAAAATACCGCGCAAGAATCGCTCTTCGGTAGCATTTATGAAAAGTTGATTGTATATCCCCCATTTCTTGGCAAACTCTATTTGCTTGGCATGTACGGTCTTCGTGATATGGAATCTTGTAGGAATGTACCTACCGCCACTATTGCCGTTTCGATAAAAGATGTACTCATATAAGCAGTCCGATGAGATGTAGCATCGCTCTAAATGGGGGTAGAGTTGGATATTGAATGTCTCATCTTCCTGTAGGTTGATACCGCTGAGGAATTGGCAGTGCTGCGCATCGAGAAAGGATTTTCGGTAGAATTTGTTCCAGTTGAACCCATTTCCATGCCTAGCATCAATAAAAAGCTCATGGTAGGCGCTTTTGAGAATTTCATTCGATTCGATGAGCTGCTCTCGATAACGAATAGACTCACTCAAATTGGTGCTGTTTACCTTGACCGTAAAGCCAAAAATGACTAGATCAACGGCTAATTCTTCCATCCAGTTGACACATTTTTCGATGAGCTGAGTGCTGCATTCATCATCCACATCATAAAACCACACGTACTCCCCCTTGGCTTGAGATAGCCCCAAGTGCTTTACTGCCGCTATACCTTGATTATGCTGGTGTATAACGCGTATTCTTGCATCTGATGCTTGGAGTTGGTCACAAAGGTCAGCTGTATGGTCCGTTGACCCATCATTGATGAGAATAATTTCGAGATTGCGGTAGCTTTGATTGAGGATGCAGCCCAAGCCCTTCTCAAGATATTGAGCGACATTATAAGCACCACTAATGATTGTAACTAATTTATCAGACATATTAATAAAGACTATATAGTATTAATTTGAGAGCGATGAGCGTAGGAACTCTATTGATTTATTATACCATTGTTTTTTTATTTTATTGACGGATTCAAAATCAACCTCACCGAGAATATCATCATTTATCTCGTCAGCTGAGTAGATGAGCCGATGCTCAAGGTTAAACATTTTTAGAAGAGAGCTAAAGCGCGCCGCGCCGCGCTTTTTATTCACTATTGCAATGAAAGGCACATTGAATATAATCGCAAATACGGTTCCGTGAAATGAATCTGTTATCACAAACTTTGCATCGCGAAAACCACGAAGCCATGCGGATACTGAGGGATAGGTGCAATCATCGATGGAGCTCGAATCTACGCCGTAAGTTTCTTTAGGCATTATTTCAAGAGGCTCAAGATTGAGACTTGAGGCCACGTGATTGATGACGACTTGCTTTTCATTAGACGAATCAAGAATATAGCACATCATTGAATTTGCTAAAGGAGCAAAGCCTTCATCCTCGATGAGCTTATTATAATCGCTTGATTCTAGTAATAAAGTGGGGTCGAGAACATGTGTCGACTCCGCAAGTAGGTGCTTTTTACACAACTCGACGCCAGAATCTTCTCGTACTGAGATGCCTGTGAATTTGCTAGCTAAACATCTGCATTCTTCCGTGACTGAATCAGAATACTCATCCCAGTGATCAACCCCAAAGGAGGCTGCATACGCTATTTTTTTAATGTTGGAATCTTGCGCGAACTTTAAGAAATAAATCAAGGGGTCTTTGTACAATGCTCGCCATACCTGATCGCTACCAACAATGATTGCATCGAATTTTTTTAGAGCTTTAAGGTTAGGACTATTGCGAGCCCGGAAAAAATCAATAGTATTGATGTGCTCGTTAATAAAATGACTGATTTTATGCCCGATGATAAATTGAGGCCGTTTCCATGGGCATAACTTTTGAGCTTGGAATAGAGTTTTGCTGGCTGAAATTCTCATTTTATATGAGGTCGATAGCGAAACTTCGTACTCGGCGCTGAATCGATCGGTTACTGCCTGATGCTTCATGCGTACTAGTACCTGTTGCAGCGCATAAGCTTGCAGAAGGCAACCATAATTCATGCCGAGGTGATGGGTCAAAATAAGAATATTCATAACTTAAAATTTTATATTAAAGCCAATTTTTACCAAAACGCGCTTAACTCTAAAAAGTTGCCTTTCCATAAAATTCAATCTGAGATTTTTTAAGATGATGGCCGAAACTGTTTTAGCATTGCTTGAATATTGTCTGAAAAATTTCTTTCGTAGAGGGTGAGGGGAACTTGATTTATAAACAGCCGATTGAAGTGTAGTCTGCTCGACCTGAATTGATTCAAGCTGTGTGGATTCATAGTATCTCATGCCTTTTTCTGTATTAATTGAAACTTGGCTGACCCCTCTATCATCATCGATGTCAGGTCGTAGATTCTCAATCCCCCAAAAATCAGCTAAGGAAATATCGCTTTGACTTGAAAATGCTTTTGCAGGGCAGTAATGGCAGGATGGTCTTAAGAAAAGATCGGAGAGAAAGCCTTGCATAAATATGTTGCGCTCAAATCGCTCACAAAGGAATACCTCATTCGGACTATCGGTATGATTTGTGATTTTGAGACTGAATTTTTTCCAGCCCTGACTTTTGTCTCTGAAGTTTATTTGATGGAATAGCTTAGCTGGTGATGTTTGGTTGTGTTGTTTGCAGAGTTCGGATAGGTAGCTTGCCCATACTCCTGGACTAGGGACACCATGACAGATGACCTCAAGTGTAAGAAGATTCTCATCCTTTTTCCGAAGGAAATGCATTAAGCCTGAAATCTGACAGGGCGTCCCTGTAAATAACACTTTTCTTTTTATTTTGAGGTATGTGGCTACTTCTTTATAGCTGTTTCCTATCTTACTCTGGACATATTTAGAGCCGCGGAAGGCAACTAATCCTTCGATATTTTCTGTAGCCGCGTGTATCACATTCCAGTTCTCATCGAATTTTGCGCCAAAGACAACACCATTTTCTCGAATGATTTGTTCTGCGATAAGTGTAAAAATACCACCAGAAGAGCTATTGTCTCGAATCGAAGTATTTGCGTTTTTAGCGGCATATACGGCTAAGGGAATACGGGGGGCGGATTGATTAATAACAGGGCATACTCTCTCGCATAGACCACAATCGATACAATTGCTGAGATCTAGCGATGGATACAAAAAACCCTCACAATCTGCACGTGCTGATAGCGCGTTCTTTGGGCAGATTTGTATGCAAGCTTCACAGCCACAGCAGTCTTGTTTTGTTTTTAGCTTTATCATTGCAGAAAAATTGTTTAGTTCTTGTGTGTGATTTTATTTCTCTTTAAATAAAAGTATAATTTATACATTAACCTTACATTATAAACCAATAAAAGTAATTCTACCTTAATTCTTTTGCTTAGGGATAGATATCTAAATGAATCTGCATAGAATAAACGTAGTTCTTGCGCATGAGAATGGGCGTATTCAAAAGAAATCGTTGTATCTGGGAATAAAGGGTATTTAGAAAGAATAATGCTAGCATCATATAAATAGCGGTTTTTGAGGCCAGCTATACGTTGTTCTAGCTGAGCACTCACTGATAACTTATGTTTATCTGCTAATTGAGCAATACCTTGAAATTGGATTTTTAAATCTGCAAAGTCAAGAGTACGCAGTGCGTTCATTGATGATGTTGGATTAGTGCGATAACCGTATAAGGAATCATGCAAAATATAGGCGTTTTCACAGCTGAGCAAATAGTCCATGAGGAAGAGCGTATCTTCATACCGTATACATGGGGGGAATTTAATGTTTAAATCTTTGATTTTTTTTCTCTTATAAAGAATGCCGCCAAAACCAAAGAAAAATATATCGACTGAACCTAGGTTTTTATCTAATGATGCCACTCTGCATAAGCAGTGCTCGTGTAGGAGTTCTTTCTCGTAGTAACCATCATTTAGTTTATTTGCTGTTTTATTCATCCCGTTTTTATTAAAACGGTAGAATTTTGTGATGCTTACATCTACCTTGTGTTCGCATTGTGCGTTGTAGAGCGATTCGAAAAACGTGGAGGCTATGATATCATCTGAGTCGATGAAGCATAAATATTCGCCCTTAGCAAGTTCGATACCAAGGTTTCTGCTGGCAGCCACGCCTGCATTGGCCTGATGGATAACTCTGATTCGTGAATCTTTTTGTGCATAGTCATAACAGATGGCAGCAGATGTATCGGTGCTGCCATCATTGATCAGTATAATTTCAAAATCATTAGCAGTTTGTCGAAGTATGCTATCTAGACACTCTTCGAGATATGTTTCTCCGTTATAGACGGGCACAATATATGAACATTGTGGTTGTTGATTGTTGGTTGTATGATTCATCACTTATTAGTGTTTATTGTGGCATAGGCGTGAAGTGCTTCTCGTGGCTCTCATATTGATTAATGAAGAGGTGTACTTGAACGCATACGTTAGACCCTGTACATTGTGTTTGGTCTTTAATTTGGATCATGGGCAAGCTTCTAGCCTGACGTATTTATCGTTGTAATATAAATTTGATAGACCTGACCGTATTCTTTGGCATGCAGATTTTAGGCTTAATAGAAAAACGCGTCTAAAATTTATTTTTTATAAATATCGGGAAATATCTTTAATGCTAATACTAGGGTCTTTTATAGCAATTCTGTTAAGCATGAAATTTAGAGTTTCCATCGACGGGTTAGGGATAAACGTTTTAAATTTAAGCGTTTTTATGCCTTATAATTTTTTTGATACAATCGACCCCTTTTTTTCCGACAATCCTTTTGGCGAGATTGACGGGGTTCAGAGCAGCTAGCTGTTCCTGTCGCTTGAACTTCCTTATGATATCATTCTCAGTCTTCGGATCCAAACGAGTATTGCTTTCTTCTAACCTAGTGTTAAAGAAATTTTTGAGCTTAGGTTGTAGCCATTGAGATTCATCCAGTTTGATACGGTTTCGTATATCTCCATACCTCGCTTGATCAAACTGCGGTATGCAGCCTAATGAGAGTAACGAGTGTCCATTGTAGCAATGGGGTAATAAGCAACGGCCAATTGGTTTGAAATTAATAGGCTTGCTCAAGTCTTCGAAGATGTTTTGAGTGATTCGCGATACGTAGCATTGATTAGCATTGCCAGTTGCCAAGTTTACATAGAGGCTCCATTCGCCAGCATAGCAAAATTGTTCTTGTTTCTTCGTGAAGAAGGTTTTTTTGAATTCCCAAAAGGTAGATCCAAAGGTAGACCATATTTCATCATACTCTGCCATTGGTAAATTAGTAAGGTATTCGATGTTATCCGTATCATCGTTGCGTGCAATCGTGAGATGAGGAAGAGCCCCGAAGTTCTTTAGGGCGAATTTCTTAAGTTCATCAATATAGGGGATTAATTCATCGTGAGGGGTTGTTTCAATATTTGCCGATGCTCCAGCTGCCCAAATTTTCTTGACATTATTAGAGAATGTATCCAGTAGGTTTTTTTCCTTGAGCTGTAAGTAATGGAATGAGCATTTGAATTCGAGACGGTTAAGTAGCTCTGTATCCCAGGAAAGTATTTCGTCCAAAATTTTCGTAACGCTCAAGTTCGTAACAAATTCAATGTAATGACCCTCTTTGAGTAGTTCATGCGTATATTTTGTGATATCCTTGGCTAATAGGGTTTCACCATCAGCACAGAGGTTTACATATGCAACCCCTCCTAATCGCTCTTTTGATAATGCCTTCGCCACATGCTCTGGCGAGTATTGGTAGTTTGGTTGTTTGTTTTGGTAGTATTCACTTCTGTGAGTGAGATAGCAGTACTGGCATCTAAAGTTGCATATAGACATTGGGACCGCTATTAGTATTAATTTTTTAATTTTATCCATAGGTGTTGAGTTGGTGTGTAAGTCTTTTTTATTGCGGAATTTATATCGGTATTAAAGTGATTTAGATCGATTGCGCGAAGTTATTTTTTGAAAAATTCTAGCGCGTTCGGTTTTGCTTGATAATATGACCAACTGGATAAGCAGACTGAGTAGACAAGCTATCATGACTGCTCCTGTAAGCTCTAGCCAGGTTGATGGATCTAGCAGCCAGCTGAAGAACAGGGACGTGACTAGGCATACAGCTGCGCACAAAAGTGAAATAAGTATATCCCAGTAAAAGATATACCAAGGGAGTTCTAATAACTTAGCCGTATATGGGAGAGTGAAGCAAATAAGTCTTATAATCGTTGTTGTAGAGCTCACTCCTGCGATAGCATATATTCCAAGATTGCTATATTTAAGTAACAAGTACATGAGAATCACGTTAATCACGCCATTAATTAAAAAAGTAATGGAGTTGAATGTAAGCTTGTTTTTAACGGTAAAGACATTGTAGAGTACGTGTGTACCCGATGCAGGGATGAATGTGAGGCAGGTTAGAATTGATAGGATAAGTAAAACATGTGCATCTAAACTAGGCATCCAAAGTTGGTAAAATGATTGCCCAAATACGCAGAAGACCATGACCGGGATGGACATGAATATACTGGATATCTTCATTGCTGATTTTAACTCAATCAGAAGAGCGGCTGTATCATTTTTGGCGTATAATTCTGTTAAATTAGGGCTGAAGTTATAGTTGACGGTATGGCCAAGAGCGATGATTTGGGTAGGTGCTGTTTTAGCTATTGCTAAAATCCCCATTTGTACGGGATTAATAAAGATATTAGCTATAATTAGATCAGAGCCAGTCATTAATAAATGACCTGCTTGGTTGATCGTATTCCATATGCCCGAGGCTAGAATCGTTTTTAAGTGAGAGAATCTAAAGTTTGATTTCTCGAATTTTAAATTACTAGATAAGACGTTTTTAATTTGCCAAATGGCTACGCCATTTAGTAGAGCTAGGAAAGTTGCAACTAGCACCGTATAATATATTTTAGGAACAAATAGGGTGAATAACAACGTGATTAATAAGGCATTAACTATTGTTCTGCAGACTGTTATAGTGCTGATGATGTGTAATTTATTCGTGATGAATGTTGCAACGCTAAAAATACTAAAAAGCTGACTAATGAAAAAATTCAAAAAGCTAAGAGCGAATAAAAATCTGACATTAACGATGTCTTTTTCTATGTTGATAAAAGATTCTAGATGATATACAAAAAAGATAGATGGTAGTATGAGCGTGCCAATAATGACGAGGTTGCCAATAATGGTAGTAGTATAGTATTTATTTGCTTTGTCGAAATCATTCTGGTGATATGCAATCGCAATAAATCGTCCTGCCATTGAGTTGAGCGCAATTGTGATTAAGCTGGCAAACATAATGAAATTGCCAGCTAGCGCGACGAATCCATTGGCCTCAACCCCTAATGTTCTTACTATATATGGAGAAAGAAAGAAATTTACACCTAGGCCAAAGACCAAAGAGATAAGACTTGCAGCTAGATTAAAATAAAGCTGATACCTTTTATTATTGGTGGGTGTCATTTGATAATACTTGTGATAAGGGCTCGAAATCCTTGAGGGTTGCCACCGCGTCGTACTGATTATTCTCCATCTCTACAAAATCAGCGATAAGCTCAATTAGTTCTCTATGGCTTTGACATGTCTTTATATAAGGGAGATGGCGTAACCAATGATAAACACCACTTACTTTCTTACTTCGATTGTCCAAGGCTAGGCACGGGGTTGCTGTAATTGCGGCGAAAATCATGGCGTGTAGGCGATCGGTAATGATAAGCTTGGCTGAGGCAAATTCATTCCATTTTTTATCTAAGGCTTGATCCCTTTGGATTGCACTGATGTTGGATTTGATAACAGTATCAGTATAATTGTATTTAAGGTTAATAGAATTTAATTTAACCTCAAGTTCTAATTTATCATTGGAACTTAAGATAGATTCATGGTCAGTCCTCATACAGAGCAAGCATCCCTCTCGCTGCTTAGTGTAGCTGAGATTACTAATATATAAGACGATATCGGGCGTATAGACGCATCTCGTTTTAGGGAATTGTTCTTTAAAGAAGGTGTATGATTGTTCGTCCCTTAGGGAGATTGTTAATTGTTTCGCTGATTCGTAAATATGCTTATTTTTACTCAGGCGGTCATTGGCTTCATCGGTCTGATCATAGAAGCATGTTTGAGGAAAAATAATTATCTTATTTTTGCGATAGTCATGAATAATTTCACTGATTTTATTATCTTCTCTGGCCCAAAGCGTACCTAAGTTCCCCCCTCCATCAATGATGATAGTGTCTTTTATAGAAATTAATTTAATTAAAATATCTTTGTATCTTGTATACTCTGAATCACTAATCTCAATAACGCAATAATCTTTATCTTTATTTGCTAAGAATGCTTTTTCCGCCTGAACAATTGCATGATCGCCTAGATTGCCGTGCTCCGGCGTGGCAAGGATGAAGGCAATGTTCTTTTTTGTTTTGTTTTTAATTAATTTCTTAATTCTTGATTTAAAGCGAAATTTTCTTATTTTATCCAGTTGGATAATTTTTTTGATGACATTTTTCATCAAGGATATTATCTGTTTGTATGGGTGTCGCAGATTGATCATATAAGGGTTAATGTATGCCACTGTATTCAATATTTTATCTTTAATAGGTTGTTTTTGAAAAAATAATGAGCAGTAAACTTTTCTGTAATCTCGCAGAAGGCTATGAAGTCTTTCTTTGTTTTCTTTGTCTGATAAATCTAAGGATGTATAGGCGAGAAATAAGAATCCACGCATATGGTCTAGACAGAGAACCGCTTGATGTTTTCTGTCTTTTTTAATGTAAAATAAAGCTCGCGAAATAAATGCTTCTATAGCATCTGTTCTCGGTAGTGTGTAATCACTGTTTGTAATACTGTTGGCGCGCTGAGTATAGCGATATAACGGGCGTGAAATACAGGATATCTTCTCGCATTGATCATAAACTAGATGCCCAATAAACTCATCCTCGTGCAGCTTTCCTACCTTGAATTTTAAATCAAAGAAAATTTTTCGAGGGTAGAGTTTATTGCATGCAACTACATAATGATGGCTTTTGTTTCCAGAAAGGTGGTCAAAGGCCTCATCCTTGCTAATTATTCCATCTCTAATGGGTAATGGCTTGTCCTCTTTGAAAATTGCGCAATCTTGCTCATCTACATATAGAATATTACAAAGAACTAAATCCGAATGGTCTTGTATGATTCTTTCGTGCATTAATTGCACCATGTTCACTGCGATCGTATCATCGCTATCAATGAACATGAGATATGCGCCCTTGGCGAGCTCTATCCCGTGATTGCGTGCGTCTGAAAGCCCTCCGTTCTCTTTGTGAATAACGCGTATTCTTGTGTCTTGATTTGCCCATTTTCGGCATATTTCGGGACACTTATCAGGAGAACCATCATCAACTAATATGATTTCTATATTATTATACGTCTGATTGACTATGCTTGAAATGCACTTATCGAGGTATTTCTCGACTTTATAGATAGGGATAATGACACTAATCAAGTCATGGCCTATAGTCATATTCATCAAGGATTTCCTTTGCTTCCGTTTAGATACATGGAATAATATTTAAAACATGCTGTGTCTAGTGGGTTAATAATGAGTGGTATTAAGCGTATAGCTGTCATATTCTTAGATGCTATTTCAGTGTAGTCAAAATGTTACTCTTTTTCCCCATAGCCATAGCCATAGCCATAGCCATAACCGTAGCCCTTGGTATTGAGCTCGGCATCGTTGAGGAGGATGGCCATGTTATTGACTTTCTTTTCTTGCTGGAGTTGCTCCAGCTCTGGCAGTACGTTTTTCGCGAGTTTGCCTGAGCGGATGACCCAGATGGTCATGTCGGCAAACTTGTTGATAATTTGGCTGTCAGCGACTGCAAAGTAAGGAGCGGAGTCCATGACGATGAGGTCGTAGCGGCTCCTAAGCTGGTCGATTAAATCCGCAAAGCGCTCAGAGGTGAGGAGCAGGGCTGCATTGGGGGGGGGACTTCCTAGTTTGATGAAGTCAAGCTGACTACCGGCTATACTCTTTGTGATGAGCTCATCTAGGCTTACAAAGTGGTTCCGCAGGTAACGAGAAAGGCCGAGTTTCTCTGGCGTTTTGTCTACGAGCTTGCTAAGTCCGTGTCGGCGCATGTCGATGTCGAGGAGGAGAACCTTGCGGTTGGTGAAGCTGAGTGATAGGGCGAGGTTGAGAGATGTGAATGTTTTGCCCTCGCCTGGGATAGTGGAGGTCATGTGGATGACTTTCCCGCCTTTGCTCTTGTCGTTTGTTTGGATGAAGTAGTCCACATTGTTGGCAACAACGCGGAAGCCCTCACTGAGAGCATCGCGAGCGTCTTCATTGACGATGATGTGCGTGTTTTTTTGTTTTTTTGGCTTGCGGGGTAGGATGCCTAGCAGAGGGACATCACAACCGCGTATGATGTCATCACGTGTCTCGACTTTATTATGAAGAGCTTGTGCCAAGTAGATAAATCCAGCGGGTATAGCAAGGCCGAGGATGCCTGCAAAGGCGAGGATTTTCATTGGTTGGGGCGCTACAGGGTCGGAGGCTCTTTCTGCGGGCTCGATGATTGTCACATTGGACTCGGTGATGGCGAGTTGGAGGTTATTTGCCTCGCGCTTATTGAGCAGGTAGAGGTAGAGCTCTTCCTTGATGCCTTGCTCACGCATGACGTCACGGACTACTTTTTCCTTACTAGGGAGGGCTTCAATCTGTGACTCGACCTCTAGCTCTTTTTCCAGCAGTTGATTTTTGCGGAATTCGAGGTTGGTGATGAGGTTGTTGGTCGCAATTTGCGTGTTCTTGTTAGAGGTGGCGATTTCTTGATTGAGTTTGACAACGATGGGGTTGTTTGCTCCGGCATTCTTCTTGAGCTCATGGAGCTTCATGACGAGGATGTTGTAGCTATCGATTTGCTCGTTGACTTGAAGCTCGACAAATGCACGGTTGGGGGGGATTACGTCGTAGTTTTCACTTGTGCTCTGCATGGAGTCGCGCACAGACTTGATCATGGCAATTTGCATGTCGATGTTGGATATCTCCTCTTGGTACTTTGCGCTGGTTGCAAAGGCGCTGCCAGCTACACCTTCAAGGTTGATGATGTCGTTCTCTTTTTTGTAGGCTTCTAAGTCGCCATCGACTTTACCGAGGTTGGCATAGATGACGTTGATACGCTCGGCGATGAATTGCTCCGCCTTGACGGCTGCGTTGTTTTTCTGAGCGATGACTTCTTCATTGTAAATGTCGATGAGGCAGCTGAGGATGTCTTGAGCGCGCTTAGCATTGTCATCGATGAGGCTGAGATTGACCGAGCCTGTGACTTTGTCACGACGTGTTACGCTGAGGCGTCTGATGATGTTTTTGGCGTAGGCCTTTCGTTCAAGGAGCTGGATGTTGATGGCTTCTTCTTGGCGGCCGTTGCCCCAGTAGTGGGTTTGTTTGATTTGGATTACATTGGCGCCAAGTTGGATATCTTTGCCAAATTTAGCGGGGATGAGAAGGTCTCCAACTTTATAGCTGTGCCCAGGGCTGTAGTAGAAGTTCTCCGCATCATGGGGGAGGACGGTTAGCTCGATTGGCTTATCATCTATTTGCTCGATGATTTCCATGGCAATGGGATTAGCTCCATAGATGTCGGTGTGGCGCAGCAGGGGCTGGATGCTGTATTGTCCGCAGATATTGAGTCGCTCAATGACTTTCATCATGAGCTGAGATGATTTGAGCTGGATGATTTCGTTCTCAATGGGGCTACTGTTGCCCGTGATTCCCATGTCTGCAAACATGGCTGCTTGAGAGCTAGCCTCGGCGAGTTCCTTCCCTCCTTTGATGAGGATGGTGGCACTTGCTCTATATTGATAGCTTAGCGTCTTTGTGTAGAGGGCACCAGCGCCCAAACAGATAAGAAGAGAGATGACAAACCAGTACCAATTGCGAAGCGCTAGATGGAGAATAATCTCCAGAGGGGCTTCTTCTTGAATCTTGATTTTCTGCTTGGGGGCGGGGCTATCAGACATGTTAATTATCGTCGAGGAAGTTAAAGAGGGAGAGTACGAAGGTAAGGCTTGAGAGTGTGTATTGCGTGATGATGTTGCCACCGTCAGTAGTCCACTCTTTCCAGCCGTTGGGCTTGACGTAGAGGATGTCGTTGGGCTCCATGTAGAAGTATGGGGAGGTAAAGACGCTTTGGTCATGGAGGTTGACTTCGACAATCTTACGCTCTCCGTTGCTCTCTTTGACGATGGTGATAGCATCGCGCACGGCGTAGTTGGTGAGGTCACCAGCTTCGGCGATGGCGTCGATGATGCTTACACGGTTGCGATCAAGTTTGTAGATGCCAGGTTCTTTGACTTCACCGAGGATGGTTATCTTGAAGTTCTCAAGCTCAACGATGACGCTGGGGTCGGTGATGTATCCACCGTTGATGAGCATGCCTTCGATTTTGGTGGCAAGTTGGTCGTATGTGAGGCCAGCGGCGCGGATTTTACCGAGGATGGGGAAGCTGATGTAGCCTGAGGAGTTGACGAGGTAACTGACGCTTTGTTTTTGCGTGCTAGCGGCTACTGTTTGGCCCTCAGCGAGCACTGCCTGCGTGGAGGGTATGCCGGCTTGGGTGAAGGGGATGACGAGCTCGGGGGATTTGCTAGTGATGCTAATAGCGATGCGGTCGTCTTTTTGTATTTTATGGTTGTAGCTCTGAGTGACGGGGATACTGACTTCGCGAATGGCGTTTGCGAAGTATTCTGCGTCACGGTCCGAGGAGCTGCAGGAGCTGAGGAGGGCCAGACCGGAGAGGGCTAGGATTGTTTTTGTAATTGTGCTCATGGGATGAATGTTGTTTTGTTGTGTGTATGTCAACGGGGCTTGTTTAGGCTGTTTTCTTTTTGTCGAACTTTTCGTAGTCTTTGCTGTTGTTGCTGATGAACTCAGGGACGATTTTCTTAAGTAGGATAATAACATCATCGACGCTGCAATTGCAAGCGTCATAGAGGAGTTGATCAATATTCTTAATCAGATTTCCCGCATCATGGATGCTGGACTGGGCGATGCGGATTTTGCTGTGCTCGGTGGCTTGCGTTTTCTCGTCGCTGGTGAGGAGTTCCTCATAGAGTTTCTCACCTGGGCGGAGACCTGTGAATACAATCTCAATCTCGGTATCTGGTTCGTAGCCTGAGAGGCGGATCATTTTGCGGGCGAGATCAAGGATGCGCTCTGGCTTACCCATGTCAAAGACGAGTATCTCGCCAGCTTTGCCGATGGTGGCGGCTTGGAGGACGAGGCGGCAGGCCTCGGGGATGGTCATGAAGTAGCGGATGATCTCAGGGTGGGTGACGGTGACGGGGCCGCCCTCGCGAATCTGCTTTTCAAAATGAGGAATAACCGACCCGTTACTGCCAAGCACGTTGCCAAAGCGTGTGGTGATGAACTGGGTGTTCCCTTCTTCATTAAGGTTTTGGATGTACATCTCGGCGAGTCGCTTGGTCGCGCCCATGATATTGGTGGGGTTGACGGCTTTGTCGGTGGAGATCATGATGAATTTCTTGACCTTGCAGCGTCGTGCGTGCTGTGCCATGTTAACGGTGCCCCCGACATTGGTGCGGATGCTTTCTCGGGGGTTGGATTCCATCATGGGGACGTGTTTGTAGGCTGCTGCGTGGAAGATGATGCTGGGGCGGAAGTACTCAATGAGTCCTCCCATTCGCTTGTCATCTCGTATGTCTCCAATTTTGTATTCGATGGCTGTGTCTGGGTAGGATTTCTCAAACTCAAGGCGAATGTGGTGCATGGGTGTCTCTGCACTGTCGACGAGGATGAGGCTCGTTGCTCCGAGTTGGGCGACTTGGCGGGATATCTCGCTGCCGATGGAGCCTGCAGCTCCGGTGACCATGACGACCTGTCCGTGGATTTCTCGTTTGATTACATCGCGGTCTACCTCGACTTCTTTGCGGGTCAGGAGGTCGTTGATGTGGATTGGTTTGACTTTGGCTTTCTGATTGTTCTCCGCGTCGCTGCTGTCATCGATGAGGTTGTTGAAGACGAGCATTTGGATGTTGTTTTCGATGCAGAAGTTGACGAATTTGTTGCGCTCGTTTTTGAAGCGGTTGTAGCTAGAGAAGATGACTTTCTTGATTTGTTTCTTCTCAAAGAGCGCTTTGAGCTCTTCGGTGCTTTGCTTGAGGCTGTAGATTCTTGTACCGCTGATGTAGAGGCCTACCTTAGCATCGTTGTTGGAGAGGAGTCCTGCAATCTTGTATTCGGAGTGGCTGCTGTTATTGTACTGCTGGCTGAGGGCTGAGGTTTGGTCGGAGGTGCCGCAGATGAAGCAGTTGCCGGCTTTTGTTTTATAGTGGTTAAGCAGGCCATGGTAGACGCTAATCATAAGTGCTCGCGCGCTGATGAGTAGGAAGGTGGTGAGGAGGAGGTCGAAGATGGCAAATTGAGCAGCCTCTTTGTAGGATGCGTCGATGCTCGGCCCTACGAGGGCTACGATGCAGATGACTTTGAGGCTAGCGATGTTGATGATTTTCCAAGTACACGCAGTGGCTGTGTAGCGGATGATTTCTTTGTGCAATCGGAAGAGCAGGAACAGTGCTATGCTTGATGTAAAGGCGCTAAGTCCAATTTTAAAAAAAGTGGAGGGAACTATGGGCGCATCGGCATGGGCGCTTATGACGACGAGGTATGAAATCAGGGAGACGAAAACGGAGATGCAGAGATCGGCGCTGAAGATGATGTGGCTTTTGAGAAAACTGAGTTTTCTCAAATCTCGCGGTATGATGCGATAGCTGTGTTGGGCTGGGGGAGGTGTTTGCACGAGAGTGTTCAAGAGAGGGGGGGTTAGTCTTAGGGATCTTCGAGTGTTTGCATTCGCTAAGCGGTAGTGCCCTCGTTGTGTATATCAAGCTGTTTAGTGTAGGTGTTTTATTAAGTAAGGAAGAAGTACGCTATCAATTCAGATGTCGCTCACTTGCGTGACGTGGGCTTCAATTCATAGGCGTTTCGCTCAGTTTTAGAGAGCGTTGAGGGAGCTGTTCGGTGTGCCTACTTGGCTTGCGCTGTCGGCTGTGCGATCTGCTTTGGTTGAGGCTTGGTGATTGCATCGCCTCGTTCGTATGTATATTTATTGTTATCTGTTAGGTTATTTTTATAGTTCGAATGATTCTAGTTTTTTCAAATGATTGGAATTAGAAAGAGCTAAGAGTAACACATATACTAATAAAATCAAGCTTTATGTCACGAAGTGGTGGAATGTTAGTATGTATTGACATTCAAAGATTACTGAATGTAGTAAATTTGTTATTTCCGCTTAAAGTGTTGCTCATCGGTTGAAAATTGTAATGTTGACTTTCCATGGATTAGGCTGCTATCTTTGTGTAGGGATTTTCTCCGTCGATTCTGATAAATTCAGGGACTATCTTCTTGAGCAGGATGATGATTTCATCGATGCTGCAATTGCTAGCGTTATAGAGAAGTTGGTCGATATTTTGGATCAGGTGCTCTGCATCATGGTTGCTGGACTGGGCGATACGGATTTTGCTGTGCTGGGTGGCTTGCGTTTCCTCGTCGCTGGTGAGGAGTTCTTCGTCGAGTTTCTCGCCTGGGCGGAGACCCGTGAATACGATGTCTATCTCGGTCTCTGGTTCGTAGCCTGAGCTGCGGATCATTTTACGGGCGAGATCAAGGATACGCTCAGGCCTCCCCATGTCAAAGACGAGAATCTCGCCAGATTTGCCGATGGTGGCGGCTTGGAGGACGAGGCGGCAGGCATCGGGGATGGTCATGAAGTAGCGGATGATGTCAGGGTGGGTGACGGTGACGGGGCCACCCTCGTGAATCTGCTTTTCAAAATGGGGAATAACGGAGCCGTTGCTGCCAAGCACATTGCCAAAGCGGGTGGTAATGAACTCCGTGTGCCCCTCGCCATTGAGGCTTTGGATGTACATCTCGGCGAGTCGCTTGGTCGCGCCCATGTTGTTGCTGGGGTTGACAGCTTGGTCGATGGAGATCATGATGAATTTCTTGACCTTGCAGAGCAAGGCGTGTTTCGCTATGTTGACGCTGCCCCCGACATTGGTGCGGATGCTTTCGCGGGGGTTGGCTTCCATCATGGGGACGTGCTTGTAGGCGGCCGCGTGGAAGATAATGCTGGGGCGGAAGTGCGCGATGAGGCTACCTATTCGCTTATCATCGCGGATATCGCCAATTTTGTATTCGATGGCCTTGCTGTCGACTTCAACTTCTTTGCTGTTTTGTCTGTGGCTGTAAATTCTCGTGCCGCAGATGTAGTGGCCAACTTTGGCGTCGTTTCTAGAGAGGAGCCCGACGATAATATATTTTGAATGGCTGCTGCTTTTGAATTGCTGGGTGAGGGCGGCGGTATGGTCGGAGGTGCCGCAGATGAAGCAGTTGCCAGCTTTTGGTTTGTCGTGCTTAATGAGGCTATGGTAGACGCTTATCATGAGCATGCGTATGCTCATGAGGAGGAAGGTTGTGAGGAGGAGGTCAAAGATGGCAAAATGAGCAGCCTCTTTGTAGGAGTCGCCGATACTCTGCCCGATGAGGGTAACGAAGGTAACGATGCAGAAGGCTTTGAGGCAGGCGATACTGATTATTTTCCAAATACCCGTTGTGGAAGTGTAGCGGATGATTTCTCGGTGCAATCGGAAGAGCAGGAGCAGCGCGATGCTTGATATAAAGGAGCTGAGACCAATTCCTAAAAGCGTGAGAGTGGCCACGGGCTCATTGGCTTGGGCGCTCACGATGACGAGGTATGATATCAGGGAGACGCAGACGGAGATGCAGAGATCCGCGCAGAAGATGATGTGGCTTTTAAGAAAACTCAGCTTTCTTAAATCGCGCGGTATGATTCGGTAGCTGTGCTGTGCTATCTTTGGTGTTTGCACGATGGTGGAGGAGAGTTGAAATGGAGGAGGTTTGTGATTTGTAGCCTAATGTGGGGTCAATGACTTGTGTTCTGTATAAATTATTGTTGGTAGAGAATTATTTATATTAATCTGATTTAGAACAAGGGCTATAATAGGCTTGTTGTAGGCTTTACAAAGGAAGAAAGAAGCACGCTAATTATTAGTATCGGCGAGAGAGTCGCTACTTATGGAGCTGATTGTCACTTACGTGAAATGAGCCTCATTGGACTTTACTTTTCAAGTGCAGGCTTAGCTTCGCTCAGCTTTAGCGTGCGGAAGGGTAGGGCAAGTAGCTGCTCTGTGAGCTTTTTGCTTGAGCGCTTCCCGTTGACTACTTGGCTTACATGGTAGGCTGTGCGCCCTACTTTGATGGCGGCTTGGTTGATTGTGTAGCCTCGTCCATAAAGAATATTTGTTGTTATCTGTTTAGGCTGATTTTTCATTATGAGAATATTTTCAATGCGTTAAGAATGTTACGTTTCAAATATAACATTTTTAACGAATGAATCAAGGAAAAATATAATAAATTGTTGTATTGTTTGGTTTTATCAACTTTGGCATATTTTTTAGGCTTGCTGCAGCCTTCCGAAAAAGGTAACATATCCTACGTATCATACATAACGTATCATGCCTGCTCTAGATAATACCGATAATCATTCATCATCAATGCCTGCCGAATTGCGCAGGGCGGTTTTTGCTGACCGCTTGAGGAGTCGCATGACCGAGCTCAAAATCAATCAGACAGAGCTTGCTAATAGAGCAAACATGACGCATGCCACTGTCTATAATTATCTGCGTGGAGCCCGTACGCCAAAGGCAATCGAATTACACAAGCTTGCTGAGGCTCTAGGCACCAGCATGGATTGGCTCTGGGGTGCCAATACAGACGCAGCTGCGCCAGAGTACCAGCAGGGACGAACCGTGTATTTAGAGCACCAAATGGAGCTATTAGGCAATCAGCTGCGCTGCCTGCTAAAGCATGTTGATAGCCTTCATCGCCCATCGTCAGCTTTTGATATTTCGGGCAGCAATACCATCTCTGGTGGAGTTGGAAACACGACCATTACCATCACATCTCGATTTGATGAGACATCGTCATAGTTTGCCCTGTCGGTAAGCGTGTGAGTGTCATTTAGGGTAGGGAGCCTGCCCCGATGGAGATAGCGCAGTGCGTCAATTTCTCTCGCTAAATCCCACTCTTGTTATTTTCATTGTTTGCTTGTAAGAAAATATGATTATGTTCAACCCGTTGCTTAAATTTTAAGTGTGGGTTTTTTCCAAATAAACGGAATCGCATAAATAGTGCCAGTCAAGGGAAGTTAACTTGCTCTTGATTTCCGGCAGGATCAGCGTTAAATTAGATGTTATTCACTTGAATCAAGAAAAATGAGATTTTTGCTTGTTTCAAGGAGCAGTAATCAAAAATAATAAATCAATTTTAAGATCAAAAAGAGCTTATAGCCATCGCTCGATTTTTTCAGCCTAAAAAAGGCACTTACATTTAGAATCTAGGCACCATTTATTATTATTTAGCTTTAGTCGATTTTTCAATATCAGATTGAATGTCTTCTAATGCTTTTTTTTCTTTAGCTAGCTCTGCTTCGAGATATTTGATCCGCAATAAAATGTCTTTCTTAGATTTTTGCAGCGTCTCTAAGTCTTTTGTAAAGGGTTCTTCTCCTAGACTTATATCTAGAGGTAGATCTGCTGAAAATAGTTCGGGTCTAGCAAGATCTTTCATATCAGGCATACATAGAGGAGTGGACACATCGCTTCTTATGCGAAATGGAGGCTCTTTTTTTATATTTTTAGCAAATAAAGTATTACTGAGAGTTGACACCATCGATATAGCTATGAATCTAATAAATATCTGCATCTTCATGCATACAATTGTAAGCATATCAACCATTAAAGCAAGTACAAATGAACCTTGTAACAGTTGTTATGCTAAATTTTTATTGTATTTTTAGTAATAAATGGCGCCAGTCAAGGTAAGTTAACGATATATCGTTAACTTGCTCTTGATTTCCGTGGTCTGCCTTTAGGTAACTTCATTCTACCTCCGATGGCGCTGATAACGCTGTCCAAAAAAAGAGCGATGTTTAAACTATTTTTGACACTAAGAGAAAAACATTAACGTAATTAAGTAACTAATAAGTATATAATCAATTAGTTGTAGTGTGATTTGCGTAATTTCTTGTAGTGATTAATCTGGTGTTTATGTGTAGATGTAGTATAACTGTTTCGTGAGCACGCATATAAGATCAACATTGCCAGAAAAACTCTATAAGTACTTACCTCTAAGAGGTAGTGTGATTTTTTTGGAGAAGGGCTTGAGTTTTAGTCATGTTGATAACTTTGAGGACGAAAATGAGTTCGTTTCTTTATATGAGGCACCTAGTTACTCAGACTTCTGTAAAAAGGCGGACTCTATGAAAACGAATCCATCAAAATCAGCTAAAGGTGAAGTTGTTAGAGAGCGTTTATCTGGACCACATGGAGAATGCTTTAAAAAAGAACAGTGGGAAAGATCGCAAGACGAAAGCCAAAATGCGTCCCCTAATAAAGCAATCCGCGATTTTTCAGCTGAAACACTTTTTGTTTGTAGCTTATGCATAGATTCTAATAGTGCGTATATGAGTGAAAACTATTCTAACGCAAGTAAAGGAGTGGTTTTAGAATTACTAACTAGCTCTTTAAGATGTAATTGCTGCGGGGTAAAAGGATTAGAGTTAACCCGTGAACGTGGTCGAATGTTTCTTAACTACGTGACATATAACGATGAACCGTCAAGATACAATCCATATAAAGATGACCCCGACAAGATGCAGCTAATAGATCTTGCGTTTAGAAAACGCAAAAGTAATAATGGACAAGATTTCATAAAAGAAAATGAGGTGCGTTGCCTGCTGCCTGTTAAGAATATAGTTGATATGGATAATGACTTGGGATTTTCAAAAGAAATAGAGACTGTATGGATAGGGGGTAAAGAAAAGAAATACTTGTATCAGCAGCATATTGAGAAGTATTTATCAGCAGTGCATTTTGGGTTAGATTTCTATAATAATACACGCGAAGAGAAAGAAATGTTTTTCAAACTTCTCGAGAGGGATAAATTTAAGCTTGTGCGCTTAATTGATTCAGACGGTAAAGAAAAGCTGCACAAAGATTTGTATGAGTTGTACTGTACGCCTCATCTGTCTTTCTGATTTTTTTGGAGTTGACCCGTTCTTGGGGGCGATCGAGAACTTTTGTTTTGTGGCTGCGTGTGGAGCATAACGCAGGTTGAGGGGTCTGTGTAGCTTGAGGGCTTCCGCTGAGCAGAAACGCAATTGCCTATCAAAACGGTAATGATGTGATACTGGCAGCATTTCAACGTGGGCGCGGCAGAATACGGCACTATTTAACTTCCTTCTTTTTAAGACCATCCAGCCCCTAAAGGGCGTTTTTTTCATCGGCATGGTCACGCTCATCAGTGCTCGTTCATGCCGATGAAAGAACGTAAGAAGTCTGGAAGCAAGTGGCGCCGATTTATGGCCACATGCGTAACACCCGAACATTTATTTGTATTAGTAATCCTAGGGGTGGGTGCCTATGTGCTTCTCTTTATATATAATCTCGTCTTTTCTAGCAAAGCGTTTTCGGAAAGTATAAATGATTTTCTTGCTGGTTTAGGTTTTGTCGTGGCATTGTTAACCTTTATTTACACGCGAATGCAAGCGAATCAGCAGATGATGATAAAATATCACGAGAAATATTTTTCAAATGAGATGGGTGAATACTTGCGCATCGTAAGTGGCTTTGAAAAGGGAACGGTCGATATCGTAGATGAATCAAAAGCTTTGAGGTATATTGGCACCGATGAAGCCAAAGATCGTGGTTTATCGAAAGAAGAAAAAGACTTAAGCGAAGCTAAAGCTAAAGCTAAAGCTATAGATATTGAGGAATGGCGTTGTTCCTGTGGGGATTCTCTTGAAATTAATATAGCGAGAAGAAAGATTAAAGAATATTTCCATGTTTTATATGATTTATACAAAAATGGCTATATAAATACGGATGAGCTACGCACTCTGTGCGATAAAGGCGGTATTGTGCTTCTATTTCGAGTCGTTGAGCCCATGGAGGCTGCTAAAAACAAAAAATATGACTGGCGTCAGTTTAAAGAGCTTTACGATATAGTGGAAGACATCTATAAGAAACAAATAGCTATGGATGGTTTCCCTTCAGACGAAACAGAAAAGAAAAAAGCTAGTCAAGGGCAGTCTATAGGCACATTGACGATAGAAGGTAATTATTCTCTTAGCGTGCAAGGGCTACCTTTAGATAACGTCATTCTACCAGCTATGGCGGGTGATAAAGCTTGCCAAAAATGAGCGTTCCCAAATCAGGGCAGGGGGCCGATATGATGGGGATTCGACACTGGGCATAACTGCGTTGACCATAGCGCAGGGGATGTGTTAATATTGAGGTTATCATGAAGCTAGCTAGATATCTAATGCCCTTGCTCTGCGCTGCTATAGCCGCTTACAGCTTCTTGTGACCTGATTGAAAGACTCCGGAGGAGCTGGAAGCCAAGCTTGGCAAATTAGCTGAAGGGCATTTTAATGTAGCTCCTTGTCCTTTCAACTGGCACGGTTATGTGCAGACAATTGGCATCAAACACTATTTCATCGACCATCGCGAGGATGGTAACTTTGATATGAAGGATGCCCCACACTGGGATAGCTTTTGTGAGCATTATGCGGATCAGTTGAATTGATCATTGCATGTGCTGCGTGTTCTGTGTTTATTGAGCTTCTTGTGCAAAATAAAAGAGAGGCTCAAACCCTAGGGTTCGAGCCTCTCTTTTTCAGTGGAGGCGAGGGGAGTCGAACCCCTGTCCTGAACACCTTTAGCATAAGCTTCTCCATGTTCAGACGTAGCTTAGGTATTTCGCTGGTGATCCGCGCTATGTCTGCATCTCACCTGGCTAGTGACCTGTGGATGTCATGCAGCACGCGGTCACCCCGTGCTGCACCTGCCTATTTAATTTAGAGGCTCGTCTTTAATAGGCATTAAGACAAGACTCCGGCGCGTAATTTACGCAGCCAGGGCGTATTCGTTTTTGGAATATGCATTTATTTGTTTAATCGGCTTTTTAAAGAGGCCAACCGATTAACCTCTACATGCTGCCAACGCCTCTAATGTTCAGTCGAAACCAGGACGCCCCCATTGTTTTTGTTCCTATGTGAAAGGATTAAAAAACCAGCCTTTTTTCAAAGACTGGTTCTTTTGTTCCTTTCAAGGAAGTACGCCCGTAGGGAGTCGAACCCCAAACCTTCTGATCCGTAGTCAGACGCTCTATCCAATTGAGCTACGGGCGCATTGTTGCTAGCCTTGCGGCTGTGACGGGATTATACAGATGATTGGATGTGGTGTCAAGCGGTTTTTTGCTTTTTTGTGATTTTTTGTGCGCGAGGGGCGAAGGAGGGGAGGGCGTGACACTGTTTTGCTCCTTCATCCGAGGCGGTTTAGGAAGTCTTCGTAGCCGAATTTCTTGATGCATTCGATGCTTTGATCCTCGTTTTGCAGCATGATGTCGGGGTGGGGCACGCCGTTGAAGTGGCTGGTCTTGACGATGGTGTAGTGGCTCATGTCGTCAAAGATGATGCTATCGCCGATGTGGAGTTCCTTGGCAAAGCTGTAGTCGCCGATGATGTCGCCTGCGAGGCAGGTGGGGGCGCCGAGTCGGTAGCTGTGGGGCAGGGCTTTTGCGTCTGCTGCGAGGCTGTAGCTCTCGCCCTCGATGCGGACTGCTGGTTGCTGCTCGCTGGGCTGGCTGCTGAGGATGAAGATGTCGGGGCGGTAGGGCATCTCTAGGACGTCTGGCATGTGTGCGCTGGCGCTAACGTCGAGGATGGCATGACGGTAGCCTAGGGAGTCAAAGATGTCGAGTACTTCGGCGCGTAGGATTCCGCTGTGGATGGCCCATGCTTCACCGGGCTCCATGTAGAGCTCGATTTGGTATTTCTCGCGGATGCTGATGAGGAGCTCGACGAGGGCGTCGCGGTCGTAGTCGGGCTTGCTAATCCAGTGGCCGCCTCCGAGGTTGATGTAGCTAATCTCGGGGCTGATGAGTTGTTGCTGGTATTGCTGCTCAAAGGCTTGCCATGTGCTAAGGAGGTCGTCAAAGCCTTGCTCACAGAGGGTGTGGAAGTGCAGTCCGCTGATGCCTTGCCAGTCTGTGTCGCTGATTTGATCCTTGGGGATGCCTAGGCGTGATCCGGGGATGCAGGGGTCGTAGAGGGCTGTATGGGCTGTGGAGTGGCAGGGGTTGATGCGTAGTCCTGCGCGTAGCGCGCCGCTCTGGGCGCGTGGGCTGGCGAGTAGTTGGTCTTGGTATCGTCGCCACTGCCCGATGCTGTTGAAGTCGATGTGGTTGGCAAAGCTGATGAGCTCATTCATCTCCTCGGGGCGGTAGGCGGGGGAGTAGACGGCGATGTCTCCTCCGACGCTGTCGCGTCCGAGGCGTGCCTCGTAGAGTCCTGAGGCGCAGCAGCCGTCTGCGTAGTTTTTGATGCGATTGAGGGCGGCTGTGCTGGAGAAGGCTTTGAGGGCGATGAGCATTTTTGCGCCGCTGCGCTTTGCGATGTCGTGCAGGATGGCGGCATTGTGCTTGAGTGCTGCCTCAGAGATGATGAAGTGTGCCATGTTGGGGCTGTGTTGGGGGGGCTATACACGGCAGCGCAGCGCGCCTGGGATGGCTGCGCTGCGCTGGGTTAATAGGATGTGTGTTGGAGAGGCTTCGCGTTAGCTCTGTGTCTTAGCGGCGGCTTCTTGAGCTTCTTTCTCTGCGAGGAGTTTCTGCTTAACTTCTTCAAGGAGGGGTTTGAGCTTCTTGACGATGTTTTGTGCGGCAAGTTTGGTCTTGGGGTTCTTGCTGTTCTTGAAGAGGTTGATGCTCTGCTGTGCTGCTACGTTCCAGTGCTTGCCTGCTTCGAGTTCTTGACCGAGCTTGCTCGCAAGGTCACCGCGTGCACTCATCAGCTTGATGTAGGAGAGTACGGCATCGTCGTTTTGCAGCTTGTAGTTGTTGAGTGTGAGGGCTATTTTTTGTCCCTTGTTGAAGGTGCTGATTGCTTCCTCTGGATCATCGCTGTAGACGAGGCACTCACCGAGGCAGCGGTAGGTGTTGATGAGTTGGGTGATTGATGAGGTCAGCTCGACGGCTTGGCTTTTAGGCATGCTTGTTGCGCCTTCTTTGGGAGAGAATTCGTTGTAGATGGCAAGGTCTACTTCGAGCTGTTGCTTGTAGTAGGGGAGTGCCTCTGTGGCCTTGTTTTGAGCAAGGAGGGTGAAGCCTTGTCCGTTAAGGATGTCGCTGCGCATGCGCTTGGTCTCGGTGGTCTCGGCAGTGCTGGCGACGTAGGCGTCGAGGTCAGTGAGGGCGCGATTGTAATCGCTGTGGGCGCGCAGAGCGGCGCCTAAGTCGCGGCGGGCATTCGCGGTGAGGATGGCTAATTGCACGCGCTCAAGGCTGGGCTCAGCCTCTGCAAGGAGGAGGTAGTAGGCTTCAAGCTCTTCGAGCATGTTGCGCACAGGGCCGTTGAAGGCTGGTTGGTTGGCATAGCTGCAGATGAGGGGGGCGATATTGGTCAGCAAGCTGTCAGCGAGGGCGGCTTTGGCTTCTGCGATTGTGGGCTTGGCTGCTACGGGCTCCGCTGCGGGTGCGGGCGCGGGTGCTGCAGTGGGTGTTGCAGGGCTGATGGTTGGGGTGGCTTGTTCCTTGTTAGGGCTGCTTGTTTCGCTAGGCTCGCTCTCACCGCAGGAACTCAGGCTTGTGGCTGCAAGGATGCTAAGACCCACGGCGCAGAGGCTGCTCTTGCTGATGCGGGAATTTAGAAAATGTTGTTTGGGTGTGAGTTTCATGATTGCTAAATCATACTCTTGCTCAGCGAGCTGCGTCAAGCTCTTTTTTGCCTCAATTTTGACAGTCAGCGGCGAAGTTTGGGGCTAATTGAAAATATTTTTGCTTTTATTGCAGTTTTAGCTTGTCTTACCCCTCTATAGTTGATTAGAATGAGCAGCACTATAAAGCTATGAACACATTCTCTTCCCTTCGACTTTTAGCCACCTCATTTGGGCTTGTTTGCCTTTCTGGTGTTATGTCCTCCTGCTCTCGGGAGCCATCTCCTGCTTATGCTGCGCGTCAAATTAAAGAGCAGAAGCCCGTTGTATTCAGCTATAATGATCAGGCTACGCTTTCTGCTCGCGTTTGTGCTCAAGCAGGACCTTTGCCAGCCCGCGCTCAACGCGCGCTGAATCAGTGGCTTAAATCATCCACTCGTGAAAAGGTCTCCTACCTCTATCCCCAATACTACATTACGTTCAGTAGCTCACAGGGCCATATCAATAAGGTCTGGGCGATTTGTAGTGATGCCAAGGGCAATATGACAGGTGTCTTTATTCCTAAGTATGGCAATCTCGCTTGGGATGTCCCATTCTCAGGTTACTATGAGCTCTATGTCTGCAAGACTGCCTCTCGTGATGGCTTAGGTCGCGCAATCATGGAGAGTCTCGCTGATGCTGGCTATGACAGCTACCGCATTGACGCTCGCAAGGCTCGCGGACTCAAGGATGCGCAGTATCTTATTTCCAAGCCTGCTGCTGCACCTGTAGCTGTTGCGCCTGTTGTTGCCGAAGAAGTCGTCGAAGTTACGGAGGTTGAACCATCCCCAGCTGCTGATGATGCGCCTCTGCCTATCGCGGATGATGAGGATATGAGCGATGATTCCTCGGATGATTCTTCAGATCTCGACTCAAGTGACTCCGGTTCTTCGGATGATGAGTTTGATTTTTAAGCTTATTTAGATTTTACTTTATAGAGAGCCCTGATGCTGTATGGCATCAGGGCCCTTTTTTTCTCTTTCGCAAAGGGGTGTTCGTTGAAGTTGCTGTGTGGCTTTAAGATGAAAGACATGAGGCAAAGCGCTAAGCTTGCGCTGTGAGCGCATGATGGGATATGCTCAGGGGGCGATGCATGATGTGATAGGCCCCAAGGATTTCTTGTCAAAAAACGCTGTCGGGGGTGGCGACGCTGCCCCGGGAATTGAGGACAAAAAAGAACGGAAGCTCCCAAGGGGAACTTCCGTTCTTTTATGTAGTCTCGCCAGGGCTCGAACCTGAACTGAAGGAATCAAAATCCCGAGTGCTACCATTACACTACGAGACCACGTAGTCAACCCACATGGTGGGGAGCTGCGCAAATTGTAGCAGCTTCTCGTAGAGAAGGCAAGTAGAAAATAGAAAATTGACTGCTTTTTTTATCCGCTCGCTTTTCTCGTGCTGTGACTTAGCGAGCGCCCTAGATAGGGGGGGATGCCGCTCTAATTTGTCGCTGGGGCTTTGCTCTTGTGATTTTGTGAGTTTTCTGCTAGGATGTCTCTGATATGAGCGCGCAGATTGAGCAGATAGCTGATGTGGAGGAGTCCCTCTTAACTTATTTTGGCTTTAATGCCCTGCGTCCAGGGCAAGATACTGTGATTGCAGCTGTGATGGCAGGGCGTGATGCGCTGGCGATTATGCCCACGGGTGGCGGTAAGTCGCTTTGCTACCAGTTGCCTGCGCTTTGCCGCACGGGCTTGACGCTGGTGGTTTCTCCTCTGATTGCTTTGATGAAGGATCAGGTGGATGCCTTGCAGGCTCGCGGTATCGCTGCGGCGGCGATTCACTCTGGCTTGGGCTCTGATGAGTATCGCCAAGTGATGGATGACTTCACTCGCGGGCAGCTCAAGATTCTCTATGTGGCGCCTGAGCGTTTTGGTCAGGAGGGTTTCATGCGCACGCTGCAGATGCAGCAGATTGCGCTCATGGCGATTGATGAGGCTCACTGTCTGAGTCAGTGGGGGCATGACTTTCGCCCTGATTATTTGCGCCTCGGTCGTGCTCGCGAGGCTCTGGGTAATCCTCAGACTATTGCGCTGACTGCGACGGCGACTGCGCAGGTGCGCGATGATGTGCTTGCTAGCTTACAACTCAATGATCCCGAGGTTATTATTCATGGATTTTCTCGTGAGAACTTGGATTTTGGCATTGTGGCTTGCGAGTCGCGACGTGCGAAGTTTGAGCGTCTCGCGACGCTGATTCAGCTCTGGCGCAAGGGGATTATCTATTGCTCCACGCGCAAGAATGTGATGGCTGTCTTTGAGGCGGTGCAGGGGCATGGTGCTACTGTTGTCGCCTACCATGCTGGCATGACTGATGATGAGCGCGAGTTCTCTCAGGATGCCTTTATCTCTGGCCGCGCTGATGTGGTGGTGGCGACCAATGCCTTTGGCATGGGGATTGACCGCGCTGATGTGCGCTTTGTTGCGCATTTTGAGGTGCCCGGCAGTGTGGAGGCTTACTATCAAGAGGCTGGCCGCGCTGGTCGCGATGGGCAGAAGTCTGTCTGTGAGCTGCTCTTTAATCATGCGGATTTGCGTACGCAGGAGTTCTTCTTTGAGGGGAGCAATCCTCCTGTGACTCTGCTGCGCTCGCTCTATAATTTCCTGCGCACACAGAGGGATCCAGAGACCAACTGCGTGGAGATGACTGTGGATGCTATGGCTGATCATATGGGCAAGGAGGCGAACTCTATGTCACTGGGTACGGCTCTCTCTGTTCTCATCCACTCCAAGGCGATTGCGCGCTACGATATTCCTGGGCGTCTGCTCAAGGGGACGCGCGTGCTTGAGCCCTCTCGCAATTATCAGATGCTTGACATTGATGAGGATAAGCTTGAGGAGAAGGCGCGCCGCGATCATCTCAAGATTGAGTCGATCACGCGCTACGCCTACTCTACTCTCTGCCGTCATCAGTGGATTCTTGACTACTTTGGTGAGGAAGGCGCATCGAGCTGTGGTCACTGTGATATCTGTAGTAAGCGCGCTCCTGAGGATGCTCAGCTGATAGAGGGCGATGATCAAAAGACTGTGCTCAAGGCTCTCTCCGGTGTCGCGCGTGCTTCACGCCGCATGGCTGATGGTAGCTGGGAGGGGATCTATGGCAAGGGCAAGATTATGGATATGCTGCGTGGCTCCAAGCGCGAGGGCATGCACTCGGGGCTCACGGGGCTCTCAACCTATGGTCTGCTTTCTAACCTAAAGAAGACGCAGATACAGGCTCTCTTTAGCGCAATGTCCGAGGTGGGGTTCTTGGCCTCCAATGGGGGTGAGATGCCTCTGGTGACGTTGACGGCGAAGGGCTTTGCCGTGATGATGGGGCGTGAGCCCTTGGTGATGTCTGCTCGCTGGAAGAGCAGCGCTGCACCAGCTGCTCCCGATCGCAATAGGGTCAATAGTGGTAATAGGGGCAAGGATGTTGCCCTAGCTGCCATTGCAAGCATGCGCATGGACAAGGAGCTCTACGAGCGACTGCGCGAGCTGAGAGCGGATATTGCCGATTATAACAATATACCAGTCTACCGTGTTCTCCAGACCGAGACGATGCGTCGCATGGCGGAGGAGAAGCCTACGTGTATGGCTGCGGCTGGCGAGATGAAGGGGGTTGGCCCATACGTCCGCGAGAATTACCTGCGCAGCTTTGTTGATTTGATTACAGACTACGTGGGTAAATAGCGCTAGAGCTGCTTTTGTGTGGGCTTTTTCTTGCTTTTAGGGTTGTAAGTATGGCCCTCGCGTGATAGAGTCGCGCAAGGTTATGAGTATTGGTGATGGTAGAGACGGCAAGATGCGCTTGTCGATGATTCGTAATGGGCTTAGTGGCAATTTAGCAGGTAAGTCTTTGCCTCGTCAGGTGGTCTCGATTGCTATCTGGCCTCTGCTTGAGCAGATTTTGAGTTTTATCTGCGCCTCGGTAGCTCTGGTGCTGGTGGGTCGCATGGATATTGATGCTGGCTACCGCGCTCAGCTAATCTCGGGTATCGGCGTGGCTGGTTACGTGACGTGGCTGGGCTTTCTCATTCAGGCGGGTGTGGCGACTGGTGCTACCGCTCTGGTGAGCCGTCTCTTTGGCGCGCGCCGTTATGTTGAGGCAAATGCCGCGGCTTTGCAGGCCGGGTTTATGGGGCTTTTCTCTGGGGTCTTGGCGGCTCTGGTGATGTATTTTTCTGCGGATTTCTTGCTCACTGATGTGATTGGGCTGGGTGTCGAGGCCGCTGATGCTGGTACTCGCTATCTGCATATTGTTGCGTGGATGGCGGTGGGCTCGGGTGCTGTCTTTGCTATTAATGCGGCTCTGCGTGGGTCTGGCGATACGCGTACTCCTTTCTTTGCGATGCTGCTGGTGGATGGATTGACAATTATCCTGAGCTATATCTTTGTCTGGCACTTCAATTGGGGTGTCGAGGGGCTGGCATGGGGGGCTCTAATCTCATGGTTGATAACTGTCATCTTCCTGATTGTATTGATGTTTTATCGAGAGCGTGGGATGCGTGCGCGATTACAGGGGCAGGATTTGGATGCTTATTGCGCGACTCAGCCGCAGAGCTATGCTCCTAATTTGTTCTTCTCTCTCCGCACGCTGGGCTTGCGTCTGGACTTGGTTCGCCGCATCATGGCGGTGGGTCTGCCGCAGTCTATTGAGGTTTTTGTTATTTGGGTGATTCAGTTTTACTCGCTGAGCTTGATTTCCTCGTTGGGCGATGTGGCTGTGGGGGCTCATACGGTGGCGATTCGTATTGAGTCGATGAGTTTCTTGCCTGGCTTTGCTATTGGTATTGCTGGTGCGGCTCTGGTAGGGCAGTATCTGGGCGCAGGCTCGGTGCGCTTGGCGCTGGAGACGGTGAAGCGATGCATTCAATTTGCGATGCTGCTCATGGGCGGCATGGGGCTCCTCTTTGCCCTGTTCCCTCATTTCTTTGTGGGGATTTTCGTGCCAGATTCGCCTGCTATTGCGGGTCAGGCGATGGGGGTGCTGTTGCTCTTCCTCGTGGCGGAGCCAGCCTTTGCGGTGATGATGGTTTGTCGTATGTGCCTGCGTGGTGCTGGCGATACGAAGCGCGTGATGCTCATCTCCTTCACGAGTATGGGGCTGCTGCGCTTTCTTGCGTTGACGATCTGGGCGCGTTGCTTTCCCGGGTCGTTCAGCCTCTTTGGAATTTGGCTTGTTTTTACAATTGACCTTTATGTGCAGGCTTCCTTATTGCTCTGGCGTCTCTATGGTCTGCGCTGGGCTCGCCTCAATGTGTAGGCGGTAGTCCTGCGATGTAGGGGGCGTTCTTGCTGAGTTGTCTGAGCAGGGGGTAGCCGCAGACTGCGATTGCTATGGCAAGTGGCAGGCTGATGAGGATGGCTCCTGCCTCGGCAAAGGCGAAGTAGAGGATGAGTAGGATGGGTAGCGCGAAGATGGCGATTCTCATCCGCAGGGGGGCAGCTGCCATCTTGCCCTGATTGATGATGCTGCAGAGAAAGATGATGGAGAGGACGCTGCTGCTGAGTAGTCCCCGTAGCTCAAAGTTCACGATTGTAAGGAGGTTGAGCGCGACTATCGGGAGCACGAGGAGGCTCGCATAGAGGCTCATCTTGGCACCGCGCCTGGCTAGCAGGACGATGTGGCACCATGGTAGCAGCAGTCCGAGGCTAGCGCTGAGAAGTGTGGCGGCGATGAGCCCTAGCTCATGGCTGATGAGAAAGCTGCGCTGTATCATGAGGCTGGACCCACTCAGGATGATGCGGAGCAGGGCTGCACTGCTGATGCTGGCAATGAGGCAGATGATGCAGGATATCTGCCCAACCTTGGCGCATGTTGCGACAATTTGTTTGGTTTTTGGGTAGATGAGCCAGTTCATTCTGCAGGACTGTCACCTTCTTCTGCCTTAGAGGGGGGCTCTTTGTAGGCGGCGTAGCCCATGGGGAAGCGTGCGTGTCCGTTGATGTCGCAGAGGGCTTGGCAGTTTTGGTAGCCGAGCTCCTCCATGATGCGGCAGCTGCGCTCTCCTTGGTCGTGTCCTACCTCAAGCATGACGAGTGCTTCGCTGTCTAGATAGGGAAGGGCATCCGCGAGAAAACGGCGCACGATGTCAAGCCCGTCCGCTCCTCCGTAGAGGGCGTTGGAGGGGTCGTGGGCGAGCTCAATTTGGGCTGGCTCTCCATCGGGGACGTAGGGGAGGTTGGCGAGGACGAGCTTGTAGTTGCTGGGGGGGCTAATTGCGCTGCTGCCTTCCTCCTCTGCTGATTTCCAGAGGCTGAAGAGGTCGCTTTGGTAGGTTTTGACCCGGGCAGCGAGTTGGCTGGCGTTATCCAGCGCGAGGCTGAGGGCGGCCTCGGAGATATCGACCATGACGACCTCGGGGCGCTGGTTTGCTAGCTCGAGGGCGAGGCTGATGCCGATGATGCCGGAGCCTGTGCCCATGTCGAGGATACGCATGCCCTCTTGGGGCTTGACTAGCTTGAGCGCGAGCTCAACGAGCTCCTCGGTCTCAGGGCGTGGGATGAGGGCGCGACCATCACTACGGAACTCTCGACGGTAGAACTCAACGCTGCCAAGTAGGTGCTGCAGGGGGACTCCTTGGCCACGCTGGCGCAGGAGGTCGCGCAGCTCGGGGAGCTTGCTTTGGTCGATGGGGTCGTTGAAGTGGAGGTAGATCCATGTCTTGTTGCAGCCAAGGACGTGGACGAGCAGGCTCTGCATGGAGTGGCGTGCCTCGTCGATGCCTCGCTCGTTGAGGTAGTTGATGCCGCTATTGAGGATGTCTTGGATGCTTTTCATATTGTTATTTTAGCTCAGCTCATGCATGCGCTCTTGCATTTCTGCGTGCTGCATGCGTGCGATGACCTCATCGAGCAGGCCTGTCATGACGAGATCGAGGTTGTAGGCGGTGAAGCCGATGCGGTGGTCAGTGAGGCGGTTTTGTGGGAAGTTGTAGGTGCGGATTTTTTCATTGCGTCCGCCGGAGCCGATGAGGGCTCGACGCAGATCGGAGTAGCTTTGCTGTGCCTCACGCTGCTTCATCTCAAAGATGCGAGCGCGTAGGATGCGCATGCCTGTCTCTCTGTTCTTGAGTTGTGAGCGTTCTTGCTCGCAGCGCACCATGAGTCCTGTGGGGAGATGGAATATCTGGACGGCGGATTCGGTGCGGTTGACGTGCTGTCCGCCTGCGCCTCCTGAGCGGCAGGTCTCGATGCGGAGGTCATCTGGGTGGATGCTCACATCGACCTCCTCTGCCTCAGGCAGGATGGCGACGGTGGCGGTGCTGGAGTGGATGCGCCCCTGTGTCTCTGTGGCTGGTACGCGCTGGACGCGGTGTACTCCACTCTCGTGCTTGAGGTAGCGGAAGACTTCCTCGCCTGTAACGCGTGCGGTGACTTCGCGAAAGCCACCGATGGCGCAGGGGCTGGCATCGAGTATTTCAAATTTCCATCCACGACCCTCAGCATAGCGTTGGTAGAGGGTGAGGAGCTTGCCGGCAAAGAGGGCCGCCTCATCGCCGCCTGTTCCTGCACGTATCTCGATGAGTGCGTCACGGTCCTCGCTGGGGTCGCGGGGGAGGAGTTGGTATTGGAGGAGTTCTTCTAATTGGCTGGCGCGGCTCTCGAGCTCTGCTAGTTCCATCTCGGCGAGCTCGGAGAGCTCCTCATCGCCGCTGTTGATGAGTTGACGGTTGTCTTGCTGTTGCTGCTTGTTGTGTTGCAGCTCGCTCCAGCAGCTCATCAACTGTTGGCTGCGGCGGTGCTCTCGCATGAGCTCCTCGGCTCGTGCGCGGTTATCAAAGAGGCCTGGGTCTGCAATCTGCTCTTCGAGTTGGGTGAGTGCTTTGCGGCGGCGTTCAATGAGGGGGGCGTAATCTATCATCGGCTTTAGCTCAGTGTAGCGGATTTCATCCTCTCTCTCAAGCTAATTTATTGGCTTCCTGATGGATGCTAGCGTGTAGGGGGCTAGTGATGATGAAAGCGGTGCGCTCATTGGGCTCACTCTGGGCTGTTATTTGCCCTCCTTGGGCTTCGACGGCATGGCGGACGATGGAGAGTCCGAGCCCTGTGCCTTTAATCTTGCCTGAGATATTAGCACGGAAGAAGCGGTTGAATATGAAGGGGAGGCTCTCTGTGCTGATGCCGCAACCATTGTCAATGACGCTGATCTGGAGTTTGTGCTCACCTAGCTGCTTGGCTTCTATCCTGATGGTGATATGTTGATTGGTGTTGTTTTTGAGGGAGTTCTCGACGAGGTTGAAGATGATTTGCTCCCAATAGAATCGGTCTCCGTAGAGGCTGCACGGGCTGGGTTGAATGTCCATCTCGATGATAGCCTGCTGCTTGTTCATCATGCTCTCAAGTTGCAGGCAGACATCGTTGATGACGCCGCTGAGGTCAAACTCGCACATGTTCATATGGATGATCTCGCTGCGCTCAAGGCGCGAGATGGTGAGCATGTCCTCGATAAGTCGCTCGATGCGCTCGCTGTGCTTCTGCATGAGCTGCAGGGCGCGTGTCCGCATGGCTGGGTCTTCTGCGCTCGCAGGGCTCTCAAGTAGGTTTTCAAGGTAGCCGCGGATGATGGTCATTGGGGTGCGCAGCTCGTGGGAGGCGTTGGCGACAAAGTCGCGGCGGATGACCATGGTGCGCTGCTCCTCTGTGATGTCGTGACAGACGATGCCGATGTGGCGCTCCGAATTATCAAGGGGGGTGACGAGGAGGCGGTAGATGCGCTCCTCTCCATTGAGGCTGTGCGCTACTCTCTTGCTGGCAGGGAGTCCGCATTTGGCGGCATCGGCGATGGCGTCGCGCAGCGGGCAGGCAGGCATGCTGCGCAGCAGGTTAATGCTGAGCTTGGTGCTGATTCCCAGCAGGCTCCCCGCCTCTTCGTTGGCCATGATGAGGCGTCCCGAGGGGCGGAGGAGGATGAAGGGTACGCCCAGTGCGCTCAAAAAGAGTGTTTTGTCTTGGGCGACGTGTTGTTCTAGCTCTTTGCGGTGGCGTCGCAGGAGGTTCATTTCAGCACTATCATTGAGGCTTCGTGCTCTTGATGCCTGCAGCTGTGCGTGCAGGAAGATGAAGGGCAGGACGAAGGCGATGATGAGTAGTCCGATGGCTATGTTCCAAGATACCACGAGCTTGTTTTCTTATTTGTGATAGAGGTGCTTTTGCTCCTTAATGAGGGAGAATGACTTGCGAACCATGGCTCGTGTCTCGTTGAGCAGGTTGAGGTAGAGGATGCTACTGCGCATATGTCCGACATCGTCGCTTTCCTTGGCTAGGTGACGGGTGATGCAGTCAGCAAATTCTTCACCGAGGTCTCCAGCCTGAGCCATGACGCGGTCGATGTCCTCAAAGTTGCCTGATTCGAGCAGCTGGCAGAGGTTGGGGAAGAAGACGCCCACCTTGTTGTTCATCTCGATGAGGTCATGTGCCTGCTCCTCGCTCAGCCCACGGTGGTGGTTGTCGATGTGGATGTAGGCAGCACTCACGATG
Organism: uncultured Verrucomicrobiales bacterium; assembly: GCA_947039485.1. Taxonomy (GTDB): domain Bacteria; phylum Verrucomicrobiota; class Verrucomicrobiia; order Verrucomicrobiales; family Akkermansiaceae; genus Akkermansia. The sequence goes on along the minus strand of CAMQZC010000002.1, from coordinate 79,838 downwards.
GTGTAGAGGCTCTCGGAGATGGATTTGGTGCTTTCGCTGATGCTGTAGAGCATTTGACCGTCCTTTGCGAGTTCTGTGGGCAGGTTGTGGAGGCTAGGCAGGATCTCATCCTCTTTGCGGTGCTTGATGTCGCGCTCGATACCACGTGCGCGGCGGCGCATGCGCTTGAGGGTGCTGCGATCCTCATCAAGCAGTGCCTTGATAGCGGCACTGTGAATCTTGAGTATTTGAGAGATGATGCTCGCCGAGCTCTCGCTCATCTGGCGCAGGGTAACGCGGTCGGTGAGGTCGAGGACTTTGACTTCGCGGCTGCTGTTCTTGCGGTGATGCAACGTGGTCTTGATGAGGATGGCGATGACGAGGATGATCAAGAAGCCGATACCCCATGCGCCCCAGTAGGCAAGGATTGTAGCACTGAGGAAGGCTGCTGTAAAGGCGGCAATGCCCGTCATGAACCAACCACCGATGACGGCGAGTACGCCTGTGATGCGGTAGACGGCACTGTCACGACCCCAAGCGCGGTCGGTGAGGCTGGTGCCCATGGCGACCATGAAGGTGACGTAGGTGGTGGAGAGGGGGAGCTTGAGTGAGGTTGCTAAGGAGATGAGCAGAGCTGAGGTGGTCAGGTTGACCGTGGCTCGTACCAGATCAAATGCCGCGCCATCTTCCTCGCTAGGATCCAGCGGGGTGAATCGCTTGGCGATGAATGCCTGTACGGGCATGGGTGTGATCAGCTTGAGGACGCGCGTGATGTTGAGCACGTAGCGAACGAGGGCACGGGATGCGAGGCTGGAGCCAAATCGCTCTTTACCGCTGGTGACGCGAGCGAGTTTAACCTCGGTCTCGGAGACGGTGCGCGCCTTGCGGGAGAAGAGCAGTGCACCCACCATGATGAGGCCTGCGGCGAGCAGATAGCCTACCTCGGCTTGGACTGCCTGAGAAAGCCCAGACATGGGCATGTTGACATAGTCTCCTCCGCTGGCAGCGAAGTCTGTAGCGATAGCGAGGGAGGACTTCGCTGCCATGAAGACGCCGATGAAGTTCACAAGGTCATTGCCCGCAAAGGCGAGTGCAAGGGCGGCGGTGCCTGCGAGTACGGTGACACGCAGCATGTTGACTTTGAATAAGAATTGGAGGATGGAGGATGTGACAAACCAGAAGGCGAAGCAGCATGCAAGGGCGAGCCAGATGTTGTCATTGAGCATCTGCATGGATTCCTTGTCAATGAGGCTGCTCTTGGAGAGACCCTTAAAGACGGCAAAGTAGGTGATGGAGGAGAGGGCGATAGCGCACCAGAGGGAGCCTACATAGCGGTAAGATTTCTTGTAGTGGAAGCTGAAGAGAATGCGCGAGAACCACATGATGAGGCAACCGCAGCTAAAGGCAATGGTGACGGAGCTAAAGATGCCCATGATAATCTGCATGAGCTTGCCTGTGTTGATGTAGTCGCCCAGATCTTGTGATATCTCGGGGAAGGCGTTCATCTTATAGATGGCCATAGCGACTGCGGCACCGAGTAATTCGAATACCAGTGAGACGGTGGTCGAGGTGGGCATGCCAAAGGTGTTGAATAGATCGAGCAGGATGACGTCGGTGAGCATGACTGCGAGGAAGATCATCATCACCTCATGGAAGCTGAACTCTGCTGGTACAAAAATGCCATTGCGGGCGACCTCCATCATACCGCTGGAGAAGGAAGCTCCAAGCACGACACCGATAGCGGCGCAGGCGACGATGGTGCTGCGCTTGGCGGCGCGGCTGCCAATGGCCGAGTTGAGGAAGTTGGCTGCATCATTGGAGACCCCGACGATGAGGTCAAAGGCGGCCAAGAGGAGGAGGATGCCTAAAACGGCAATATACATGTTGTCCATAGCTGCATATTTTGTAACATAGCATCGGGAAGAATGCAGGCTTTGATATGTGACAAAATTGACACAAGAAAGAACGTGATTCATTATCCCTATACTTATTCGCAAATTGTCAATCATTTGCGAATAATAAAAAACCCCGCCTAGCTGTCAAAAAGTCAGCTAGACGGGCGGTGATTTATTTAGTTTTAGTTAAAGAATCCTATTTCTGCGGCGATGGTGACAATAGTGATGGCTACGACAAAGCCGATGCAGCAAAGAATGGTACCAGAGATGGCCATATCCTTGGATTTGATCATGCCTGTGGCGTAGGCGAGGGCATTGGGCGGTGTACTGATGGGGAGAGCCATCCCCAGCGATGCCGCAAAGGCAACACCGACGAGTAGAGCAATGCCCCAGCCCTCAGAGATGACACCACTGGCTATCATGCCACCTGCGACAGCCGCAAGGATGGGGGTGAGTAGAGCGGCTGTGGCGGTGTTGCTCATAAAGGTGCTCATGAACATGCAGATGAAGCCTGCACCGAGTAGCAGCGCAATGATGTTCCATGTGTTGAAGGGGATGGCGTTCATGAGGTTATTGGCAAGTCCGCTCTCTTGGAGGGCGAGACCGAGGGCAAAGCCCCCCGCGACCAACCAGAGTACCTCCCATTTCATCAGACCCAGATCCTTCTCCGTGATGACGCGCGTGACGGAGAAGATTGCAATGGGGATGAAGGCGATGGTGTTGCTGTCCATGCCATGCACGCCTCGACCCATGATCCAGAGGGAGATGGTGAGGACGAAGGTGATGTAGACGATAATAGCCTTGGGAGTGGTGATGAACTTTTCCTTAACTTTGATGCGCAGCTCCTCTTTCGCAATGGGGAAGAGCTTGAGGAGCACAAACCAAGAGATGAAGAGCATGATGATGACAAAGGGGACACCAAGGCACATCCACTTGCCAAAGCTGATGCTGAGCCCCATGTCGTTGAGTACTTTGATGGCGATGGCGTTGGGGGGGGTGCCAATGGGGGTGCCGATGCCGCCGATGTTGGCGGCGACTGGGATGCAGAGGGCAAAGCCGATGCGACCTCGGTCATTGGGGTCAAAGAGCCCAAGCACGGGCGCGAGGATGGCGAGCATCATGGCTGTTGTTGCTGTGTTGCTCATGAACATGGCAAAGATGGCGGTAATCATCATCAGCCCGAGCATGACGTTGCGTGGCTTTACGCCAAAGGGGCGCATCATGATGTTGGCGAGATTGAGGTCAAGCTTGTACTTGGTTGCCGCTGCTGCGAGGAAGAATCCCCCCAAGAAGAGGATGATGATGGGGTCGGCAAAGGTGGCGAGCAGGCTGCGTTGCTTAACGATGTTGACTGTGCGGATCTTTGCGGTCTCTTGCTTGAGTTCATCGCTGTAGAGTCGCGCGGCCGCATCATGTAAGCCCGCTTTGTGGAATTCGCTCTCAAGGGTGAGGCGGATGGTGTCGGAGTCGAGTTTGCTGATTTTGGTCAGCTTGCCGTAGCTCGCGGCATCAATCTTGCTGATTTGCTCTGCTGAGGCCGTGGGCGCAGCGTCTGCGATGAGGGTAACGAGAGCGGCCTTGTCAATGCGCTCCTCGCGGAAGGGCGCGAGACTCTGATCGGATATACCAAAGAGGCAGAGCTGGATGAGCAGGACTGAGGTTGCCCAGACGGGGATTGGCTCGAGAATCCACATGAGGGCAGCAAAGACGAATAATGCGATAACTCGTGTCTCAACGGGATTGAGTGTTAGTCCTATGCTATCGTAGGGGATGATTAGCATGGCGGCACTGCAGGCGAGGGAAATCGCGATAAGAATGACGGTTTTGAGGACGGCGTTCATAGTTGAGCTATAAATTGAGGTGTGTTAATCTAGCCAAAGAATATTGGCTAAATTGTATTCTGTAGACTACGCCTCCTTCAGTAAGATGGCAAGGAAGAAAATGATAATTTCACTAAAAATATTAACCTTATTTTAATCCTGATTTGGGGAATGGGAGACGACCCTCTAAGGCTAAAAAGGGTAGTAAGATAGGGCAGCGTCTGCGCATCATGCGAAAAGCAAGAAGTCCGCCCCCAAAGATGAGGATGGGGAAGCTGAGGACAAAGGCCGTATTGCTCGCTATGGCTGGGCTGAGTTTTTGTAGTGCCAGGGATACGCCTAGGATGAGGCCTGCATGAGCCGCAAAGATGAGGAAGCAGGCGGGGCCAGCTTTGGCGACGTTGAGACAGAGGCGGGGCGTGTATCGCTGCGCTGCGATGCCAATGAGGATGAGCGTGAGTGCTCCGAGGGTCGCCTCAATAAGCTGCCATGTCTGCCAGCTATCGAGGGTTAGATTACCAAGGGTAATGAGAGCGATGCAGAGGGGAATGAGGATGGGGTGTTGGAGTCTGGCACGGAGCTGCTCAAGGGGGATGCGGCTGAGCTGTAGTCCGAGTAAAAAAAGGATGAAGTTGTGAACTGAGGGGATGCGGCTGAGGTGCATGCCCTCCCATGGCCATTGATTCTTGTAGATGATGAGCAGCGCGATGAAGGTGATGCTACTAAGTAGAGGGATGTGCTTAAAGATGGGTACCATGCAGAGCATGATGATGACATCGCGCACAAACCAGAGGGGGTAATCGGCTGGGAATCGACCATTCACTCCAAAGCCATAGACTCGAGAGAAACTGAGCTCATCATTGAGTCCAAGGGCGAAAAGGCTATTCCACACGACGTAGACGATGAGGAGGGCAGCAATCTTGCCTGCTAGCTTACGAGTGGAGATATGGAGACCTGTGAAGTAAGCCGCGGTGATGAAGAAGAAGGCAAGGGCGGGCTCAGGGTTGTTGAGCGGGCTATTGATCCAGTTTTTTGTGATGCTGATGCCAGAGCCTGTAAAATAGCTTGAGCAGAGATGAAAGTAGATAATGAGGATGGTGGCAATGACGCGCGAAAAATCAATCCAGCTAGCGCGAGGCTTAGCCGATGCTGGGCTGGTGGGTGGTAAGTAATCCGCTGTCATGCACTTAATATACTAGCTCTGCATTTTTTGTAAAGGGTGAGAAACTTTTATTTTAAGAAATGCAAAAATTAGTTTGACGTGATTGTTGCTTTCCTGTATACTTCGGCCGTGCACTGGTAGCGGTGCACAACTCGGGCGGTAGCGCAGTCTGGTAGCGCACTTGCATGGGGTGCAAGGGGTCGTGGGTTCGAATCCCGCTCGCCCGATACGAGTAAAAAGTCAATTCTTTTATAGAGTTGGCTTTTTTCGTGTTTATCAGGGGGAGAATGCTTGAAATAAGCAGGATGCCTGTGATATAATCCGCGCAAGTATGAAAAAGAAGGTAAAGATCGCCGTTGTTGGAGCTAGTGGTTACACAGGGCAAGAGTTAATGCGTATTCTTTTGCTGCATCGCGGGGTGGAGATTGTCTGTGCGACATCGCGCCAGTATGCTGGGCAGCAAGTCTGTGAGCTTTTCCCCCGCCTCTCTGGGGTGCCGGGTGCGCAGTTGAACTTCACCAACTCTGATGTTGATGCCATTGCTGCCACGGGTGCCGAGATGGCCTTCTTGGCTCTGCCTCATGGCGTGGCTGCCTCTTACGCTCGTGGTCTGGTTGATGCTGGGCTGCGCGTGGTTGATCTCTCTGCTGACTTCCGCCTCAATGATCCTCTGGTCTATGAGGAGTTCTACGGTGGTGCTCATCCTGATTTGACGCTCATGCAGGAGGCTGTCTACGGTATGCCCGAGTGGTATCGCTCTGAGATTGAGAACGCACGCATCGTGGGCTCCCCGGGCTGCTATCCCACCAGCATTATCATCCCCCTTGTTCCCTTGCTTCGCGCTGGGCTTGTCCTGCCTGAGGATATTGTCGTCAATAGCGGCAGTGGTGTCTCTGGTGCTGGTCGCAAGGCTGACGTGAGCCTGCACTTCTGCGAGTGCAATGAGAGTATGCGTGCCTATAGCGTGCCTCGTCATCGCCATCTCTCAGAGATTGAGCAGGAGCTTAGCTCCGCTGCTGGTGCGCCCGTTGTCATCACCTTCACCCCTCATCTCATGCCCGTTAATACAGGTATCTTGACGACCACCGTTGCCAAGCTGGCTCCTGGTGTGAGTGCTCAGGACATCACAGCCTGCATGGAGTCTGCCTATGCAGCTGCTCCCTTTGTCCGTTTGCTGGGTGAGAATCACCCAGCTGATACGAAGAATGTGACGCGTACCAACTTTGTCGATGTCGGCTGGTCAATCGACCCACGCACCAATCGCCTCGTTCTCATGAGCGCGGAGGATAATGTGGTCAAGGGCGCTGGCGGTCAGGGTGTGCACGCCTTTAATATTATGTTTGGATTTGATGAGACTGAGGGCCTCTGGTTGATTTAACCTCTCTCCTCGATGCTGCCAATCCTCCTCATAGTTGATGACGAAAAGTCAACGCGTGATGCTCTGAGCATGGCGCTGGGGGATGATTATGAGCTTTTTGCCGTGGCTGACGGGGCATCAGCTCGCGCTATCTTGGCTGATGAGCCTGTGGATATCCTGCTCACTGACCTGCGTCTCGCAGGCGAGAGCGGGATGGATATCATCGACTACGCACGCGCGCTGCCCAATCCCCCGGCCTCCATCATGATGACGGCCTATGGCAGTGACGATGTCGCTGCTGAGGCTCACCGACATGGTGCCTACTACTTCCTCAGCAAGCCGCTCAATCTCGATGAGGTAGAGCTGCTGCTCAAACGCGCCGCTCAGACTCGCAAGCTCGAGCAGGTGAATGAGCAGCTGAGTCGCCAGCTTGAGCCTGTGGGTGGGCTTGATCGTATGCTCGGGGATAGTCCTGAGATGCAGAAGATTTTTAACCGCATTCGTCAGGTTGCTCCCAGTACGGCAACGCTACTCATTCAAGGCGAGAGCGGGACAGGTAAGGAGCTCGTCGCGCGGGCCGCTCATCAGCTCTCTGGACGGAGCTCAGGACGATTTGTCGCGGTAAATTGCGCGGCACTCTCACCACAGCTTGTCGAGAGCGAGCTCTTTGGCCATGAGCGTGGCTCTTTTACTGGGGCGACCCAGCGGCGCATCGGGCGATTTGAAGAGGCTGATGGCGGCACCCTCTTTTTGGATGAGATTGCAGAGATTGACATGCCTACTCAGGTGAAGCTCCTGCGCGTGCTCTCCGAGCGCAGTATCGAGCGCGTGGGTAGCAACAAGCCAATTGCCATCAATGTGCGCCTCATTGCGGCCTGCAACAGGCGGCTTGAGCAGATGGTGGAGGAGGGCAGCTTCCGCCTTGATCTCTTCCAGCGTCTTCACGTCATCTCCATTGACCTGCCTCCCCTGCGAGAGCGTGCAGGGGACATCGTGCTCATGGCTCATGCCTTTGTCAAGGAGTTCTGCCGCGAGAATAATAAGGAGGAAAAGAGTCTGAGTCGCGCTGCCTTGGACGCCCTACGCGGCTACTCATGGCCGGGTAATGTGCGCCAGCTACGCACGGCTATGGAGCATGGCGTGGTGATGAGTTCTGCGGATATCATCAATTTGGAGGATTTGCCTGACTATTTGAGTCGTGATCAACCCCCGCAGACGGTGAAAGTTCCATCTTCATCGCCTCCTCATGACTTTAGACTTGATAAGAAGGTTGAGTTTAACCTACAATACATCGAGCAGCGTGCGATTTTATCGGCCTTGCAGTACACGCAGGGAAATAGAAGCGAGGCTGCTAGTCTCTTGGGAATTAATCGACGCACCCTCCAGCGCAAGATGCTCGCATCTCTGGATGTTTATGACCGCTACCTTAAGACCACCTAATACTACTATATGAGTTCATCTTTCATCAAAAAAGGTCGAGAGACCCAAGTGAAACATTCCCGCCTCCAGCGTATTCTTTGCATTGCGTTAGTCGTCGCAATTTCCTTTGTGCAACTCCTAGTCACCTTCCGAGGGCTCGATCAAAAGGAAGCTATGGATATGGCTCAGATTGCGCGAAATGTAGCTAATGGGGATGGCTACACCACCGCTGTTCTACGTCCCAAGATGATGATGGATACCATCAAGGCTGCGCGTGCAGATAAGGATCTTGAGTTGCATTTTTACAATCTTGAGGATACGAGTTATGCGCCACTTTACGTCTACACCCTCGCAGGCGCGTTGAAACTGACGGGTGCTGCCGACTTTGAGAAGAGTCGCATGTTTGAGGGGGGCTCACTACTCTATGGGCCTGACCGAGTTGTTGCAGCGACAAGTCTCCTATTCTTTCTAGTCTCACTAATGCTCATCTACGTGCTCATCGCTCGCCTCTTTGATGATACTGTGGCGTTGGTAACTATTATATTTATGTCCGTGAGCGATGTGATGCTTAAGTTTAGCGTGAGTGGTCTAGCTCAGCCTATGATGCTCTGCTTCTTCCTGCTCGCGATGCAGATGCTCGCCCTCGCAGTGCAGTCGCAGAAGGATAAGCGTCCTTGGGCGCCTATCATCTACACCTCACTCACCTTCCTCTTTCTCTCCGCTCTTTGCCTGACGAGCTGGATGGGTATATGGGTTGCACTAGGCTTACTTGTTTTTGTCTCTATCTACTTCCGCCCTATGGGTCTCTACGCCCTGATTGGGCTGGTGGTGCTCACCGTGGTACTTGCTCTTCCTGTGATGAATCTCGCTACTCTGACGGGCTCCGTGTTTGGCAATGCCTACTACGCCTTCTACAACAGCTTCGGTGGCGGTGAGGATATGGTTATGCGATCCACTCAGATTGGGAATATCCCTCTAAATAGCGCTAACTTTGCGCTGCGCCTCTTTGGTTACGCCTTTGCTCAGCTCAACGAGCTCTATGTCAACCTTGGCTCCATCATTGTGGCTCCCTTCTTCTTCTTGTCGCTCTTTAATATCTACCGCAGGACTCAGGCTGAGGCTGTGAAATGGGCGATTTTGAGCGTTTGGATATTTGTCAGCTTGGGGATGGCTCTCTTTGGTGTCAATCAACCCGTGCACGCTAGCCAGCTCTACGTACTGCTCACCCCATTCTTTGTTGCTTACGGGGTATCCTTGCTCTTTAACTTTATCTCTCGCCTCAATCTCATGACGGACTATATCTTGGTGCGTAATTTTATTGTGATTATGCTGGTGATCATTTCGGCTGCTCCCTTCCTGCTTGCGTTGCCCACGGCGCTTTACCGCGGTGTATGGCTCGGTGCGAGAGGTACACCCGCCTTCCCCCCCTACTACCCCTTTGCTCTCAATCACACCCTTGAGAAATCAACAAATGACAAGGAAGTCATCGTCTCTGATCAGCCTTGGGCCGTGGCTTGGTATGGCAATAGGATATCCATGTGGACACCTCTACGTGCCAGCGATTTTAGCAACGAGCTCCTCCCCATGCTCGAGAGTCAGGATATGGACGTGCAGGGCTTTCTTGTGACTCCATGCTCCTTTTCCCTCGACCGTCAAGCCGCCAATACACCGGGCGGTCTGACAGGTGTTGTTGCCCAAGCTGGCGACTTTGCGCCTCTCGCTCTGGAGGGCAGTCTGTTGCTCATTTCTCCCAAGCGCAACTTCTACTTCGCTGATCTCTTTGCAGGGACCGATGCTTATAACAGCGTTGGAAGTATCATCTCCTCTAGGGGGAGATACCGCTACCGCCAGCCAATTTTAGGAGCGCAGATGCTCTACTACTCGAAAACGCCAGCGCGCAAATTCTAATTACAAAATACCCAATCAATGAGTTCTAAAAAAACTAAGGCAGACGCAGACAACTTTGGCAGTGCTACGGCAAGGCTAGAGGAGATTGTCCACTGCATGGAATCCACCCAAACAAGCCTCGAGGATATGATATCGCTCGTCGAGGAGGGTACGAAGCTTACGCGCCACTGCCGTCGCATCCTTGATGAGGCTGAGCTGCGTATCCAAAAGCTTGAGGCACCCCAGCCCGAGCCCAAGAAAAAGAGCCGTAAGGCCGCCGCAAGTGATAATGCATTAGACGATAATCATGACTTCAACTTACTCTAAAGAAGATGGTCTCTTGGCTCAGATTGAGTCACCAGCTGATCTCAAAGCGCTTTGCGCCGAGCAGCTTCCTGCGCTGGCGCAGGAAATACGCGATTTTCTCATCAAGACACTCTCGTTAACTGGTGGGCATCTCGCTCCCAATCTCGGGGTCGTCGAGCTCTCATTGGCAATGCACCGCGTCTTTGAGACGCCGCGCGACAAGTTTCTCTTTGATGTCTCGCACCAGAGCTACATCCACAAGATGATGACAGGACGCACGAAGAAGATGAGCAACATCCGTCAGTTCGGTGGCATCTCGGGCTTTACGAAGCGTGCCGAGTCCGCTCATGATGCCTTTGGTGCAGGACACGCGGGCACCTCCATTTCCGCAGCATTAGGCATGGCGGCAGCTCGCGACCTCAAGAATGAGGACTCCGATGTCGTTGCCCTTGTCGGTGATGGTGCCTTTGGCTGTGGTACAACCCTTGAGGCCCTCAACAGCATTGCGACAACGACCAAGCGATTCATCCTCGTACTCAATGATAATGAGTGGAGTATTGAGAAGAATGTAGGCTCGCTCGCTCGCTATCTTGGCTCCCTGCAAGAGACGGAGACCTATAGCTGGTTGAGCTCGCGCTCCAAGAGCTTTATTGAGATGCTCGCAGGTAAAGAAGCACGTGATCAGGCAGGCAAGCTCGTCAACGCCGCACGCAGCCTCATCTCGCCTGCTCGATTCTTTCAAGAGCTCGGGCTTAAGTATTATGGACCTATTGATGGTCATGATATTGCTCGTCTTGAGCGAGTCTTTCGCATCGCGCAGCATCGCTGCCAGCCCTGCATTATCCACGTCATCACGGAGAAAGGCCGCGGCTACGCTCCAGCTGCTACAAATCCAACAAAATTCCACGGTGTAGGCAGCTACAATGTCGAGGATGGTACGACGAAATCTAGCGCAATACCCAGCTACTCCGAGGTCTTTGGTCGCAGTCTTTGCCGGCTCGCAGAGGATGATTCTAAGATAGTGGCCATCAGCGCCGCCATGCCCAGTGGGACAAAGCTTGATCTCTTTCGCGATAAATTCCCTGCACGATTCTACGATGTGGGCATTGCTGAGGAGCACGCTGCTATCTTTGCCTGTGGCCTAGCCGCTGAGGGATTCAAGCCTTATGTTGCGATTTACTCCACCTTTATGCAGCGTTGTATTGATATGATTGAGCATGATGCCGCCCTGCAAAATCTGCCCGTGCGCTTCTGCATGGACCGTGCAGGACTCTCCCCCGATGATGGACCTACGCACCACGGTGTCTTTGATATTTCCATGATGCGCGCCATCCCCAATCTCATCATGATGCAGCCCAAGGACGAGGCTGAGCTCTGCAACATGCTCGCGACGATGAATGAGATTGATGATGCGCCTAGCTCCATCCGCTACCCACGTGGCGAGGGAGAGGGTGTTGCGCTGCCTACTAAGCCAGAGATACTCCCCATTGGCAAGGCTGAACTGCTCGCCCAAGGCGAGGACATCGCCCTGATTGCACTGGGTAATATGAACAGTGTTGCTGCTGAGGTGTCCGAGATTCTCCGCAAGGAGGGGCTCAGTGTGACTCTCATCAACGCGCGATTTATTAAACCTCTTGATGCCGATTTGATTAGTAAGTACGCCAATGCGTCTCGCCTTGTTGTGACGCTTGAGGATCATAGTATTGTTGGTGGATTTGGCTCTGCTGTGCTAGAGATGCTCAATGCCCGTTGCTGCGCAACGCCTCAGCTTCTTATCGGCTGGCCTGATAGCTTTGTTGAGCACGGCAGCCTCGTGCAGCTGCGCGAGAAACACCGCTTGAGCGCCCCTCAAATTACCCAAGATATTCTTCAGAAACTCAGCCGCTGCTCAGCGTGAGATTAGTATTGAATCAACTATTTTTGGACAGAGTAAGAATATGCGCGTCTGCGATCAATCACTAGAGCTCTCAGGGCTCTTTGAGTGCATAGCAGCCTCAGCGCATGAAACGCAGCGATACTATTGTGGAAGCTGACTGCGCCTGCCTGCTCAAGTTGTACCCCCTCGGGGAGCACGGACTCATCGTGGCCTGCTGTAGCAAGGAGCATGGCGTTATACGCGCGGCAGCGCGTAGCGCACGCAAGCCTGGTAGCGACTTCTATGGGCAGCTCGACCTGTTCTACGACTGCGATATCCTCTGCACGCGCCCCAAGTCGGGTGATCTGCTCAATCTCAAGTCTGCGAGCCTGCTCACCCCTCGCCTGGAGCTGCGCCGCGACCTGCTCAAGCTGCGCCTCGCTAGCTACATGTGCGCGATGATACTCGCCACCGTCGAGACGGGCAGCGCGGAGAGTTGCTGGTATGAGCTCATCTCAGGAGCGCTCAATTATCTCAATACGCAGCCAGCTTCGCTGGCTATCCTGCGGCATTTTGATAAAAGATTGGCGCAGCTCCACGGTCTCTACACGCCTCGCCGTGATGCCTATGTGGCTCTGCAAGGGCATTTTGGGCATTTGCCAGCAGGCCGCGATGAACTTGGCGCTGTCCTGAGTTAATTTTTTTGCTTGATTATTAGCATTCTTGCGCTAGAATATCACTGTTCCAACTGGTAACGGAAGGCGGTGTGATTCCGCCACTGTCGCGCAACCGTGATGGCCGCCACCGAGCTAGATTCTCCTTATGAGATTGTTAGACTTGAGGCAGCATAAGTCGGGAGACGACCAGTAGGATAGTATTTCTGTCTCGCGAAAAGGATAGGCCTGCGGAGTTTTTATAAGCCCCCGTATACCCCTCGTGCTGATCGTCTCATGCGAGGGGATTTGTGTTGTAGGGGTGATGGGTAGCTAGAGGACTCTTTGCTAGTGTTTTGTGTGATTGTGAGAGCAGAAACTGAGAGCAGTGAATCTCAAAACCCAACAGCAGATTAGATTCAGCGATCTATCTGCCCTTGGCTGGAAGAAGCTGGGGTGTTAGCGAATGCACCTCAGCTTCTTTTTCTGTTCTCATTTCTAAGTTTACACTTGCGGCCTTGTTAGTCAGAGTATAAACTTGCAGGCGCAAACCATCATCTGATATTATGAAACTCGCATCCGCTCTAGTTAGCCTGACCCTAGCAACCTCACTGCTGCAAGCTGGAGATTCTTCTTCTCTGCTCCTCGGCACAGCCGTTATTGACCCAGCGCCCCTTTCTGCTCGGGACTGGAGCGTTGATATCAAGGATGCTCTCGAGCTCTATAAGAGTGATGAGGGCTGGCTGCGCTCCCTGCGCCTCGGTGCCATCATCCAATACCAAGTCGCCTCTGTGCAGCCTAATGGCAGCAATGGCAAGCATTTCAAGGATGGAGCAAGCCCCTTTAACTCGGAGTTCCGCCGACTCTGGCTCACGATGAATGCTAGCACCGATACAGGCACCAGCTTTAACACCATCTGGAAGCTTGGGGGCATTCCTGGCCGTGAGACCTATCCTGATGGGCAGCGTAAGCAGCTCTACAACTATGCTGGCCTCTTTACCATCTGGGTTAATCAAGAGATTGATGCCGTGGACGGACTCAGCGTCAAGCTCGGTAAGGTGAAGACGCTATTTACCGATGAGTACATCACCTCAGCGACTGCGATCAAGACCATTGAGCGCTCCATCTTGGCAAATCAGAATATGCTTGAGTCCAACTGGGGTGTTGAGCTGCGCTACGAGCCAATCAAGCATCGCTACCTCTTCCTCCAACTTCTCGCTAATGACCGAGCAGCCACGGCTAAGTTACCAAATCACTCCGATTCCTATCGCGATGGCCGCGGTTTGAAGGGTGAGTTTGGTTGGGAGGACAAGTTCTTTAGCATTATTGGTGGCAGCTACCGCTTCGCCAAGACGGAGCAGGGCTATCAGAATCTGAGCTTCCAGTACGCGCATGACTTTGATAACACCTATAGCGGAGAGTATACGGCGGGGGCTAATGATTACGGTATCCAAGCTCTCGATGCCATCTCTCTCGGGCATGCTTATGTCTCTGGTGACTTTGCTATCAACACCTCAATTGTGAGTAATATTGAGATGAAAAAAGCTGACTATAGCTCAGGCTCGGGCAAGAATATTGGCGTCTCCATGATTCCAAGCTACAAGCTCACGCCCCATGTGGAGTTGGTGGGGCGCTATGCTGTCATCACAGGGCAGGGTGCCTGCAATCTAGCTGTAGATCGCTACATCACCACTCAGACGAATACCGATAAGTGGGTGGATAGCGTCAATGCCTTATATCTGGGTGCGAATTACTACTACTCGACTATCAACCCCAATGCGGCCAAGCTGATGTTTGGCATGGAGTATTCAACGGCTCGTAAGGGCGGCAAGGATGTTTACAACGGCTGGACCTACAGCTCCGCTATCCGATTTGCCTTTTAACGCGCTAGTGGCGCAAATTTTGCGCCATTGCAGGGAGAAGGGCCTCCTCTTAGAGCTGCCAATCGACAGGTACTTCTGTGATGACGCCCTGCTTGTTCTCATAGAGGACGTGCCCGTGCTTGGCTCCATAGAGGTAGATCTCCATGGTGACCTTTACGTCGTAGCAGCAGTAGGTGGTGATGTCGAGCATCTTTTGCACATCGCCCGTTGATTCATACTCCGCCCACCATTTGAGGGCATCTGTGCCTTTGGCTGTCTTGGAGTGACCTCCAAGGGTAGCCTTGGCGATGGAGTCGAGGCTGACGCGGTGACCAAGCTTGCTGCCAATATCAAGGCAGATGTCAAGATTGCGCGTGGCCTCTGCAATCGTCCAGAAGGTGAAGGGCTGGAGCACCTGATAGTCAAATCCAATGTGGTTGAATCCCACGACGAGATCCGCCGCGCGCATTTCCTCAATGAGTTCGTTAGCCTGATCCTCGGTGTAGATGTGGTAGGCTTTATCCTTGGTTGAGTAGGTGACGCCCACGGACATGCCCATGAGATCAGCGCGGTGCCATCCTCCTACCTGAGCGGCTGAGCGGCGGGTTTCGAGGTCAAAGTAGACGATTTTTCGCATGGGGAAGTGTGTGTGTGTGTAGTTTAGCTATCGCGGCGACGCAGTCCCTCATAGAGCATGATGGCGACTGCTGTCGAGAGGTTGAGGCTGCGAGCGTGCTCGCTGGACATAGGGATACGCAGGGCGGTGTCGGGGTGCGACTCAATCCAGTCGTTTGGCAGCCCTTTGCTCTCGGGGCCAAAGATGAAGTAGTCGCCATCCTTGATGTCGAGGCTCTCATCCCAGATGCCACGTGTGGCCTTGGTTGAGAGGTACCAAAAATTAGCCTCGGGGTCAGCGGCGGCGCAGAGCTCATCGAGGGTGTCCCAGAGATGGAGATCTACGTGATGCCAGTAGTCGAGCCCAGTGCGCCTCAGATGCTTTTCATCCAAGCTAAAGCCCAGCGGGCGAATGAGGTGCAGGCGTGTATCTGTAGAGACTGCAAGGCGGCCCGCAGCTCCTGTGTTGTGGGGTATTTCGGGGTGATGGAGGACAAGATGAAACATGGCTTACTTAGCTCCTTTTGCAAGGAGTACTGCTGGAATTGTGCGTATGATGAGGGTGAAATCGAGCCAGAGGCTCCAGTTGTTGATGTATTTGATATCCTTCTCAACGAGGGTTTTGAAGTCCTTGGCATCGCTGCGATCCTCAATCTGCCAGTAGCAGGTGAGCCCTGGTTTGACGCTGAGGCGGAGGCGGTCGCTGAGCTCGGGGAACTCTGCTGTCTCATAGATGGGTAGGGGACGAGGGCCCACAATGCTCATATCTCCCATGAGTATATTGAGCATCTGGGGCAGCTCGTCGATGGAGTACTTTCGCAGGAAGTTGCCACCAGCGAAGATGCGTGGGTCGTTGTCGAGCTTAAAGATAGGGCCGTTAATATCATTGCCGTGCGTTGCCTTAATCTCATTGAGCCGCTTGTCGGCATCCATGTCCATTGATCGGAATTTCCACATCTTGAAGGGTTTTCCGTAGAGGCCTGAGCGTTCCTGTGAGTAAAAGATGGAGCCTGAGGGGTCATTGCGCTTGATGATGATGGCGGCAATCAGCCACAGAGGTGAGCTGCAGATGAGCAAGAGGAGTGCAATGATACGATCGCTGCAACTCTTGATAAAGGGAGCCCAACTGTTGTCGGGGAAGTTGCTCACGATGAGCATATGATGATTGCCAATAGCCTCCACTCGTGTGTGTGTCTGGTTGAGGGGGCTGCTACTAATGGGGAAGTAGAGGTTGATGCCAAGCTCGCGGCAGGTCTGGATGACTGGTAGTTGTTGTAGCTGCGTATCCATCCCTCCAAAGAAGATTGCAAGATCGGGGTTTTGCAATATGATTTTCTCGCGCAGTTCCTCATTGCTGGTTTGACCGGGGATGTGTCGGATGGGGTTCTCCATGGTGCGGGTCCAGTAAGTTGGGAGTTTCGCCCATCCTTTCTTGACGTCGTCGTCGTTGCCAACGAGGAGGACATGACGCAGGTAGCATGAGGCTAGTGCTGTTCTGGTGAGTAGCAATTTGAAGGAGTAATAGCGCAGGAGGATGGCGATTGGTATGCCTATCATGTTGATGGTGATGGCATGATTTGTTGCTTGGCTATGGGGGTGTAGCGTCAGGTAGATAGCGAGAGCTGTAAAGATGTAGGCGCAAACGATACTCAGTTGTTTGAGCGCTACTCTGGTGCGCTGGAGGTTGTTGCCCCTGTAAAAGCCCACAAACATGAGCATGAGGGGGATAGCTGCTATAGCTGCGCCGCAGATAAAGGGCGTGGTCTGAAGGATGGAGACATCCTCGATGTTAGGCCACCCTAGGATGGGGGCGATGAGGTTGGTGATGTCAGTTGAGTATCGTGTAAAGATATAGACAAGAGCAGCATCGACAAGCGGGCTGATGCGAGAGAGGGCTTGTTTGTTGGCGTGCATGGAGAGAGAGGGGCGAGCTTATTAGCTCAATATTTGGCGGATGCGTGCCCGATCAAAGTCAGCTGTGGCGATGCTAACGAGCACCTCGTCGCCTATGTTGATGAGCTCGATGAGGTGAGCCTCCTTGCGCTGAAGAAAGGCAACTGTTGGCTTTCCGTTAGGTAGTGTAGCTCGGTAGGCCGTGGGGGCGATGCGTTCGGTGATGCGGCAGGTAGCGGTGATGAATTCGGATGGGTATCGGCTCATGTGTGGTTGTCTTAGAAAATGCTTTGGAGACCGCTACGAATTAAATCGTTTCCGTTCCTGATGCTGGGGCTGCTCTCTGGGCGCTCGGGGCGCGAATCCTTCTTGCCTTGTTTGGGTGATGCGCCTTGGATGAGGCGTCCTGCCCTGTTGAGTAGCTGGTTAGCGGCTCCCTCGAGGAGGGATGCCCCAAAGAGGGACTTAACGCGGATGCTTAAATCCTCGCGAGGCTGATCGATGCTGCCGCTGAGGTTGATGCTCAGCCAGAGGTAGCCATCGCTCTTGCCTGCATTAAATATCTGGTCAATGGCGGGCTGCATACCCATGACCACATGATTCACGATATGTTCGGGCAGACCTACGCGCAGATTACCCGTGAGGCTCTTGTCATCGCCAATGATAATTTGTCCCTTGATGCGGATTTTGCCATGAGCTCGGATATCGATCTTGTCGATGAGCCATGAGTTGTGGATGTTGAGCTGTTTGCTCTCGTAGGGGTAGCTTATATGGCAGGTAGCTCGCTCGAGCGTGATATGGCGGTAGGGGTAGCTGCCATCGTAGCAGATGCTGCCCAAGAAAGGTAGCATCTCAATCTCTCCCTTGAGGATGGAGGCATCACCACGTGCGCGCTCAATCTTGCCGCGCTTGCCCTCTAAATTCATGCTGCCATAGAGCTCGCCCTTGATGATGCGTCGCCAGTCATCCTTGATGATGCGCGCGACATTGGCCTTGTTGGCGCGCAGCTTGAGCCGCCACTGTTGGTTGTTGTTTTGGTAGGCACCCTGAGCGATTAGCTCACCGGGGGAGAGCAGCAGACTGGCATTGTTGAGGATGATACTCGTCTTGGTGGTGTTGATGGTCGCGCTCTTGATGCTGCTCTCTTGGATGAAGCTCAGGGGCAGCTTGAGGACACCATTCTCCAGCTGTAATCGCCAGTTGTGAGTACTGATGCTCAGTGGGCTCATTGGTTTGGCGATGATGTGGGATCCCTTGATTTGGTAGAGCTTCTCTCCCGCGTGGATGCTGATGCTGTTGTTCTTGAGCACCAGCTCGTCGAGGGTGATTTTCTCAGGCTTGATTCGTTGGAGGAAGCTGGGCTTTTCCTTCGTTTCGACAGGATTAGTATCCTCGCTGGGGCTGGACTCGCGAGACTCTTTATCAGGGAGGCTCATGAGCGTGGATGAAGTTTTAGTGCTTTCTGTGCGGCTCTTGGGCTGGGCGATGATGTATTGAACTGGCGCGAGGCTGCTAATCTGCTGATGACTCTCTGCGATGATGATTTTTCGTAGGTGAAGCTCGTTATTCCAGAGAGAGGTGCGGTTGATGTCGGCATTGAGCCCCTCAATTTGTAGCTCGACGTCCTGATTGCCCATCTCCACGGAAATGGCAGGTAGGTAGAGGTTATTTCCATCGATGCTCAATGGCTGGGCGATTTGTAAATCACTAGCGCCGATCGCTGTTTGGCTGCTCTGCTCAGCGAATGCTCTAAAACGCTCGCTTTGCAGGTAGTTGAGTGCTTGATGGTAGCCGATAAAGGCAATGATGGAAATGATTGAGGCTGAAATTATTAGAGTGATAAGTACGCGCTGCTTTAAACTCTTTTTGCTGGAAAAAGAATATTTGCGAGTATCTGTTGCTTTTATAACCTTTTTACGCCTTCTTGCCACGATTGGATAAGCCTAATAGGAAAGGCTTAAATAATCAAGCTAAAAAAGCTCTGAGTTGTCTATTTGATAGATTTTTTACATGAGCGCTCTACGACGAATTCTACCAGAAATAGCGGATCCAATCATCCCATGACTGTGAGCTTCTGCAAAGTATCGCGCCGCATCAGCGGAGTGTGAGTGCTCATCATGCAGCGGTGACTCTCTCAGGCTACCACTGCTGCTAGGAGGCGCGCTGCGATACATCTCCAGAGAGTGTAGCGCGCTCGGCTCCTCAAGTCCTTTGAGGTTAAGGCGCCCCTTGAGTGTGTTGGGGTGAAAGTAGCTCTTGCATAAGATGCTACGCAGGTTATTGATGCCTCGCCAGATGTCGGGGCTGCGAGGCACGACACGCACGCGCTGGATGCCCAGCTTGGCGAGACTCTCGACATAGGAATGCCCATGGGGGTCACGATGTGCGGCATCGTGGGGGAGGTAGTGCTCCTCAATGAGGCCATACTGCTGCTCCCATGCCTTGATTTTGCTGGCAAAGTGGCTAATGGGCTGCTGGTTGATCGCGTAGTGGTCGAGCCAGTAGACGTGCCCGCCATAGCATTGGACAAGCCAGATGGCTGTATGATCGCTCAGCCCTAAGTCCCATGAGCTATAGAGCGCCTCCTCTGCATTGTAGTCAAAGGCTGCACCAATATGCCCATCCTCGCGCAATTTGCTGAGTTGGTGGCCGTAGATCGCACCGTCATGGCCTGTGGAAAAGGCCTCATGAGGACTAGAGGGGTACTCCTGCTGCATAGCCGAGCCCATGCTGCGCTCCATGCGCGCATACCAGAGCTTTTGGGCATGGCTAAGCTCAATACCCACATCTGCGAGCTTCTCAAAGTACTCTCCCATGCGCTCTGTCCAGCCACCGCGGCCGCTGAGCTGGTAGTCGCTGTGGTCAAACCAGCTGATGAAGAAGAATCGGAAGTCGAGCTCACTGAGCTCAGCGGCTGGGGTGGCGCGATTCTCCATCGCCTGATTCATGATGTCGTAGTTGACCCCATAGTGCCCCCCCTCATGCGTGCTCTCTAGGATGATGCTGCCGCTGCTCGCAACGGTGTTGATCGCACCGCTGCGAATCTCTCTCGCCCGCCAAGGGCTGTGAATAGAGACGTGCGCGAGCTCGGAGATATGCAGCATCTGGAGGGTGCCACCTCTCAGGGTGGTGCCGATGCGGATGTCACTACCGTTGCTTAGTGCAATTTTACTGCGGCTATCGGTGCAGGGGCTTAGCTTGCCGCCACGCATGGTTCCACTTTGCTGCTTAATGATGCGCCCCAGCAGGGCTAGGGCTTGATCCTGCTCGCTTGCATGGCTTGGCATATAGTCGAGATTCTCCCAGGCAAAGCGGATTTTATCGAGCTTTTGTTCTGCATCAAGGAGGCTCTTGTCAATGATGCCTGCGTGGTAGTTGGGGCTGAAGATGCAACGATCAAGCATCAGCAGGGCGACGTAGGTGGAGATGCCCAGCTGTCGCGCCTTGAGGATGGCGTTGCGCGAGCCCAGACCCCGATGCAGGCGCAGTTGCGCCGCATTGGGGGAGAATCGCTGCATCACGCCCTGCTTGTTCTCTATCCAGTAGAGGTGAGAGAGTCGCCAGAGCTGGCTGTCGAGCCGACCGCGTAGGCTCTCGATAAGTTCTTGAGAGGTCATATCCCTGCGCGCATTTGTCTGCCGTTGATTGAGTGAGGCGTGCGGCCTGGCTTTTTCTTATCCTCCATCTTGCCCTCTCGGATGAGCTGCTTGATGAGGCGGTCTGAGGCGAACTGGTACTTCTCCTGCAGGTCGGTGATGGCTAGAGCCATACGCCTGACTCTCGTAGGGTTGCTGTGCAGCTCTTGGCAGAGCTCATCCCATTTGTTGCGATGCTGGGGGGATCTGTCCCCGTATTCGAGGATGATCATCTGCTGGATGAGCTTGAGTAGACCCAGCTGTGGAGGCGTGAGCTCGTCGATGCCGCGCTGCTGGATTTCATGGGCGAGGCCTGAGTCCTCCGCGACGCGTAGCAGGAGCTCCTCAAGTTGGAGGGCGTCAGGGTTGTCTATATTCTCGCTGATGCTTGGCTGGATGATGCTATCGAGTAGCAGGCGCGGCATGGCGACACCGAGCTCTTGGCGTGTGTTCTCGTTATGCTCCCTGAGGTGGTAGAACTGGTAATAATCAAAGGGCTGAAGGCTATCAATGAGCTCCTCGGGTTGGCGGATGGCGCGGTTCTTGATGAAGTAGACGCCATTGCGCTGGTGCACGACATGTGGGCGTTGTGCCTCCTTATGCAGATTGAGCGGGTCGCCGGGCATGAGCCGCAGGATATTGCTCTCATTGTGTGGGTCGCGGTAGATGCTTACATGCTCTGCGCGCTGCATGTCCAGCTCCTCAGGGGTTGCTGAGAAGCGCGTGCCTCCGATCTCAAGGGTCGTGCTACCGCTCGCCTCGATGCGCTCATTGATGATGCGCAGGGCGTCCATGATAGGATTGAGAGCAGGGCGGGGACGCCAAGCTTCATCCGTGCCTGCGATGTTCTGATGCTTATGTCCATAGACATCTCCACGGTACCAGATTCCCTCAGCGCTGGCCTGCGGACGATTGATCGAGAGACTGCGCAGGCTGCTCACAAAGTGGATTGCTGGCATCACGCGCGGGTCATCGCGCATCTCTACAGGCAGCTGGTTGAGGTGGCGTATTTTATATCCATCATCCATCTCCACAGGCTCTTGCCAGACACGTACCTCCTGCTGGGGTTCCTTGTGGATATCAAGCTCGGGAAGTCCTGATAGCTCAAGCTTCATGATAAGCTCTGGGCGCCGAGGGTCATGGTGGTAGAGCATCAGATTGGGATAGTCATTGAGCACGGCATCCAGATTGCTAACCTGCTGCTCAACATCCATGGGCTGCGTTGCCTGAGCGCGTAGCTTGTGCTGCTCGCTAAGACTCTCGCTGAGCAGCAGCTGCGCCTCCTCGCTGAGCTTTCTCCATGAGGGGAGGGGCTCACAGAGGAGCTGCCAGAGCTCGGCACGCGGCGTGTAGTCTCCTCTCCCCTGACTGATGTAGTGAGACCAAGCCCTCTCTTGGATGCGCTCGGGGCTCTCACCGATGCCGCGGCTAAACTCAGCGGCTAGGTCTAGGCTTTGAATACTCTCCTTGATCTCTCTTAGCTCTTGCCATCGGGGGGCACGCTGCTGGAGAAACTGGGCTGTCTGGCGGTTGCACCAGCGCTGGACATTGCTGCGCTTGTAACCCAAATTTACTTTCGCCAGCTCCTTGTAGGCTGGCTCAGGGGGGCAGAGTGGGATGCTGCGAATCCACTGCTTGACCGCATAGGGGGCCTGCTGATGCTCGATATGCGCGCCAAAGTAATCCGCTGAGAGTGTGCCTAGCGCGTGTGCTAGCTTTTGATTGCGTCGACGCTCATCAATTTTGTGATCCAGAGCTCCTGGGAAGAAGTACTGCCAACCAGCTCGCTTTGGTGAAGCTTTCTTTGTGTCTAAGATGTCTTGTGCCTCCTGTGCGTTTAAAGTTTTGCTCGATATGAGGAAGTTTGCGGCATTCTGCGGCTCAATCATCCCCGCGTCGAGAAGCTGCTGCCAGTGGGCGGCAGAGCGTGCCTTGACGAGCCCAAAGGGCGTGTTGATACTAATCTCATCCATGAGCAAATTGCCATGATTCTTAATCCTATCCTTGCTCCTGCTTTTCTGTTTGGGATGCTCGATGGGCATGTCTAGGATGCTTTGGCTGATGATGCGCCCAATGCGGTACTTGAGACGGTGGCGTTGGAGCCCCTCTTGCCGCATCGTTGCTTGCTGATGCATGCTCTGCATCGCCTCCATGCAGAGGTGGTCAAACCCTGAGAACTCAGGCTCATGATTGGGGACAAAGGGCTCAAGCTTGAAACTGCCCTCGTTGAGTGTCGAGAGTAGCTCGGGATTGCTACCCTCACCTATGGGTCGAAAGATGTGACCATAGCGCAGGAATAGCTCGCGAATGACCTTCGCCTCGCTGTCGTGCCAATGGCTATGCCCACCATCAGGCGTAGCAATGCGCCAGAGGCTGCTACCATCCTCTGCCTCCGCGTGATTCATGCCTGTGCCTGTGAGTTGGCAGTATGTCTCAAACTTCGGGGCTAAGTCCGCATCTAGCTTCTGGATATCCTCAGCGGTGGCGCTCTGGGTGATGCGCTCAATGGGATAATCCTTGAACTCCTTGGCGTCGAGCTCAAGCTCACGCATGAGGATGTGGGAGCTCGCTTGCAGTGGGCTCATGCCCTCAGCCAGAGCAGCCACATAGTCATCCGTCATCGGGATGAGCTCATAGAGCAGATTGGCATTGGCCTGCAAGCCCAAGGTGATGCGCATAGCTTGGAAGTACTCGGGTGGCAGCCCCGTCTTCGTCATCTCCTTGGCGGAGTAGGCTGCATATTGGCAGAGCTGATTGAGCTTATTGGGTGATGTCTTTTGCAGCCAGCTAGGGCTGTCGTAGTTGTTGCGCTCATGGCGGTAATGCTGATACATTCCCGACTCAATGTCGGAGAGCGCCTCCTCGCGATTCATCCCCATATTCATCTTCATCACAGCGCGCGCTGTACGCATGAGGAGGAATCGTCGCTTCTTCTCCGTGCGGCTCTGTATGGCTTTGCTGGAGTCAGAGGTCTTTGTCAGTGTTTCAAGAGGGGAGATGTTGAGCAGATATTGGTATGAGAGATCCTTGAGCTCTGCTGAGCGGTCGCGCAGAAGGGCCTGACGCTCAGCCTCCGCGAGAGGGGAGTAGCGGCTAATTCTCTGCATGCGCTTGGGCACCACATCGGAGCCTGATAAAATCTCCTTGAGATAGATTTTGCGGTGATTGTCCAGCTCCTTCTCAATATAGCCCTGCTTCTGCGCGGGGCTCTGTTCTCTGATGTTCTCGGGTATATGTCGGTCGAGATTGGCTTTTTGCCACCAAAGGTCGCGTATTTGCAAGGCATTCGCCATGCGAAATTTATGGGGATCAGCGCCGTGCTTGCGCCCCAGCTCGCTAAGGATAGCCTCTTGCTCAATGTCTGCGAATTTGGCCTCCTTGCGCTTGATGTTCGCGTCACTGCTGGGTAAACGTAGGAAGCTACAGACGGTATTGGGGTCGTTGAATGCCTTGAAGTAATCGGTGTTGAGCAGGCGCAGCGCAGCGATAGCTTCCTTGAGGAATCCTGCTCCAGACCAGCGCTTGCTGCCGCGTAGTGCGAGTTGTAATTGCTCGCCCTGACGGTCAATGTGGCTTTCTTTGGTGATTTGCTTGATTTGCGGCTCCTTGAGCCCGAAGTGTCTGAGTTGATCATGCTGGGCAACGATACCCGCGGGGTCACGGAAGTGTCGCAGAGCCACGCGACCACTGCCGATGAGGATGAAGGGGAGGTTGGCCGCCGCTTCTCGCATGTTGAGCTCGATATCAAGCATCTGATTGCCATAGCTGCTCCAGTCAATGTTGGAGGCTGTGCTATCACAGCGCGAGGCGAGCTCTTGGAGCGCGAGATCGACGCTTGTAGCAGCCTTGCCCGCGAGCAGGAGCTTGGCATTCTCTGCCGTGATGGCTCCTGCGGTCTCAAGTGCTGCTATGCTGTAGCCTTTGATGCCTGTTGCGCTGGCGCGAGAAAAGTTGCTAATACTGCGCTCAATCACGCGTCGTCCGATGCTCCCCATGCCCATGTAGATGCCAGCTTGGATGGCGCCACCCATGAGACCAGCTGCTGTTTGGAGCTGGATATCGCCCTCGGGTGAGCGCTTGCGCGCCTCAGCAATCGAGGCACCCACCGCACTAAAGGCTAGACTGCCAAACCCGATGCCACCGCCAAAGCCCAAGATAGCCTGAGGCGTGCTGGCTGCTATATCCAGAGCAATCTGCTCAGGTAGCCCCGCGCCCTCGGGTAGTTCAATGGGGTCAGCCTGATGCTGCGCAAGATCGCTAAGCTCCTTAAGGATACGCGCGCGCTTATCAATCTTTTGGGCCGCGCCCTGCATATCGCTGCCCAGTAAATCATCAAGTCCATCGCCCATCGAGTCCAAGGTAGAGGCACTGATGTAGGCGAGAGTCTGACCCATGTCGAGTCCGATATTGAAATTGCTGCGTCTAAATGAGCGACTTGCCTTGGACATCAAACTCTCAGGCTCGCGGCTAGGTTTTGTAGCCTGATGCTGCTTGAGCGCGAGCTGGTAGACAGCACTGCGCTCAAGCTTGTCCATCTGGTTGAGCTGCTTGGCGGCATTGCGGAGGATAGGCAGGCTACTAGCCACATCTTCAGGGTAACTCAGCATGTTGCGCTCAGGGCTGAGTAGCGCCTGGATTCCTGTGGCGATATCTGAGGCTAGGGGGGCAAATCGCTGGCGCGCCTCCAGTGCCTCGGCCTGCGCCTGCTTACTAAGCTGCTGAGCCTGCTCAGATGTGGGGCGAGGGCTGCTATTGCTCTGCTTATCTAGCAAACTTGATTGATAGCTGCTCCGGTAAACCTCACTGAGGTCATCGCGCTGCTGTTTCTCGCTGAGCGCATAATAGATATCTTGCTCATCCTCACCAACATTCTCTTCCTTGCTCAGTTCAGCACGAATGGCAGGCCATCGCGCTAGCACCTCCTCCTTGGGTTTGTCAAGATGGTCGACGACCCATGAGCGGTTGATGCTGCAATAGAGCTGCTGGTCCTGCTCCTCCGCGCTCAAACTTGGATCGTTGGCTCCAGCCTGCTCGCGCAGCTCCGCGGGTATGCTATCGAGATTTGCGTTTAAGATTCGCTGCCAATGCTCCTGCTTGCTCCGTGGCACAATAGCCTGCTCTGCGACTGAGGTAGTCGGCTCAGTAGGACTCTGCGGGAGCTCGTTGGTGATTTG
Source organism: uncultured Verrucomicrobiales bacterium (assembly GCA_947039485.1). Taxonomy (GTDB): domain Bacteria; phylum Verrucomicrobiota; class Verrucomicrobiia; order Verrucomicrobiales; family Akkermansiaceae; genus Akkermansia. The sequence continues at coordinate 54,326 of CAMQZC010000002.1, read as the reverse complement.
GGGCTTATCCACCTCCTGAGCGGAGGGATCAATGTCGGGGGCTGGGTTGGGCTGGGGACTCTCGTCGAGCTCTGGCATGGAGATGCCGCTTGAGAGAGGAATGCTGGGCATCTCCTGCGCTCGCTTAAAATCCTGATTTTTTTGTTGAGTGGAGGCAATTTTATCGGCTTCGATCATCGCGCCATCGGGATGTTCCTCGATGTCACTTTGTGTGTTTATTAAGTTTATTGAGTTCATGAGTTTGCTTGGGCTTGTGTTTGTGTTTGTTGTTGAGTATCTTGGTAGCATATCCATCGCTTGGCGCTCTGCTGGCGATCATTGATCCACAGCGCCGCTTGGCTGACGCCTCCGAGGCGCAGCTGCTCCAATCCCTCGTCCTGCTGGGAGATGAGTCGATTGAGGCTGGATTTGTCCCCAAGAGCCCCTAGATACCCATCCTGATAGAGTCGGCATACTTGACGGTTGATGCTGCGTCGATCACTTTGGGATAACTCCATGCTCTGATCGATGCGATGGAGTAGCTTTTTCTTGGATGTGCTGGGGAGGCTGCTGCTGGCTAGCTGCAGCTCGAGTTTGACGCGCGTGTCGAGCTCCTGCAGGGGGCTCTGGTCAATGACGCTGCGCCACTGACTCTCTTGCAGCTCAAGAGGCTTGTCAGTGGGTACTGGGATGTCGCCAATGAGCTTGGCCTGTTGAGCCTGTTGAATGAGGTTAGGGTCAGATTGGACGCCTAGCTTGATGTCCTGCTTGAGCTGCTCGCGCAGCTCAAGTTGGACCTTTGAGGCCGCAAGGGCGAGGCTGTTATTGAATCTTAGCTGGTCCTTCTCATTGAGAGGTGAGAGCTCCTCATTGATCAATTGGCTCATCGTCGATAGAGGCTCTGCTTGGAGCTGCGCTTGCCGCTGGGCGAGCAGGCAGCTGCTCTCAACCTCCGCAATACGATCGCTCATCTGATCTGCAGGGACAAAAATCTCCTGCCCCAGCCCCAGCCAGCGCTTAGCCTCCTGCGCATCGCCCGACTGAATGCTCTGCTCAAGCTGCGTCTTCCATTGGTTGCGTGACTGATTGATACTATCAATCTCATACTTAGTTTGGCTATCAATGGCGCCTCGCTGGCTGTAAACCGCAGCGATGGGCATGGCGGCCTCACGGGTGCCATCGCTGAGTGATGCGAGAGCCTCCTGCATAGGCGGATGAACGGTTTGATTCCATGAATATCGCCAGTCCTTAGGTTTTTGCTCAGCGAGCTGGCGATAGCTATCCTTGTTGATTTGCTCCATGTTTGAGGCAAAGGACGCGAGCTCTCCAGCGCGTCGCACCATACTTTTCTCCTCCTCAATTTTATCTTGCTTCAGCAACTCCTTACGGTGGTTTGTTGCTGATTGGATGGCATCAAAGCCAGCGTTTTGAGCTGAGTTAATAAATTGCGACTGAGCCTTTGCGATATTATTGATGCCTTCGGTGTGGTAGCGGACCGCTGCTGGTGGGGGCGCGAGCATGCCCCAATCTTTCATCTTAATTGACATGCAGGGAGCATGCCCCATGCTTGGAGAGAGCGCAAGTAGTGAGGATAGTGAAAATCACGCAGCCCACCATGGGCTACGCGTGCGGTAAAAGAAATCTGGGCATTTTTTCTCAACCTAGCCCCCACTCATCACACTTGTAGTGACTCGCTGAGGCCTAGGAGTTATTTTCCATGATTGAGCTGCACTTTAGGCTTGATTTATAGGGCGGTTGGGTGTTTAATGGGCTCGCACAACTGTGGCCTCTTAAAGAGGCTAGGACCGTTACTTATGAAGACAAGCACGACCTTTGATATGCCGGACGCCTCTGGTGTTCTGGATTATATGAAAAACAACGCCCATGATTCGGGTGATTTGGTGACCCTTAATGTCGGTCCATCCCACCCTGCAACACATGGTGTATTACGCCTCAAACTCGTCATAGATGGCGAGGTTGTTGTCTCCTGTGACCCCGTCATTGGACACCTCCATCGTGGTATGGAGAAAATAGCGGAGAACTGCCACTACAATCAGTATGTCGCCTACACTGACCGCTTTGACTATCTCGCACCCATGAGCAACAACATCGCCTATGCCTGTGCTGTGGAAAAGCTGATGGGCTGGGAACTCCCCGAGCGCGGTCAAGCCATCCGCGTGATTAGCTCCGAGCTCTCACGTCTCTCCTCCTACTTCCTCGGACTGGGTGTATACGCGATGGACGTAGGCGCTATGACCGTCTTCCTCTATTGCTATGAGGAGAAGGAAAAGGTGCATAACTTCTACGAGAAAATCTGTGGTGCTCGCTTCACGAGCAGCTACACACGTATCGGCGGCATGACGCGCGACTTCCCCGAGGGCTTTGATAAGGACATTCTCGACTTCTGCGAGAGTGCCTCGAAGACTATCGATGAGATGGAGGCTCTGCTGCTGCACAATAAAATCTTTATTGACCGCCTCGTTGGTGTTGGCGTGATCACTCGCGAAATGGCGCTCTCGGGCGGCATGACAGGCCCTAACCTCCGTGCAAGTGGGGTCGCTCGTGACCTGCGCAAGACCAACCCCTACCTCGGCTACGAGAAGTATGAGTTCGACGTCCCCGTCGCTCAAGAGGGTGACTGTTACGCTCGCTTCCAGCTGCGACTTGAGGAGATGCGTCAATCCATTCGCATCCTGCGCCAAGCAGTAGCCATGATACCCAAGGGCCCCATCTGGGTGCAGCTTGACAAGGGCATCCTGCCTCCTAAGAAGGACGTGATGCAGGGCATGGAGGAACTTATCCGCCAGTTCATGGTAAGCACGCAGAGCGTCAATGCTCCTGCGGGTCAAGTTTTCTTTGCCGCAGAGAATCCCAAGGGAGAGCTCGGCTTCTTCATCGACTCCAAGGGTGGAGGCGTGGCAAATCGCCTCAAGATGCGCAGCCCCTCCTTTGGCTCCCTCTCCATCCTGTCAGATCTGCTCCCCGGCCATCTCATCAGCGACATCCCTGCTATTCTCGGCTCCTTTGACTTTGTTCAAGGTGAGTGCGACCGCTAAGCCCCATTTTCAACGATCAACTCTAACCACGATCAACCCTCCTTATACACATGTCTGATACCAGCAATCCGATTGAAGCCCTTGCAGCCCACCACGACTCCCCCGGCGAGCCGTTCTACCCCAAGTTCGCCACCAGTCCCAAGCTCATCAAAGAGGCTAAGAAGCTCGTTGCACTCTACCCTGAGGGCAAGGCGCAATCCGCAGTCCTCCCCATTATTCACCTCGTCCAAAAGCAGTTTGGCTTTATCAGTGATGAGAGTCAGCAATGGATTGCTGAGATGTGCAAGAGCAGCGTCATCCACGTCGCAGGCGTGGTGAGCTTCTACCCTGGCATCCATCGCAAGTGCCCCGGCAAAAACCACGTGCGCGTCTGTCGCACCCTCTCATGCGCCCTCGGCGGCGGTGAGGAAATGTTTGCCCTGCTTTGCGATAAGATGGGCATCGACACCAAGAGCATGAGCGATGACGAGCCCGTAGGCATCAGCGCTGATGGTATCTGGAGTATCGAAGCAGTAGAATGCCTCGCTAATTGCGGATTTGGACCTAACGTCATGGTCAACGATAAACTTTATTCCCAAGTTGGGGAGGCAAAGATTGATGAAATCATTGCCGCGCACAGCAACTAAGCCCAAGACCCGACACGACCATGAGCAAGATTAACTACCTCCCCGGTAAAGAACCCCATCCAAGCGAAACACGCCGCATCTTCCGCAACGTGGATCGGGAGGGCTACAATCCCTCCATCGAGTGCTTCATCGAGGATGGCGGCTACAAGCTGCTGGCTGATGCCCTCAAAAAGCAACCCTCCGAGATCATCGATGAAGTAAAGAAGAGCGGCCTGCGCGGTCGCGGTGGTGCAGGCTTCCCCACTGGGGTTAAGTGGACATTTATCCCACGCGGCAACACCAAACCCGTCTACCTCATCTGCAACTGCGATGAGTCTGAGCCCGGTACCTTCAAGGATCGCTTTGTCGTCCATCAGGATCCCCATCAGCTCATCGAGGGCATGATTATCTCCTGCTTTGCCGTGGGTGCACACTTTGGTGTCGTCTACATGCGCGAGGAATTCCCCGAGGCTGCCAAGATTATGCAAAAGGCGCTCGATGATGCCAAGTCCAAGAACTTCCTTGGTAAGGACATCCTCGGCAGCGGCTTCGACTTAGAAATCATCCTGCATCGTGGTGCAGGAGCCTATATCTGCGGTGAGGAAACATCCCTCATCAACTCAATCGAAGGCCTGCGTCCCTACCCACGTATCAAGCCCCCCTTCTTCCCGGCCGCCATTGGTCTCTATGGCTGCCCAACCATCGTTAACAACGTTGAGTCCCTCTGCCAAGTACGCCAAGTCATGGAGATGGGCGGAGAAGTCTTTGCTCAGACTGGCGCGCCACGCTCCCCCGGAACACGCATCATTGGTGTTTCTGGTGATGTCAAGCGCCCCGGTTACTACGAGGTAGTCTCTGGCTCCATCACCTTTGGTGAGCTCCTCAACGATCTCTGCGGTGGCCCTAAGGAGGGCCGCAGCTTCAAAGCCATTATCCCTGGGGGCTCCTCCTCCAAGGTCATGCGCTGTGACGCGCAGCTCAAGGCCGCGAATGGTAGCCCCATGAGCGTCTTTGACATTGCCCTAGACCTTGATTCCATCGCAGCCCATGGCTCCATGAGCGGCTCAGGTGGTGTCATCGTCATGGATGACAGCCGTAGCATGCCCAAGGTGCTTAACAATCTCAATCGCTTCTACGCATGGGAATCCTGCGGTCAGTGCACACCTTGCCGCGAGGGTAATCCTTGGATGCTCAAGCTCACCAACCGTATGCTCTCGGGCAACGCTGCCCCTGGAGATGTCGACCTGCTCAAGGACGTTGCCGACCAGATTTGCGGTAAGACCGTCTGCGCCTTTGGTGAAGCCTGCGCTTGGCCCACACAGGCCTTTATTGCTAAATTCCGCGAGGAGTTCGTCGCCCTGACAGAACCCATCAATGCCCTCAAGCCCCACTCCGACGAAGCTCGAGCTGCACGCCAGTTCCTCGGACGCGAAGACTAATGGAAGCAAGCCAGAACCACGAACAAACTTTTCTGCTGAAATGAGTACAACCTCCACTATCCTGCCCAAGGACGAAGCCGCCGCACAAGGTGAGCTCAATGTCCAAATCAACGGCACTTGGCACCGCTTTGCCCCAGGCACGCGTATCGCTGACGCCTGTAACACAGTCGGTGCCCACGTCCCCTGCTTCTGCTATCATCCCAAGCTCGCCATTGCAGGCTCCTGCCGCATGTGCTTGGTCGAGCAGGGCATGCCCCCACGTCTCGCTCCTGGCCAAGAGCCCAGCTACGATGCACAGGGCTACCAGCCACTGCAATGGATGCCACGCGCCATCATCGCATGCGCCAACACCGTTAGCGAGAACATGGGTATCCGCACCACAGGCAACATCACTGCTGAAGCCCGCCGCGGCGTCCTTGAGTTCCTGCTGAGCAATCACCCCCTCGACTGCCCCATCTGCGACCAAGCAGGTGAGTGCAAGCTGCAAGAATACAGCAGCGACTACGGTTCCGGCACAAGCCGCTTCCAAGAGGAAAAGACCAAGAAAGGTAAGAACATCGATCTGGGTCCCCGCGTCAACCTTGACCAAGAACGCTGCGTGCTCTGCCACCGCTGCGTACGCTTCATGCGCGACATCGTCGGTGAAGAAGTCCTTGGTGCTGTCGGTCGTGGCAGCAACTGCGCCATCTCCTGCTACCCCGGGCTCAAGCTCGATAGCAACTACTCCCTCAACACCGTTGACCTCTGCCCAGTTGGAGCACTCACGAGCAAAGACTTCCGCTTCAAAATGCGCGTCTGGTTCCTCAAGAGCACACCTAGCATCGACGTCAATTGTGGCACAGGAAGCAACATTAGCATCTGGAGCCGCGAGCAAGAGATCTATCGCCTCACCCCACGCCAAAACGACCAAGTCAACAGCTGCTGGATGCCCGATAGCCACCGTCTCAACTACAAGTACATCAACGCTGAGGAGCGCATCCTCAACCCAACCGTACGCACAGATATCGGTGCCCCCCAGCGCGAGAGCACTTGGGACGCCTGCCTCAAGCTCTCCGCCGAGCAACTCCAAAAATGCGAGGCTAGCAAGACCGCAATCATCGTCTCTGCACGCATGACCAACGAGGAACTCTACCTCGTTCGCGCCCTTGCCAAGCAACTTGGTATCAAGGAGATTGCTAGCGTTAGCCGCAAGGGCAAGTCCGATGGCATGCTCATCTCCGCCGATGGTAACCCCAACACAACGGGTGAGCAAATGATTATCGCTGAGAAGGCCACCGCCCTCGAAGGCATCTGCTCTGGTATTAAGAGCGGCCGCATCACAGCCCTCCTTGCCTTGGGTGAAGACATCACCGCTGAGGCTGGCCTCAGTGCTGATAACATCAAGAATCTCGACTACCTGCTCACCCTTGCGCACAGCAAGAACGGCACAACAGAGCTCGCTGATGTTACCCTTCCCGGAGTCACCTTTGCCGAGAAATACGGCACAATGATCAACGTCACAGGTCGTATCCAACGCCTCAACCAAGCCATTGAACCCATCGGTAACTCCCGCGACGACTGGAGCATCCTGCGAGACCTCATCATCCTGCTCGGCAGCGAAGATGAAAAGCTCGCTGCTCTCAAGTCAGCACGCGACCTCGTCACCATCATGGCTGATGAGTTTGCAGCTATGGCAGGCCTCACATGGGGCTCCATTGGTAATGACGGCAAGGCTATCATCAGCACTGGCGTGACCATCCCCCTCATCGAGCGCGAACAAGCTAGCAAATAATTTCACAACTAACAACTTTATAACATGCAATTCATTATTGACTGCTGGAATAGCGTGATGGGAGACCCAACTTGGTTCTACCTCATCACCACCATAGCCAAGCTCGCCTTGATGTTCATCCTGCTGCTGCTTTTTGTCGTCCTCTCCGTTTGGATTGAGCGTCGTATCGCCGGCTGGATTCAAGATCGCCCCGGTCCTAACCGTACCGGTATCCCCATCCATCTCCTCCAGCGCTTCGGCAGCAAGGAGAAGCAACCCCTCAAGAAATGGCTCGAGTACTTTGGTGTACCTGCCAACAGCTGGATTGCTAAGCTTTGCACATGGCTGCGTCTCGATCGTGAGATTCCTCTCTTTGGCCTCATCCAGCCAATGGCTGACGGAGCCAAGCTCTTTCTCAAGCAGGAGATGACCCCCTCCTACGTACGAAAAGGCTTCTTCATTGCAGCCCCTATGTTTGTGCTTGGACCCCCGCTCATCGCAGCAGCTGTCCTTCCATTCTCCTCCTCAGTTGACACCTGCTACGGTGCTATCAACATGTGCGTGGCGAACCTCAACATTGGTGTCCTCTGGATTTTTGCCTTCAGCGGTCTTTCCGTCTACGGTCTCACACTGGCAGGTTGGGCCTCCAACTCCAAGTTCCCCTTCATCGGTGGTCTGCGCGCTACAGCCCAGCTCATCTCCTATGAAGTTGCAATGGGACTCTCTATCATCCCACTTCTCATGATGTTCTCCACGCTTAACCTGCAGGAGATCGTCCAAAATCAAGCCGAGAACGGCTGGACACTCGTCCCACTTTGGGGTGAGGGTCTGAGCCTGCAACGCTGGGTGCTGCTCCTGCCCATGTGCATCAGCTTCCTCATCTTTGTCACCTCAGTCTTTGCTGAGGCGAACCGCACGCCATTTGACATGGCTGAGTGCGAGACCGACCTCGTCGGTGGCTACCATACCGAGTACTCCTCAATGAAGTTTGCCTCATTCTTCATGGGTGAATACGTCGCCATGGTGGTAGGCTCCGCCCTCGTTATTACACTCTTCCTCGGTGGTTGGTCCATCGGTCTTGGTGCTGACGTCTGCCTTGCCGACTGGGCAAAAGCTGCCGCTATCACAGGATCAGATCAGGCCGCTACTTGCTGGCAGAGCATCCTTGGCTGCTGCGCAGGCTGGATTGTTGTACTACTGCAATTTGTCGCCTTCATCGTCAAGCTCGTCGCCTTTGTCTTCTTCTTCGTCTGGGTTCGCTGGACACTTCCCCGCTTCCGCTTTGATCAAGTGATGAAGCTTAGCTGGCTCGTCTTCTTTGAGATTGCCGTTATCAACATTCTGCTCACCGCAGCCATCCTTTACTTTATCCAGTAACAGAGCAATTACACGTTATGTCTTACACTCCGATTAAACGCCCGAAGTTCAGCCTAGCCGATAGGATTTACATCGTGGCCATCGCCAAGGGTCTCTGCCGCACCTTCAAGCACCTTGTGCTTGCACTGACACGTCGCAGCCGCCATCGCGAGGACTTCAACAGCAAAGGCATTGGCCTCTGCATGCCCTTCCCAGAACAACGCTGGGATGAGCGCCTCCCCGAGTACTACCGTGGTGCACCTACCCTCGTACGAGGTGAGGACAGCCGCGAACGCTGCGTCTCCTGCCAGCTCTGTGAGTTCATCTGCCCCGCACGTGCCATCACCGTCACCCCAGGTGAAGTTGATCCAGCATCCCCCTGCGCCAAGCAAGAAAAAGCTCCCAAGGAGTTCACCATCGACATGTTCCGCTGTATCTACTGCGGTATGTGCGAGGAAGTCTGCCCCGAGCAGGCCATCTTCATGAGCCAAGAATACCTCATCACCCTCACTGACCGAGACAAGGGCATCCGCGATAAGGAAACCCTCTACAAGCTCGGCGGCGTCCGCAAAGGACTCGTCAACAAGTGGAACGACCACAAATAAAGGAAACACTAACACAATCACACAACTGATATGGACCTTCCAATCTCCCAAATCCTCTTTTACTTGTTTGCTCTTGCGGCACTCGTCTCCGCCTTTGGCGTCGTCGCCTTCCGCAACCCCGTGAGCTCCGCCATGTGCATGGCTGCCTGCTTTGGTTTTGTCGCCGCCATCTTCTTTGGCCTTGGCGCCGAGTTCCTCGGCATCGTGCAAATCATGGTCTACGCAGGTGCTGTCCTCGTACTCTTCCTCTTCGTCGTCATGATGCTCGACGTTAAGAAAGAAGAAAAACTTGTCGTCAGCCTGCCAGCCGCCCTCGTGGGTACCTGCATCGCCGCTGTCTTTGCCGGCATGATTACTAACGTCTCGCTGAGCCTCCCCGGAGCCACGGACTGCTGCCCCATGGCCGCAGCCTGTGAAACGCCTGCCAACGTGCAGAGCAACACAACGCCTAATCCAAGCAAGTTTGGCGGCCCCCTCGCTGCACCTAAGTCTGGCGAGCGCTCCGACACGCACATCCTTGGTGAGATGATCTTCACCAAATACAATATCCCCTTTGCCATCCTCTCCTTCGCGCTGCTCTCAGCATGCGTCGGTACAGTGGCTATCTCCCGCAAGCTTCGTCAAGACTAAACCTACCTCCCCATGTCCCCGCTCGCACATTATCTGATTTTCTCGGGTATCCTATTCTCCATCGGCATCGCCGGTGTGCTCATCCGCCGCAACATCATTGTGGTATTTATGTGCTTAGAATTGATGCTCACCGCCGCTAACGTAAGCCTCGTTGCTTTCTCTCGTGCTCACGGTAGCAACGGACTGCCCGACTACAACGCCCAAGTGCTCGTCCTCTTCATCATCGCCATTGCGGCAGCTGAAGTGGCCATCGGCCTAGCGCTCATCGTCGCCATGTTCCGCGCTCGCAAGACCGTGGATTCAACATCCCTTAACAGCCTCAAAGGCTAAGCCACAAGAAACACATGACTGCTAATCTTCCCTGGTTATTCCTCCTGCTCCCCCTCAGCATCGCTGCCATCAACTGGTTCTTCTTCTCCAAGAAGCCCGGCATGGCAGCCGCGCTCTCTACCGTATCTGCCCTGAGCACCCTTGCACTCTGCATCGGCATGCTGATGGGCTGCTGCCCCACAGAGAGCGTCAGCTACAACTGGCTGCCCATGTTTAACGGCATCAGCCTTAACGTAGGCATCCTCGCTGATGACATGGCACTGCGCATGATGCTCGTTGTTACCTCCATTGGTAGCCTCGTACACATCTTCTCACTCGGCTACATGAAGGGTGATACATCCAACCTTAGCCGCTACTTCGCAGGCTTGAGCATCTTCATGTTCAGCATGAGCTGCATCGTCCTCTCCAGCAACCTTGCCATGACCTTCATCGGCTGGGAAATGGTAGGACTCTCATCCTACCTCCTCATCGGACACTGGTTCAACAAGGACTCCGCAGCCGAGGCCGCTAAGAAAGCCTTTATCACCAACCGCGTTGGTGACTTCGGATTCCTCATCGGCATCGTCCTCGTGGTCTCCGCCTTTGGCACTCTTGAGTTTGCTGAGATGTCTGGACGTGCCGCAGGCATCGCCCCAGCCATCCTGACCACAACCATCATCTGCCTCTTCTGCGGTGCTGTTGGTAAGTCAGCTCAATTCCCCCTCCACGTCTGGCTGCCAGACGCCATGGAAGGCCCCACCCCCGTTTCTGCCCTCATCCATGCCGCAACCATGGTTGCTGCAGGTGTCTACATGCTCGTGCGACTGCAAGTGAGCATGGGAGCTGAGGCATTTACCCCCACGGCCTGCCAAGTCATCTCCATCATCGGTGCGATCACCGCGCTGCTCGCCGCCCTCATGGCCACCCAGCAAGATGACATCAAGCGCGTACTCGCCTACTCCACACTCTCACAGCTCGGCTACATGGTCATGGCTGTAGGACTCATGGCAGGTGAAGCCGCCATGTTCCATCTCTACACCCACGCATGGTTCAAGGCACTGCTCTTCCTCGGCGCTGGTGCCATCATCGTCGCCTGCCATCATGAGCAAGACATCTGGAAGATGGGCAACCTCAAGAAGCGCATGCCCATCACCGTATCCTGCTTCTGCATCGGTACACTCGCCCTCATCGCCATGCCTGGCTTTGCTGGCTTCTTCTCCAAGGAAAGCATCCTCATGGCTGCTTGGGACAAGAGCCCCTTCTGCTTCTGGATCGGTGCTAGTGTCGCCGCCCTCACCACCTTCTACATGTTGCGCGTCTGCATCATCGCCTTCCTCGGCAAGGAGCGTGGCCACGGTGCCGAGCACGCAAAGGACGTAAGCCCAAGCATGCTCATCCCCCTCATCCTGCTCTCCATCATGGCAGTCATCTCTGGCTATGGCATCGTCGCCAACCAACTCGTGCCCTTCAACGGCTTTGAGGCAGGTGGCTTCCACATTGGCGTTCCCTTTTATGCTGGCACAGCGGCCCTCATCCTCGGCGCCATCGCAGCCTTTGCCATCTACGGCTTTGGCGGCAAGCAAAAAGACCCCCTTGCAGGTAACTGCATCTCCAAAGCACTGCGCAACCGCCTCTACATCGACGCCTTTTATGACAAAGTGCTCATCGGAGGTATCCAGTACGTTATCTCGGAGGTCATCGACTTCATCGACGGCTTCCTCATCCGCGGCATCATCGTACAGGGCTTTGCCTACGGCGTGAGCAGCTTTGGTAAGCTTCTCTGCTGGATGCAAGGTAGCAGCCTGCGAGCCTATGGCATCGTCATGGCACTGGGTGCGATTATCGTCATCTTTATCATGGCCTTCACATTCTAAGCATCATTTAACACAACAACGCTATTAGCAACTAACCTCATTTTATCATGCTTCTTTGGATTATTCTTATACCCGCGATTGCTTCAGCCCTCATCGGGCTCTGCAAGTTCCCCGGTCGTCCCACCGCTATTGCGAGTGCGACTCTGAGCCTCCTGCTCAGCCTCGCTGCCATCTGCTGCCCAGCAGGTGCAAGCAGCGAGCCCTCCATGCTCCAGTTCACACTCGATCTGCCCCTCAGTCGAGTCATGCTGCTGCTCACCGCCCTCGTCACCTTTGCCGCAGCCCTCGGACTGCGTGCACCGAGCCCCGAGGCCGCCCGCAGTTGGGCCATCTCCATGCTCCTCATCTCATGTGGCGCTGCAGGTGCCTTCATGTCCGATAGCATCATCGCTTTCTATGGCTTCCATGAGCTTGCACTCATCCCCACCTTCATTATGATTGGTCTCTACGGCCGTGGTGATCGTCGCAGCATCGCATGGACAGCTACCATCTACCTTGGCGCAGCCTCCATGATCCTGCTTGCAGGTATCGTCTTGCTCTGCCACCAGATGGGAACCTACAGCTTTAGCGAGATGAAACTTGCCGTAGCTGCAGGCACCATGCCCAGTAGCCCAGTCCTCATCGGTGGACTCCTCCTGCTTGGCTTTGGTACACTCGTCTCCCTCTTCCCCTTCCACTCATGGGCAGCACCAGCCTACGCATCGGCTCCCACACCTGTGGCAATGCTGCATGCTGGCGTACTCAAGAAGTTTGGCCTTTACGGTCTCTTCACCATTGCCTACATCTTTGGTGACTCCTGCACCGAGCTCTTCATGCCATGGAACAAGTGGCTACTGCTCTGCCTTCTGGGTAACGTCCTCTGGGTCGGCTACGTCACAATCAACAAGAACCGCCTCGATACCATGCTCGGTAACTCATCGGTCATGCACATGGGCTTCCTCTTCCTCGGATTTGCCGCCTACATCAACTTTAGCGCTGTTAATGAGCTCGCCTTCGTCGGTGCCGCCATTCTCATGCTTGCCCACGGCCTCTCCATCGCTCTTCTCTTCCTGCTCTGCGGACAAATTGAGAGCCAGACAAAGACCCTTGAGCTCGACTCCATGGGTGGTCTCGGCAGCAAGTTGCCTAAGCTTGGTTTCCTCTTTGGACTCGCAGGATTTGCCTCCATCGGCCTACCCCTGCTCGCCAACTTCCCCGGTGAGCTCAGCATCTTCCTCTCCTGCTTCCAAGGCGCGGAAATGGGTGCTAGCAGTTGCTCCGCCTGCCCATTCTCATGGCTTGGGTGCCTCTTTGGTGGTGTAGGACCCCTGCAAATTGCTGCCATCTGCTCCATGTGGGGTCTCGTCATTGGTGCCATCTACATGCTGCGCGCCTACCGTCGAATCTTCATGGGTGAAGTCCAAAAAGCCAGCAGCCGCGCAACAACGCTCAGCTGCCTCGACATCTCCTCCGCTATCATCCTCGCCGCAGCACTCCTCCTCTTTGGACTCTGCCCTTGGATCATATCTAACCTCATCGCAGGCTAAATCGCTACGCAAGAACAATATATTCTCTGACACATATGACAATCAACCCCATCGACAGCTACACTTGGGCACAATTTGCCCCTAGCTTCGCCCTCGTCATCGTAGCCGCAGTCATTCTGATGGCTGACTCCTTCCTGACGAGTATCCCTCGACGAGGCTACGCGCTCATCGCAGGCTTTGCCGCCATCATCACCGCTTTCTTCCAATGCGGTGGCGAGTTGCTCAATCCGTATGCTGCACTTGCTTGCTTTGCAACAGGCCTCAGCTTGCTCATCTCCTACGACTACTCCAAGGTCAGCTGCGCTGGCGTCGGGGCAGGGGATAGTGAAGATGGTACCGGTGAACTCTACGCTTTGCCACTCATCGCAGCGGCTGGTATCTGCGCCCTCACACAGGCCAGTGACCTCATCATGCTCTTTGTCTCCCTTGAGGTTGTCACCTTGAGCTCCTACGTCCTCGCAGGCTACTACCGCCGCAACCAAGGCTCCATCGAGGCTGGTATCAAGTACCTCGTACTCGGTGCATTCAGCACTGGTATCCTCGTCTTTGGTGCTGCATGGTACTACGGCATGACTGGTAGCTTCCAACTTGACGCGCTCACCGTTGAATCCGTCTTTAGAGCTGATCCCGCGATATGCGCAGGCTTCCTCGTCTCCATGGCTCTGCTCAGTCTTGGCATCTGCTTTAAGGTAGGTGCTGTGCCCATGCACAGCTGGATCCCTGATGTCTATCAAGGTGCCCCCACTCCCGTGAGCGCCTTTCTAGCCGTCGCTTCCAAGACAGCTGGCTTTGCTGCTCTGCTCACTATCTTCAACCCCATTATGCAAATGCAGGTACAAGGTAGCCTTGCCCCTGAGGTAATTAGCATCTTCGTCAAAGCACTCGCCTTTGTCATCGTCCTCACCCTCCTCGTCGGTAACCTTGGCGCCATCAACCAGCGCAACGCTAAGCGACTGCTCGGCTACTCCTCCATCGGTCAGGCAGGCTTCATCCTCGTCTTCTTCCTTGACTACGGAAATTCGGCTTGCTTTACTATTTTTACGTACCTCTTAGCTTACGGCCTTGCGACTATCGCCGCCTTTGCCGCCATCGCAGTTGTACGTAAGCATCGTGAGAGTGAAGAAATCTCAGCATTCCAAGGACTTGGATCGAGCAATCCCTTCTTCGCCTTCCTCGTTACCATCTCCATGGCATCACTCGCAGGCGTTCCTCTGACCTTCGGCTTTATCGCTAAGCTTGAGTCCTTTAAGTCTCTCATTACGGCCTCCAGCGTTATCCCCGAACTCATCTGGATTCTTCCAGTCATGATTCTCGCGGCCTCCGTAGGCTTCTACTACTACTTCAAAATCCTGCGCGCCATGTACTGGGATAAGGCACAGCCACAGGACAAGCCCGTCAAGCTCCCCCTTGTCACAGGGCTCGTCATGAGCGTCTGCTGCCTGCTCATCCTACTCGGTGGAACATTGCCTTTGATTCTGAAATTCTAATCACTAATCATGGATAGATGACGGAAAATGCGTTTCCAGACATGGGAATCAACAATCGATATCATCATTTATCGTGAAGAGCTCTTATCCCCCGACTTATAATTGGGGTAGATAGCAGAGCCGAAAAAAGCTTGAGGAAACTACTTCCTCAAGCTTTTTTTGTGAATGTGTTCTAGGCTAGATTAAACCTCTGGGCGGTCGCGGAACATCTGCGCCACGCGCACGTACTTGAGCGCATGCAGATAATTGGCTTCCTCCGTCTCAACTCCCAGCGTCTTGACTACCTTGGCTGGTGAGCCCAGCACAAGGCTGTGAGGGGGGATGATGCTGCCCTTGGTCACCAGCGCATTTGCGCCCACGATAGAACCGTGGCCAATCACCGCGCCATCAAGCAGGGTAGCACCCATGCCAATCAAGCACTTATCCTCCACCAGACAAGCATGCAGCGTCACAGAGTGACCAATCGTCACATACTCACCAATATCGCAGCTATATTCATCAGCCACATGCATGCAGGAGTTATCCTGTACATTGGAGCCTTTGCCTACAGAAATCGAATTGATATCACCGCGCAGCGTCGTATTGTACCAAATGGAAGCATCCTCACCAACTGTCACGCGGCCAATTAAATCAGCACTAGCGGCGACAAAAGCCGAGGAATGTATCACAGGGCTAAATTCATAAAATTTCTCAATTGCCATGAGGCGAGTATAGCCCCATGCTTGAGAAAAGTCAAATCCGAGCCGACAAAATTAGGCAAACGGGGAGGAACTCAAGCAGCGGAGCTTTCCAAAAATGCTGATATCTCGCGTTGCATACGCTGGCTGCTCGGGCAGTCGCGTCGGCGCGCCCCCAGCGTAAGCGCACATTCCCTGAGACCAGAGAACTGGTAGCTCGTCAGCCCAAGATGGCGTAGCTTGGCTATGCGCTCGTGCAGTTTTGCATAAAAGAAGAGCGGCATAGGGTCTTCCTTTGCAATCTCATCTAGAGAAATCATCACTGGGGGCGTCTGCTTGCGCAGATGTCGAGCAATGAGAGGTAGCCCGACCTCCTGCAGTGTCTCTTGAATGCGAGAAAAGAGGAAATTGAGGGGCATGGACTGCAGCGTGCAGCCCATCTCTAAATACATCATGATTGCCTGAGCAATCTCATGCTTGAATGGCAGTGACACACCCGCGCGCAATGCGGCATCACTGAGCACCGATTCCATCCAGCCAATCTCATAGTCAGAGATGACACAGTGACCTGTCTGGAGGAGTGGGCGATTCTTTTTAAGACTTACCATAGGAGAGAGGAAAGAGGGGGAAGGGGAGGGTTAGAGAATATTAGAGTGTAAACTTGCGCTGGAGAGCATCATTGGCCGTCTTGCGCTCCATTCCACGCACCAACTCGATGAACTCATCAACATTTTGGAACTGATTATAAACCGAGACATAGCGGATGTAAGCCACAGGATCAATCGCTTGTAACTTCTCAATCACCTTCATCCCGATATAGGCAGAGGGAACCTCACGCTGGTGATCTCGATGCAGCTCAGCGACAATCTCATCAGCCGCTTGGTCGAGCTGCTCCATGCTCACAGGGCGCTTCTCGCAGGCCTTGATCATTCCGCGCAAAATTTTCTCACGATTGAGAGCCTCGTTGAGGTTATCGCGCTTCACCACGCGCAGTTCAGTGCGCTCAATGTGCTCGTAGGTCGTGTAGCGATAATTGCAGCGGAGGCACTCGCGACGACGACGGATGCAGCCGCCGTCCTTCGACATGCGAGAATCGATTACTTTATCTTCCGTATGGCTACATTGCACGCATCTCATGGCTCAATCCTATCACAAGATATCGCAGTGTCAAATCACAACTATGCCCATATCTTGCGGTTGATTGTGAATAAGTCACATTGTGTACTAAGGAAGAAAGAGCTGGATTTTATGTAAAACTGAGATATACTATAAAAAACAATCCCAGCACTGCAACATGAAGATTAAGATATTCGAAGTAAATATGTATCCCGTCAATACTTACCTGCTCATTGACGAGAATAAAGAGGCCGTTATCGTTGATCCAGGCTTCTATACAGAGGCTGAGCAGCAGAATGTAGAACGCTACATCAAGGCGAGCGGAATCAAGCTCGTGGGACTCATCAACACCCACCAGCATCTCGACCATATCTTTGGAAATGATTTTATCAAGAGCAAGTACAATCTCCCCATCCAAGCGCATCTTGGCGATAGCTTCCTTTTAGAAGAGGGCGGCTACCTTCGTGCTCGCAAGGACATCATTGGCAGTCATCGCATTTGCCCCATTGATAAAGGGCTTGAGGATGGCGAGCTCATCCGCTTTGGCGGTAGTGAGCTACGCGTCATCCATACCCCGGGCCACTCACCTGGCAGTATATCCCTCTACTCCAAGGCGGATTCATGCCTCATCAGCGGGGATTGCCTCTTCCAAGAATCCATTGGTCGTCATGACCTGCCACGAGGTAACATGCGCGATCTCATGTTTAGTATCCGTCAAAAACTCTTTGCCCTCCCCGATGATACCCATGTCCTCTCAGGGCATGGAGAGCCTACCACCATCGGCCACGAGAAAAAATATAACCCCTTCATGTAAGCGCCTTGAGAGCTTTTTAAGATACAACCTTGACAATGCTCTAGTTTTTTACTATTCTCGCGATATGACTACCATCGGACGCTGTAAGCGGTTGCTCATCATTGTTAGCTCCGCACTCGCTTTTAGCGCTTGCTCCACCACCCTCTTACCACCCCCCAAGCCTGCCCAATTTGAGTGGAGTATTGAGAGTGAGCAGAAGAAGTATATGGGTCAACTGCGCACTGATTGGAACGTACTCATCAACCCAAGTGCCTCATCGCAAAAGCGCAATGCAGCTATCACAAGCTACAACCGCGTACTGCTCGACTACGTGAGATTTGTTCGTCAAGAGTACCGCAAAAGCTATGCCGAGGGCAAGGAGTTTAAGATTGTAGGTGCCAATCTCGATATCAGCGATGCCACCCTCTATGAAGGAGACGCGCAAGATTTCTATATGGCTATCATTCCTGGTAATGATGTGAAGATGGAATCCCTCAAGGAGCACTATGATGTCACGGGTATTGGTGTCCCCCTCGTCGGTGTTGTGCCCCCGGACAAAGTTGAAGAAGTTGGCGTCGAGTACCCTATCAATACTCGCGGTACCGTCCAGACCCTCACAGCTGTCATGGAGTTCCCCCGTGATAAGAATAAGCTCCCCACCCTGCGTCTGCTCGATCGATTTCAGCGAGAGGACTATAAGGTTGGACGACATCAGTACAAGCTAGCTGGGGACTTCTCTGCCGCGATGGAAATCTACTGGAACCTCACCAACATTAAGAAATGGCGATTGCTGGGGCTGATGAACCCTCAGAAGCTGCGTGATGTGACAGGTCTCTCTTGCATGGAGCAGTATGACCCCAATCGCATCCCCGTCATTCTCACTCATGGCTTGGCTTCTAACGCGCAGACCTTCAGCCAGCTCGTTAACCGACTCAATGCCTACGAGGAGATTCGCTGCAATTATCAGTTCTGGTACTTCACCTACCCCACAGGTCAGCCTTGGACAATCTCCGCTGCTAAATATCGTGAATCGCTGGCTCAGGTGCGCCTTGATGTCGACCCAAAAAAGAAAAATAAGAACTGGGACAATATGATTGTGCTTGGGCACTCCATGGGCGGACTCATCACCCACTACAGTCAGTGCAAAGAACCATGGTGGATGCTGCGCACAAGTATCAAAATGAGCAAGCTGGAGAGAATAGCTCACCGCCGATTCATCAACGAACCCATCCCTGAAGAGCCGCTCAATGACTTCCGTGACGTCTTCTACTTTGAACCCGTGAAGGCGGCGCGTGTCATCTACTTTGCCACGCCGCATCAGGGCGCACCTCTGGCTGACTGGGGCATTGTCAATCTCGCAATCAAGCTCATCTCCGTGCCTGAGGGCATCATTGATGAGACTTTCAAGCTCGCCACCCTGCAAGAGGACTCCATCTTCCTCAACCCTGAGAGCATCCTTAACTCCTTTACAAGTGTTAACCAACTCTCCTACGCGAGCGCCTCCATCCAAGGTCTCCGGGGTCTGGAGGTGCGCGATGTCCCCACAGACTCCTTCATCGGTGACCGTGGCCGTGATGATAGCCCAGATAGCTCAGATGGCGTTGTTCCTTATTGGAGTAGTAACATCAGCTTGGGTAGCGAAACGATTATTCCAGAAGGCCATAGTGTGCAAGATAATCCTAAGAGCGCCATGCGTATGCGTGAGATTCTTATTGAGCACCTTGATCGCTGCAAGGTTTCTCGTAAGTATCGTGAAGGTCACTAAGGATAGCGCGTCATAACAATCTAAAAAGCAGAGGTGCGCACACACCTCTGCTTCGGGCTGGATTATATCTGCTACCCGCGCAAGGAATGGCGAGTATTAGCGCTGCCAAGCAGGTGCTCCTTGCTGCAACTAAAGATTGACTTTAGGGCGAAGCTGAGCTATAAACCCAGCAGAATTTTCAACCAAAACATTCACATCATGCCTGCTCCTAAAAAAACACCCATTCGTCGTAAAGTAAAGAACTGGACTACTGCCGACTCCTCTGACCTCTATGGCGTAGAAGATTGGAGCAACGGTTACTTCCACGTGAGCAAAAGCGGGGACCTTGCAGTCTCCCTCAACGACAGCGATGGCAGCCAGCGCGAGGTGCGCTTGCCCACGCTGATGAAGGGCCTCGCCGAACGAGGTACAGGAGCCCCCGTGCTGCTGCGCTTCCGCGACCTGCTGCGCGCCCGCATCAGAGAGCTCAACGAGAGCTTTGCCAAGGCCATCGCCGATGTTAACTATCAGGGTGATTACCGCGGTGTCTACCCCGTCAAAGTAAATCAACAGCGCCAAATTGTCGAGGAGATAGTCTCCTTTGGCAGGCAGTACCACTACGGACTGGAGTGTGGATCCAAGCCCGAGCTCATCGCTGCCATTGCGCATATGGAGGACCCCGAGGCCTTCCTCATGTGCAACGGCTATAAGGATGACGAGTTCATCGACCTCGCGCTCATGGCTCAGAGCATGGGCATTAACATCTACCTCATCCTTGAGATGCCCAACGAGCTTCCAGCCATCATGGCTCGCGCCAAGAAGCTGGGTATTGAGCCCAACCTCGGTGTTCGCGTACGCCTCGCCGCCAAGGGGTCTGGCCACTGGAGTGAATCCGCAGGTGATAAATCTGTCTTTGGCCTCAACCCAGCCCAAGTCATCGATGTTGTCGACAAGCTCAAGGATGCCGGTATGCTCCAATGCCTCAAGGTGCTGCACTACCACCAAGGATCCCAGATCCCCAATATCTCCGTCATCCGCGAGGGCCTCACCGAGGCCTGCCGCATGTACATCGACCTCGTCCGTGAGGGCGCACCCATGGGCACCCTTGACATGGGCGGTGGACTTGCCGTCGACTACGATGGCTCTCAGACCAACTTCCACTCCTCCTGCAACTACTCCATGGAGGAGTACGCCCGTGATGTTGTTGAGGTTGTCGGCGAGATGTGTACTAAGTACGAGATAAAGCATCCCACACTCGTCACCGAGTCAGGTCGCGCCATCTCCGCCTACCATTCCGTACTCGTCTTTAACATCCTTGACGTTACCTCCGCGCCCGGGCAGGACTCAGCCATCCCCCAGCTGCCTGAGAACCCCAGCGAAATACTCAAATCCCTTGACGAGACCCAGCGCATGCTCGCTCGCAAGAACATCCAAGAGTGCTACAACGACGCCAATTACTACCGTGACCAGCTTCGCATGCAGTTCTTTTACGGACAAACATCGCTGCGCGAGCGCGGCATCGGTGAGGCTATCTACTGGCGCATCATGGGGCTCATCTCACGCCGTCTCACCGAGATGAGCGAGATACCCGAAGATCTCAAGGAAGTTTCTGATAACATGGTTGACTTCTACTACGGTAACTTCTCACTTTTCCAGAGTCTACCCGACTCCTGGGCCATTGATCAGCTCTTCCCCGTCATGCCCATCCAGCGTCTCAGCGAACGACCTACGCAGAACAGTGTCATTGTTGACATTACCTGCGACTGTGACGGCAAAGTTGATAAATTCATCGACCGAGAAGACGTCTCTAATTCCCTTCCCCTGCACGAGATTGAGCCTGATGAGAATTACTACGTCGCCATCTTCCTCATCGGAGCTTACCAAGAGACACTCGGTGACATCCACAACCTGCTCGGTGACACCAACGTCGTGAGCGTGCACCTTGAGAACGGCCGCCCTGTCTACACCCAAGAAGAAGAAGGCGATAGTGTTGCAGATGTCCTTGGTTATATGAAGTATGACCCCAAGGTTATCGTCTCCAAGTTCCGCCAGCTTGCTGAGCGAGCTGTTGAGAATGGACTCATCACACCACGCCAGAGAAGGGGAGCTGTAGATGCCTACCGTGATGGACTCAACGGCTACACATACTACGAACTCTAAAGCTCTGTCTAACGAGATATTGCTTAGCTTTTCCTAAGCGTTGCACCCTCATTTTGCCAAGTGAAATGGGAGGCTGACGCAGATTTCAGCGCGCTCACGCTGCCTGAGAGGGCTATTTGGGGCTAGCTGTTAGAAAAAGCTTGAGACAGTCTCACTTTCCTATAGACAAAAGCGAGCTGAAACGTTAGGATAATTCAGGTGCTAAGAATGAGGCTCAATGTAGAGTCTCACTGCAACACAGTACCATTTTAATTTTACGACCATGTTCAACTACAACGGTAACAAAACAGACAAGACGGTTGCCTCCGCTCCCACACCCTTTGCACCCATCGACGACGTAAGTCCGGAATGGGCGGCTGCTGATGCGGCAGTCGAGAGCCCCTTTGCTCCTATTCCAATCGCAGAGCCTAGCTATGGATCCTCTACGGTTGTTGATAGCAGCTCCTCCGTTAATGTCTTGCACTCTGATGTGCACGTTTCTGGTATCCTTCGCTTTCGCGATGAGCTGCTCGTCGACGGTACCGTCGATGGTGAGATCACCTCTGATGGCACTCTCACCGTCGGTGAGAACGCCACCATCACCGCCCAAGACGGCAAGGCCGTTGCCATCCGCACCAAAAATGCCATTATTAGGGGCAAGGTCTATGGTAACGTCGTTGTCACAGGCCGCGTTGAGCTCGCCACGGGCTCCGAGCTTGTCGGTGACGTCATCGCTGCGCGCCTCGCTGTGCAAGATGGAGCTGTCTTTATCGGTCGCTCCGAAGTGGGTGTAGCTAGCAAAGATGCCAACATCAGCGCAAGCAGCACCGTCTTGAAGGCCTCCGCCAAGACGGACAAGGGCGCCTCGGCAGGCAATATGCCTGATCTTCTCTCCTGAGCCAAGGCCGATTGAGCCTATCAAAAACTTTGATGAGTGGTGCGTTGGCTCTGAGCCTCGTACCACTCTTCTTTTTCTCTAAATTCTATGCCCTCTTGGCAATCACTCACCGAACCCATCAGCAGCCCGGAGCCATCAGGACTGCTTCCTGAGGACATGCGCGGCAAGTGGAGCCCCTACGTCGCCCTCAAGGCACGACCCTTTAAGTCTGCGAGCATCCTACCACTGCGACATGTCCACTGTCACGGCTGCAACTCCCTCTCCGCTGTCCCAGCCGCCGCCCTCTCAGCCCTCTGCTCCCAATGCCACACCCACCTGCAAATGGGGGACTACATCCTGCGTAGCGGCTCGCGCCGCAACAAAATCCGCACCCAAGGCAACATCACTATCGCTGAGGGAGCCTACTTCTCACGCCTTGACCTCATCTGCAACAACCTAATCATGCGAGGCGATGGCGATGGAAGCATTAGCTGCCGAGGATCGCTCATCATCTACAGCTCCCCTAGCATCAGTCAGCCCCTGACGGTGAGCAAGCTCGACCTGCGACGCGGATCTAGCCTCAGCCTCAGCAGCGGTGCGCACGTCGAGGAGGCCGAGATACACGGCATTCTGCGCGGCTTTATCAGCGCAACAGGACGCATCGTCGTCAAACGCGGCGGCAGCTTGCATGGCGACTGTCGCGCCAAAGACCTCATCTTAGAGCCCGGCGCCCAGCACATCGGACGCTTTGACCGCATCTGAGCCCCAACAAAGCTTGAGCCATGGACATAGAAATCATAGGAGCTAGACAAAACACGCTCAAGAACATCAACCTACGCATCCCCGTAGGCAAGATAACTGCCCTCGTAGGTCCCAGTGGCAGCGGCAAGAGCACGCTCGCCTTTAACACCATCTTTGCCGAGTCTCGTCGACGCTTTCTCGACTGCCTCAGCCCCGGAGCGCGTCGCCTCCTCGCTCGTCCTGAGAAAGCCGACGTTGATGCCATCAACGGACTGCCCCCAGCCCTCTGCCTAGAGCAGCGCGTCCCCAGCGGACAGAGCCGCAGCGTGCTTGGCAGCCTCACCGAGACCCTCGACTACCTGCGCATCATCTATGCCGCCATTGGCCTCCCCCATGACCCTAACACAGGTGAGGCTCTCAGCCGCCTGAGCCCCGGTGAGATTGGCAACATCCTCAGTCAACTGCCCGAGGGCAGCCGCCTGAGCCTCCTCGCCCCACTCCAAGAGAGCTTTGGCCGCGATGCGGAGAGCCTGAACTCCGATATCATCGAGCTGCAAAAACTCGGCTACCTGCGCCTGCGCCTGCGCGAGCAAATCATCGACATCGAGGATCTTGCCACAGCCCCCCCAGCTCAAGGAGAGAGCTGCGAGCTGCTCATTGATCGCATCATCGTCAAGGATAGCACCCAGTCCCGCATCGCCGACTCCGTCCAAGCTGCCCTGCGCATCCACCCCGATGAAGTACGCGCCCTGATTATGCAGCCGGGTGAGAGTAGTGCGCAGATCCACTCCTACTATACCCGCTACCGCAACTCCAACACCGGCTATAGCCTCCCTGACCTCAGTCCCAAAAGCTTCTCCCACTACTCCCCTCAAGGAGCCTGCGAGCACTGCCGTGGACTGGGCAGCGTCGAAGTAGCAGCCAAAGGCAAGAAAGCTGCTCACCTGACCATCTGTCCCCTCTGCCACGGCATGCGCCTCAACCCCAGCGCACTCGCCGTCACCCTCAGCTTTGGAGAGCCGCCGAACACGCAGGAACTCAGCCTCGGGCAACTCTGTGCCCAGAGTGTTAGCAAAATCCTCCAGATACTCCCCAGCCTTCAAATCCCTGAGAACTACCGCGCCCCCCTCAGCCAAGCCCTCAAGGATCTAGAAAAACGCCTCAGTTGCCTCCATCAACTCGGTCTAGGCTACCTCAGCCTCGATCGCGCCAGCAACAGCCTCAGTGGAGGTGAGATGCAGCGCTCTCGACTCGCTGGGCAAATTGGCGGTGGGCTCTCTGGCGTCCTCTACATCCTCGATGAGCCAAGTATCGGACTCCACCCCAGCGAAGTAGCCCGACTCATCCGAGCCCTCTACGCCCTGCGCGACAAAGGCAATAGCATCCTCATCGTCGAGCACGACCCCCAACTCCTCCAATCCGCCGACCACATCATCGAGATGGGGCCAGGCAGTGGCCCCCTCGGCGGCGAAATACTCGCCTGTGGCAGCTATAGCGACATCTGCAATAACCATCAAAGCCCTACAGGAAATTGGCTCTCAGGCCGCATACAACATAGCCTCGACCCCCTGCTAGTCCCCCTCAAGCAAGTCAATTGGCTAGAGCTGCGAGGCGCGCAAGCCCGCAACCTGAAAAAAGTCAACTTCCGCTTCCCCCTCGGAGCCCTAACCTGCCTCTCAGGCCCCAGCGGCAGTGGCAAAAGTACGCTCGTGCATGACTGCCTCCTGCCCGCCATCAAAGCTGGTAAACTCAGACTCATCCAGCCCAAAGGAGTTGAGAAATGCGCTGAGCCACAAAAGGAAATTCAGCGCCTCATCAGCCGCGCTGTCATCGTCGACCAAAGCCCCCTCGGTGCCATCAAAGGTCGCGCACGCATCTCAAGCCCCGCCACGATTACAGGATTGCTCGACATCCTACGCCCCCTCTATGCCTCACTACCCCTCTCCAAGCAGCGCGGATACAGCGCCGCGCGCTTCTCCCTCAACACCCGAGGTGGACGCTGTGAGCGATGCTCAGGCACAGGGCAGCTGGAGCTGGACATGAACTTCCTCTCCGACCTCTACACCAGCTGTGACGCCTGCAAAGGCATGCGCTACAACCGAGAAACCCTCGAAGTAAGCTGGCGGGGCAAATCCATAGCCCAAGTCCTCGCGATGAGTGCTGAGCAAGCCCGAGAATTCTTCCAAGCCATCCCAGCCGCGCACGCCATCCTCGACGCCCTCTGTGAGCTAGGGCTTGGCTACCTGCAACTCGACCGCCCCTCTTACAGCCTCAGTGGAGGTGAGGCACAGCGAGTCAAGCTCGCCAGCCACTTGCACAAGGCCGCCGTCAAGAACGGAGGTCGCATCGGAGCAGCCGCAGCGCAAGTACTCTTCATCCTTGATGAGCCTAGCACAGGCCTGCACTTTGCCGAAGTAGAACTCCTGCTCAAAGCCATGTACCGCCTGCGAGACGCCGGGCACAGCATCATCTGCATCGAGCACCATCAAGACATTCTAGCGCGCGCCGACTACCTCGTCGAGATGGGCCCGGGTAGCGGGGATCAAGGCGGTGAAATCACGCGCTGCCAGTCTGCCTATTAAAAAGAGGCTTTAAGTAGCTGATTACCCATTCTTGCTAACATTTTTTATCACGTTATCCGAGCTGTAGAGTGTACGGCAGGGGAAGGGTATCTCGATACCATGCTCCGTAAAAGCCTTGAGAATGTGACATGCAAGCTCATAGCGTAGCTCCCAGTAATCGGAGGTCTTACACCAAGCTCCTACGCGTAAGTTGAGCGAGCTATCTGCAAAACCGAGGAACTGCACCACAGGCGCAGGAGTCGATAAAAACCCAGGAGAGTCAGCAATTACCTGTAGCAACAGCTCACGCACCTCCTCCAGATTCGAATCATAGGCCACGCCAATCGGTAAATCACAGCGTCGCAAATCATTGCCCGTGATATTTACCGTAGGGGTCTGAATCAGCAGCTGATTGGGCACACGTACAAGCGAATTATCAATCTGTCGCAGATGCACCGAGAGCAGGTTAATACTCTCCACCGTCCCCTCAACAGCATCCACGCGAATATAATCACCCAACTGAATCGAACGCTCGGACACTAAAAATACCCCACAAATCACATTGCTCAATGACGTCTGCGAGGCAAAACCAATCGCCACACCCAGCACGCCAGCCGCCCCGAGAATACTCACAATATCCACCCCTATCACCGAGAGTACCATCGTAATCGTGCAAAACCATACCAAGGCCGCGAGCGTCTTTTGGAGCAAGAGCGAGATTGGTAGCGGCAGCTTGCCAATTTTATTGATATTCAAAAAGATTTGTCGCAATACACGCGAGGCCACATAACCGCAAGATAAGAAGATAAGTACATAAATTGCTATTGCTACCCATCGGTAAGTCGTGAGCCATTCCACTGCAGGAGCTAGACCGCTCACCACGTCGTTGATAAAATTAAGAATATGAACCATAGTTGGATTATACGCAAGTATCACCCAGAATACAACGCGAAACTGAGCCAAAGAAACTCACGAATTAAGCCTTGTTATCATCGC
This sequence comes from uncultured Verrucomicrobiales bacterium, assembly GCA_947039485.1. Taxonomy (GTDB): domain Bacteria; phylum Verrucomicrobiota; class Verrucomicrobiia; order Verrucomicrobiales; family Akkermansiaceae; genus Akkermansia. The sequence continues at coordinate 28,066 of CAMQZC010000002.1, read as the reverse complement.
CAGAGGTCCCCATATCAAGAGCGTGTGTCATAGAGTCATTGATTTGTTGTGGGGAAAAGAAGCTATCCAACAATACACAGATACTCGCCATCGTGCGCTTTTCGTATTCCTAAGTCAAAGATGTTGATGGGAGGAAAGACATGAACGATGATGCGCGCAGAATGCTTGGATGGGTAGAGCCTAAAGAATATATGGTGGATTGAGGCTAAAGTAAACAGAGAGAATCCAACTTGACAACAAGCCATGATGTAGGTATCCTGGGCGCATGGAACTACCGCTTGGACTCTATGATTATCTCCGCACCGCTGCTTTGAATAAGGATTTAGCAGAACTGGGTGGTCATCTTGAGAATAAGTGCAGTAAATCGCTGTCGTCTGATGTGAAAATCCCCGACTCTTTTTGGCCTCAGTTCCAAGTGCATGTGGGGCGAGAAATTGGACGCTTCCTCAAAGAGTATGATGAGGCTCATGCTTGTAAGTCTAAATTGTTTGCACAATTGCCTGAGATTTTAGCATCCGATCAATTTAATAGCTTTGTGGCAGATCGTGTTCTTCCTTTGGATGGCTCGTGTTTAGAAATGATTCATAATAAGTTTAAAACCATAACAACGCGCCCCGACACTCCCCTGCATGCCTCGGCTCTCCTTACAGGCTCAGGGCGTACGCCTAAGCTTGTTGAGCAGCTCCGAAAAGAGCTAGCTAGCTGTGATTGCGCTGATTGGCTCGTTTCTTTTATTAAAATGTCGGGCATCAACCCGCTGCGCGAAGCTCTAGCGGACTTTTGTGCAGAATCTAATGCTGATGGGAGCCCTCGCTTGAGAATTGCAACGACATCTTACATGGGCGCAACGGATCCCTCGGCAATTGACTTTCTTCGAAAGCTTCCTAATACAGAAATACGCGTTTCATATGATACGAAGCGTACTCGCCTCCATGCCAAGTCTTATATCTTTCATCGCAAAACGGGATTTGGCTCCGCCTATGTTGGCTCGGCGAATATCTCTAAATCAGCACTGGATGATGGCTTAGAGTGGACCGTGAAGATTAGCCAGTACGAGACGGCTCATTTATGGAACTCTTCGATAGCTTCCTTTGATAGCCATTGGGAGGATAAGCAGGAGTTCATCCCCTGTTCGGATGATGAGGATATAACGCGGCTTAGAAAAGCCATCAATAAAGAAAAAAATAGAGCTCTAGATGCTAATCTTCCTTTTTTTGTTGATATTAGACCTTATGGGTTTCAACAGGAGATTCTAGAAGCAATTGAGTTAAATCGCGCGCATGGTCGAAAGAAGCATCTCGTCGTTTCCGCAACAGGCACGGGTAAGACAATGGTTGCGGCCTTTGACTACAAGAACTATTGTAAGGCGCATCCTGGGGCGACACTTTTGTTCTTGGCTCATCGAGAGGAGATATTACGCCACGCAAAAAGTGCTTTTGAGCAGGTGCTGCGCGATGGTAACTTTGGGGAGTTAGTTACTGGGCGAGACACTCCAGTCCAGCTCCGTCATCTATTCTGCACTGTTCAAAGTTGGAACTCTCGCTACAAAGATGAGTTCCCTGCCGATTACTTCAAATACGTGGTGATTGATGAGGCTCACCATGCTGCGGCTTCGAGCTATTTGACAACCCTATCAGGTATGGAGGCTGATAGCTTATTGGGGTTGACCGCTACTCCTGAGCGCATGGATGGCGGAGATATTCTTTCTCTCTTTGGTGATGGCTTTACATACGAACTACGACTTACTGAGGCTATCGAGCGCGGTTTGCTTAGTCCCTTCCATTATTATGGTATCCCTGATGATGAAGGAATAGATTTTAGCCGTTTGAAATGGATGTCGGGCAAGTATGATACGGTTGCTCTACAGGGATTGCTCGATGATAATTATCGCCGTGCGCAATGGGTGATGGATCAGGTTGCTCAGAAAGTGAATGATATTCGAGAGATTCGTGCTTTAGCTTTTTGCGTAAGTATACGGCATGCTGAGATGATGGCGGAGCTTTGTAATGCGCAGGGCGTTGCTTCCCTCGCGCTGACGTCTAAGAGTTCTCTTGATCTGCGTCGCGAGGCTCCGGGTAAGTTGAAGGCTGGCGATTTGCAAATTATTTTTTGCGTGGATCTTTATAATGAAGGCGTTGATATTACCAATATCGATACCGTTATCTTCCTTCGTCCGACAGAAAGTCTTACTGTGTTCTTACAGCAACTTGGCCGAGGTTTGCGGTGTGATGAGGGTAAATCTCATTTGACGGTCTTTGACTTCATTGCGCCTCAACATGCGAACTTTAATTATGAGACCCGCTTCCGCGCGCTTTCTATGGCAGCTCATCAGTCTATTAAAAGTCAGATTGAAGGTGGATTCTCCTTCTTGCCTACAGGTTGTTTGATTCATTTAGAGCGCAAGGCGGCTCAGATCATGAAGGAGCAAATTGATCAGGCAATTCGCAATATGAAGGGTGCTCGCCTCATCGCTCGCATGGCTCAGCTTCTCCCCGATGGTCAGGAGCGCATGCCTCTGTGCGCCTTGATGACGGCCTTTGATTGCAGTCGCCCTGAGCGTATCTATCGCGCAGGCTTACCTCACATGCTCTTTGCTCGAGCCCTAAAGAAGAGTATTGAAGAGGAGACCCTCCAGTGGGAGAAATTTCTTAAGGATGGTTTCATGCGCATAGCATTGCAGAGCGATGCTACGCTGATGAGTCGCTGGCAGCTAGCACTCCATGGAGAACATATCATGGAGTGCGAGCTTGCGATGCTTCATCAAGTGCTTTGGGGCACAAAGCGGCCTGTGGCTGATTTATACGGCTTGCATGATTGGTTGCTTGCGAGGGCATCGTTAGTTGTTGACCTGTCAGAATTGCTTGATTGGTGCTGCGAGTATCAGGGCGTCTACAAAGATCAGCGCTTTGATGCAACAGGGATTCTCCGCTTACATGCTCGCTATACGCGTGATCAGATAACGATGTCTCTTGGTTTGGGGAGCTTTGAAAAGTCTTTTCTCAGCTGCGAGGGAGTGCTGCATCGCAAAAATGAGAAACTGCATGTCTTTTTTGCTGATATTCACAAGGATGAGCTGGATTTCGCTCCGACGACAATGTACGAAGACTACGCCTTGACTTCGTCTAGATTTCACTGGCAGAGTCAGTCGGCTACGACGCCAGAGCTCGCGATTGGTAGAAGCTATAGGGAGCAAGCAGAGAATGGCTATACCGTCATGCTCTTTATTCGTGATCGAAAGAAGGCGCCTGATGGACAGTCTGCGCCTTATGTCTTTTTGGGGCCGCTTCGCTTTGTGTCAAGTACAGGGAGTAAGCCTATGAGTATCGTATGGGACTTGGATTACCCTATGCCTGCGCAGGTATTGTCTTGGGCTAAGCTCTCGGATTAAAATCAGCCTTTGTCTGACTTGATTTGCCTGCATGCGCGTGCTATGATGCGGATATGAAAAGCGAAAAGGAAAAAATGCTCGCAGGTGAGCTCTATGACTGTGCAGACCCCGAGCTCATTAACCGCTGGCATGAGGCCAAACGTATCCAAGCTGAGTACGCTCAGACTCCATCGACAGATGCGCCACGGCTGCGCGAGTTACTCGAGCAGCTCTTTGGCTCGGTGGGTGAGGGTGTCTGGGTGACGGGCCCTGTCTTTGTCGATTATGGTGATAATGTTCATATCGGCAAGCATGTGGAGATTAATATGAATTGCGTGTTCCTCGACTGCAATCGTATTGAGATTGGCGATCACTCGGGCTTGGGCCCCGGTGTGCATATTTATGCTGTCACGCATCCGCTCAATCCTCGTGAGCGCCTCCCTGAGGCGGCTCAGGGTGAGGAGGGTACTCAGTTCTGGCGCTGTATTGGCAAGCCTGTTATCATTGGCCGCAATGTCTGGGTGGGTGGCGGTGCGATCATCCTGCCCGGGGTGACGGTGGGCGATGGCTCGACGATTGCGGCTGGTGCTGTGGTGACGCAGGATGTTCCTGCTAATTGCCTTGTTGGGGGTAATCCCGCACGCGTGATTCGTATGCTTGAGCCTTGAGCTCAGGCTTCTTGCTTCCTTTTGTTTCTCTCTTGACCCCTCTTTTTTATAAGGGGGGCGGGGAGATTTTGGCGAAGCAAGCTTGGCGATGAGGCCGCAGGGATTGATCTTAGTTGTGGCTTTGCTCAAGCAGCTTGCGCCATACGCGGGCGATGGCTTTGTAGTCCGAGTTATCGAGGACGTGCTCAGCGATTTGATGCAGCTCTGGGCAGGCGCCGGAGACGGTGATGGTGTAACCTGCGAGTTTGAGCATTTCAAAGTCGCTCATCTGGTTGCCGCTGGCGAGCACTGCTGAGGCAGGGATGCTGTACTCAGCGAGTAGCTGGCGCAGGGCAGCGGCTTTGCTGATGCCCGGCATGACGCAGTCGAGCCAGTGTGGGCTCGCGATGCAGAGATTGAGGCGGTGGCGCCAGTTGTTGAGGAATCGCTCGCTGAGCTGTTCTTCGATGTTGTAGGGTGAGTAGATGGAGACCTGCCCGATGGGGGTGTTTGGGAGGTTGTCTAGGCAGTTCTCATCGTGTAGGTTGATGCAGTATTGCTCTCTTAGGATGCTGGCCATCTCACCTTGGGTTTGCTGGGTGTAGGCGATGCCGATCCCACAAAAGACTCCTTCGCATCCTTGCAGCTCGTTGATGTCCTCATTGATCTCGCTTAGCCAGTGGCTGGGGATGCTATCGAGTATGCGCTGCGCTTGTTCGCTTTTAATGTAGATTCCCCCATTGGCGATGATGTCAATATGGTCGATTACGGGCTCAAAAAGCTGCTCGACGCTCTCTCTAGGCCTGCCACTGGCGATGACGACTCGGTAGCCTGCTGCTCGTAGCTGGGGAATGAGCTCGAGATATTCGCTATCAAGTTTTTTGCCGGCCTCGGCGATGATTGTGCCGTCGATGTTTGTGATGATGAGGCGTGTTGTAATCATGTAAAAATGCTAGTAGGTAGGAAATTATACGCATGCGTTTGGCGATAGCAAGCGTAATTACGGGGGCGCCCCGCTCTCTGTGGGCTACCTCTCGTTGCATGATCCAAGAATCTAGAGACTTACAAGATTTATAAGATTCTATACAATGGGTTCTGTCATACAGCGGAATTAGGGGTTGATGGCGCTGCTTAGGTTGCAGATGGGGCAGTTCTCAAGGCCGTGCTCGGGGCTGACTTCGATCCAGTTAGGTCGCTGCGTGAGGCAGTCGCCCTCTCGTCCCATTCGCTGGCAGAAGCGGCAGCCCTCGACGAGTTCGCTGAGGTCTGCGACCTGACCGGGGATGGTTGGTAGGGTGCTTTTGGGCTCGTGCTTGTCGCTGGGCATGGAGTCGAGCAGGGCTCGGGTGTAGGCGTGCAGTGGGTTGGCAAATAGCTCGGCAACGGGGGCTGATTCAACGATGCGGCCTGCGTACATGACGAGTACGCGGTCGCAGTTCTGCGCGATGACGCCTAAATCATGGGTGATGAGGATGCTAGAGGAGCCCATCTCTAGGCGTAGCTTGCGCAGTAGCTCGAGGATTTGCTGCTGCACGGTGACGTCTAGCGCGGTGGTGGGCTCATCGGCGATGATGAGGTCGGGGCGGCAGGCGATGGCGATGGCGATCATCACGCGCTGTCTCATGCCGCCTGAGAGTTGGTGCGGGTAGTCCTTCATGCGCGTCTCTGCATCGGGGATGCGGACGAGTCGGAGCAGCTCGATGCAGCGCTTGTACGCCTTTGCTGATGTCATGCCCTGATGGAGCAGCAGGCTCTCTGCGATTTGATGACCAATGCTCTGGAGGGGGTTGAGGGCGTTGATCGGCTCTTGGAAGATGACGCCTATCTTTTGTCCACGCAGCTTGCTGAGTCTCTTGGGACTTATGTTGAGGATGTCCTCCCCGTGCATGCGGATCTCTCCGCTGGTTATTTTGCCGCTGGGCTGGGGGAGGAGTCGAGCGATGGCCATGGTGGTCACGCTTTTCCCACACCCACTCTCGCCAACGATGCCGAGGCATTCGCCCTGATGCAGCTCAAAGCTGACGCGGTCGACGGCTTGTTGTGGTCCATGGTCGCTGTCAAAGGCGATGGAGAGTTGCTTGATTTCGAGGACAGGGATGGGTTTCAACTTCATGGCTTGTGGTTGGGTACGGGGATGTAGATTTCTTGCTCTGGCAGGCTTTTGCCTGCTGCGCGGTCGCGCTCACACTGCTCTTTCTCCTCCTCATCAATCCAGTAGAGGTAGCTGTCGAGGGGGTTGCTGTAGCGAGGTGGGCAGAAGGGGGTCTCACTCTCATTCTCGGGCCATTTGACCCAGCGCCACTGGGCAAATCGCCAGTAGACGGAGCTCCAGCCTGGTATCCATGAGGCTCCATCGTGGATGAGTTGCTGGACGCGGTGGTGGGTGGTGATGGCCTCTGCGAGGGTGCGGGCCTGGCTGCTCGCCTCGATGGCGCGGTCGAGATCGGGGCAGGCGTAGGCGCTGATGTTGTTGCTGCTCTTGACGATGCGGCCATCCTCCGCATAGGCGTATTGGGAGTGGTAGTAGGCGTCAGGCTGGGGCAATGGCGGGTAGAATCCCCATGAGAAGATGCTGGCCTCCACTTCCTTGTCTCGGACTTTGGCGAAGAGGATGCTATCATCCATGCTCTCATGGAGCAGCTCGACTCCGCAGGCGGCAGCTTCGTCGCGCAGGATGCTCATGCAGCTGTTGTAGAGGGGGTCGATGCGTGAGCTGATGCTGATTTGTAGGCGCGTGCCATCGCTCTTTTGGAGGATGCCATCCTCGCCCTCAATATGATAGCCTGCCTTGGCAAAGTACTGGCGTGCGAGTCTGGGGCTGTACTCGCGAGCCTTGATGCGCTCATTGCTCAGCTCGCCAAAGCCTGAGAAGAAGCTGCCAAGCTGGTTGAAGTCGGAGCGAAAGACACTCTCTATGACGCGCTGGATGTGCATGGCGTGATGCAGTCCGAGGCGCATATTGATGTCATCAAAGGGGGCTTTGCTACAGTTGAGGTGGAAGCCAAAGCTGTTGCGCGGCCAGATGTTGTTGAACTGCACACGTTGGATGTAGCCGCGGTGCAGGGCATCAAGCTCAAGCCCCTCGTACCAATCGCGCATGTCACGCGTGGGGAGCACATCGAGCTGCCTGATGCAAAAGAGCTCGCGTGTTTTGCTGGGCTCATTGATGAAGTGGTAGCTGATGCTGTCGGGGTTGCAGCTGTAGCGCGTGTATTTGCGATCGCGAGCCCACCAGTCTTCAATGCGCTTGAGTCGCATCGTTCTACCCTTGACAAATTCAGCGGGATCGAGCTTGTAGCCGCCCGTGGTTGGAGCCACGCGCCATTGGTAGCGCTGGAGGTAGTCGGGGCCAAACTCTGCGTAAAAGGCTGTGCTCTCAAGGGGGACTGCTGCGTAGTAGGCGGCATAGGGGCGGGGGCTGGGTAGGGTGACGGAGAGGATGTGGTCGCTGTAGATGGTGATGCGTGCAATATTTTGGAGGTAGTAATTGGAGTACTGCGCCTCAATGCTGTAGGGTGAGCTGCGCACAAGGAGGGCGCTGATGATGGCCTGCGTGTTCACTGGCTCTCCGTCTGAGAAGCGCGCTTGCTTGTCAATCTCGTAGTAGACGGTGGCGCCATCTTTGGAGAGTGCCCATTTTGTCGCAACTCCGGGGATGATGTTGCCTTTGAGGGGGTGCATGCGTACCAGTCCGAGATTGATGTCATCGTAGATGTAGCGGCGTGTGCCGTTGCTGCTGCCAGCACCAAAGGGGCGCAGTGTGTTGGGGTATGCTCGCGTGAAGGGTATGCGCATATGCCCACCTTTCTTTGCTCGGGGGCTGCCTAGCTCGGGCTCATCCATGCCATCCTCCCAGCGCAGGGTGCTGGGGATGTCCTCTCTTTGGGCAAAGACGAGGTAGTCGCCCATGGACTGGCGCGCTTGCATGATTTTAATCTGCCTTGCGTCCTTGCGCTCATCAAGCTGGGCAATCTCTGCGCTCAGCCAGAGCTTGACGCGCTTGTTCCAGAGCTCGGGGAAATGGGCAAAGCTCTCAGGAGCACGCCATTGCTGCGCGTAGTTGGGGATGCTAGCATCCCCTTGGTCAAAGGCGGAAGGCAGGCTCTCGTAGCTGGGGGCTTGCCAGTGGAGTCCTTGCTTCTTGCGCTTCTCCTGACAGGCTGGGAGGAGCAGCAGGAGTAGCAAGATGGCGCAGAGCTGGGCGAGTATGCGTGGCATTGTGGGTAGGTAATTACTCGTAGTAGCTGTGTTTGCGTGGATCAAAGGCCTCACGGATGGCCTCACCGATGAGGCTAACGAGGAGGAGGGTGAAGACGAGCGCGCCAAAGGCTGCGCTAACCATCCATGGGGAGCTCAGCTTGCCCAGCCCATCATTGAGCAGTCTACCCCAAGTGGCGTAGCTGTCAGGCAGGCCAAAGCCGAGGTAGTCCAGCGAGGTGAGCGATAGGATGATGCTTGCGATGCTAAAGGGGAGTAGGGTGACAATGATCGGGTTGAGATTGGGCAGGATGTGGCGCGTGATGATACGCCATGGGCTCGCCCCCATGATGCGAGCCGCGGCGATGTAGTCGCGCTGCTTCTCCCTCAAGGTGGCAGAGCGCACCACATAGGTCATATGAATCCAGCCAAAGGCCGCAATGAGCACGAGCATGAGTAGCATGCCGCGCATCGAGGCTGGCAGGAAGTCCGCCAGCACCATGACCACAAAGATGAAAGGCAGCTGTGAGATAATCTCGATGAGTCGCTGCGTGATTAAATCAAACTTGCCACCCCAGTAGCCCATGAGCATCCCCATGCTCAGACCGATGGAGTAGATGATGGGGATGTAGATGAGCACTGCCTTGATATTCACCTGCAATCCACCGTAGAGGTAGGCGACTAGATCAGCCCCCTGACTGGTTGTCCCCAGCAGGTGATTGCCTACGAGAGGTGGGGAGGGGTGATAGTGCATAATCCAACTCTGCTCAGGAGAGCTCTGGGTGATAAAGGCTTCCTTTTGTGCCGCTGAGCCCTGATATTTATCCTGCAAGAGTTGCGAGCGACTATACTGGGCATTGTAGACGCTCTGCCTCTGCTCATTCCAACCCTGTACCTGCCCGTCAATGAGCCCATCGCGGTAGCGGAGGCGCAGTTGCAGTACTCCTGAGGGGTAGAGGCGGTAGGCCTGACCATCGTAGGGATGGATGCCATTAGGTTGATAGAGGATGCCGTTGCGATAGACTAGTGCCTCGCGAGGGTAGTTTGTGGTGTCTTTGGTTGGTGCGTAGGGGATAGGAGGCATGATGAGCCTGCTGGGAGCTCCTGGCTGACCTACTGTGCTCGCCAGATGGCGATAATCTGTCTCTGCGTCCGCGGCGGCACCACTCAGTCCATAGTTATCACCTGTGATGATAGCGCGGCTGAAGGCTGGAAAGCTCCACTTGCCCTGATACTCTACAGCCAGTGCCCGATTACCAACGAGGCAAAAATCCAGCCCTGCAAGTATCATTAAGCCGAGCAAGAGTAGGTAGGCAAAGTAGCCGCGCTTGATGCGGCGGAATCGGATCCATCTGATGGCGGCCTCGCTGTTCAGCCTCGCCTTGGGGCGACGCAGCAGCCAGATGCCAAGGAATAGTAAAAGGAGCATCCCCAGCCAGCCAAAGTAGTAAAAGGGCTCGCCATTGGGTAGCTCGCAGCGCAGGACGGTCATGTCGCGGCTCGTGCTAAAGAACCAGCTAATGCTGGGCAGTATGTAGCCATGGAGCTCTGCCGCTGAGCCTGCGAGCGCAGCGAGAATGAGGAGGATGGCGAGGAGGCGTTGCTTCATGGTCGTTAATCGAATCGGATGCGGCAGTCAATGCAGGCGACCACAATGTCTGCGATGATGTTGCCAATCATGATGATCACAGCACTGAATAGCAGCGTGCCCATGATAAGAGAGTAGTCTTTATCCAGTAGGGCTTGGAAGCTGAGCATGCCAAAGCCTTGGATATCAAAAACGCGCTCAATAAGAAGCGAGCCGCCCACAATGATGCAGATGATACTGCCTAGATTTGCAGCGATGGGGATGATTGCATTGCGCAGCGCATGTCGCCAGACTGCACGATGGAAGGGCAGACCCTTGGCAACGGCTGTGCGCAGGTAGTCTGAGGAGAGCTGCTCCATGAGATTATTCTTCATCATCATCGTCGTCACCGCAAAGGTTGAGACCACATAGCAGCAGAGCGGCAGTACCGTATGCATCGCCACGTCCGCGAGCTGCTCCTGCCAGCTCATGCTATTAAAGTTAGAGCTCACTAAGCCGTAGAGGGGGAACCACTCCAAACGCGCACCAAGATAAACTAGCAGCAAAGCCCCCAAGGCAAAGCCCGGCACCGCGTAGCCTATAAAAATGAGCAGTGAGCTCGCGTAGTCGAAGAAGCTTCGATGCCAAATCGCCTTCATCACCCCCAGAGGGATGCTCACAGCGTAGCTGATGATCGCGGCGAGCAAGCCAAAGTAAATAGAGACAGGCAGTCGCTCAAGCATCATGCTCATCACAGGCTCATTATACTTGTAGGAGCGTCCCATCGAGCCTTGTAGAAGACCCTCATACTCAAGATGGTAGGCGATAGCTCGCCATGGATAGGATTTATTCTCAACCAGATGTTTCCCATCCCTATCCTTGGCGCGTTGGAGTCGTTCGGTAGGTGATTCTAGCTCAATAATCCAGCCGCTTCCCTGCATCCAAGGCTCTGGCAAGTACTCTGGTAGGCTGCCAGAGCGGCGCAGCTCAAGCACATGAGCTTGAGGGGCGTTAGGTCGAGCTAGCGTGATATAGGCGCTGCCATTTTGACCAAATTCAGACTTGGCGATATCCTGTTTGCGAGGCATGATTCCCAGCCATTGTAGGTAAGACTTCCACAGAGGTTCATCGAGGTTAAAGAGCGCCTCAAGCTGCTCAAGACTCGCCTCATCCAGCTCTGTTGCTCTCGCGGGAGAGCCTGAGCCACTATCCCCGGAGAGCGCTCCTATCGCTTGCTCTTGAAGCATCTGCTCAATAGGGCCACCGGGCACCAATCGTGTCAGGCAAAAGACAAAAAAAGTTAGCCCCAACAAGCTGAAGGGGATGAGTAACAATCGTTTGATGATATAATCACGCATGAGTACACCTCTATTATAATCTGAGATTCTGTTTGATGCAAGCGGTAAAGTTAAACTGTCAGCCAAAGATGGCAGATATGTTGCTTGCCCTAGGTTAGTCAACGTGCTACCCTGAGAAAAGATAAATCTATGCGAAAATCAAAATTAGTTATTCTGCTCACCATTGCCGCAGCCATGATACTGCTTATGTTGCGAGAGAACTGGGATCAAGTCATTGCACTCAAGGATTATCCACGTGTGCCCGTCAGTAGCGTTAGCTTGCAAAACGAGTCCGTGGGTGACACCGAACATGGCTACATTATTTTTTCGCTCAAGAAAAGCAGCCGTAAGGAGATTTACTACAGCCTCCAAATTGATCAACTCAGCCCTGGTAACGACAGCTGCGATATCAAGCTCTACTACAAATCTGCCCCCGACCGCCAAGTGCTTACATCTGACGCAGAGGGCTTGTTCACTCTGAAGTACACGATACCCAAGACTTGCAGGTACTGGACGCTCAACTTTAACGGTCGCGGCTTAGGTACACTTGGTCGCGATAAGCACCCTCTCTAAACTACCCAACTACTACCATGCCCCAGCTCGCAATCCCCATTCTCTCCTTCATCTGCCTGCTGCCCATCCATCAGGTGGATCCCTCGGCGGAATCTGCCTTGGGTGCCAGCTGCGATGAGGTCGTCCTCGTTAGCAAAGCTGAGGACATCGCGCAAGCCGTTGCCCTTTGCGATGAGTCCATCCTTCTTGTCAATGAGATGACCAAGGTTATCTCATGCATCAACAGCTCTCAGGATGCACAAGTTAACAAAGAGAAGCTCGAGAGCTTTAAAGTGCATAGGCTGGAACTCAACGCCAAGATGGCTGCCATCTCCCTCAAGATTAGCAAGACTGATAGAGAGAAACTCCGCGATCAATTCGAGGAGCGTCGCCATCATGCTCTCTCTGAGCTGCTCCTGCAGAGCAGCCGCCTTTTAGAGAATGACTTCTATGGCTCCAAGACTCTCATGGATGCCATGCAAGCTGGCTAAGCTCCCATTACAGACGCACCGCATGAGACGCACCGCCTTCTACCCCAGCTGCATGGGCTTCATTGCCATCCAAGAAGAGCAAGCGAGCATCATTTCCCTGAGTTTTGTCGATGAGGAGGCGCCACTTGCTGGTCAGCCTAGCGAGCTGCTCGATGCCGCGGCGCTGCAGCTCCAGCAGTACTTTCAAGGAGAGCGTCACAGATTTGATCTGCCCATCGCCCCCCGTGGTACAGCGTTCCAGCAGCGCGTCTGGTGTGCCCTACGCGAGATACCCTATGGCGAGACGCGCAGCTACAAGCAAATAGCTGAGGCAATCGGCCAGCCTGCGGCCGCGCGCGCCATCGGCATGGCCAACAACAAAACCCCCCTCCTTATCATCACACCCTGCCACCGCGTCATCGGTGCTGATGGCCGACTTGTCGGCTTTGGCGCAGGACTCCCACGCAAAGCCGCTCTCCTCCAAATTGAAGGCTATCCAAAATTCTACTAATTAACTAAATATCACCTATGAACACATACCCCGATTTCAACGTTGATTTCGAAGTTGCTAGCTACCATTGCTCCGCAGATGGCCTCATGCGCCCCGAGTACTGGCTGCTCTTTTGTCAAGAAGTCGCAGAAAAGCACGCCCACGAGCATGGCTTTGGCTCCGCGTGGGTCAAGTCCAAAGGCTACCTCTGGGTGCAGACCCGCAGCGACTTCATCTTCCACCGTCGCCCTCACTGGAAGGAAATTGTACGTCTCAACACCAACACAGGGGCCGCTAGTTCTGTGCAGGCTCTGCGACGCGTGAGCATGTACTCGCTGGATGGCGAGCTGCTTGCCGAGGCTCAGCTCAATTGGGTACTCATCGACAAACATCGCCGCCGCCCCGTCGGACTCAAGCGCGCTGAACTCGAGCTAGCTCCTGCTCAATGGTCATGGGAGAGTGCGATCACGCCCAGCAGCTGGGAGGATGTGCCTGCGCGGTGCAAGGATATCATCACGGGATCGCGCGACATTGACTTTAATGGACATATCAACAACTCAGCCTACCTCATCTGGACGCTTGAGAATGCAGCTAGCCCCCTTCACCCCAAGCGCATCTTGCTCAACTTCCGTAAGGAAAGCTACGCTGATGAAAGCCTCAAAATGAGCTACCAGCAGCAGGGCGAGTGGACGCGTTGCGTTATCGGCGATCGCGCAGAGTTGCTCATCGAGCAGCAGAGCTCAGCGGCTGCCGCTTTGTGATTGCATTCTGCCGCTCATCTGCTATAATGCTGCTGACTCATCCCTCACCCTCTTTTATATATGGCAATTAAAAAAGTAGCACCCAAGACAAAAACAAAGCGCTCCAAGGGAAAGAAACGCCCTATAGCTGCCGATAATGCAGCACGTAAAGAGAAAATCTGGATTGGGGTATACTATATGATACCCCTGCTGATGCTTGCTCTTGTATTCAACTACTGCGCCACGGGCAGCAAGGATTCTACACGGGGAGATGTCGCGAGCAATAGCTCAAGCAGAGTCTCTAAAAAAGCTGGTAAATCCGTCGCTGATAAAGGTGCAGATAGCAAGGCTGGTATTGCCTCAAGCGATACTCCTCGCAAGGAGGTGAAGGCCGTCGTCAAACCCGTTGTGATCCCCAAGGACGTCAACAACGATTTGGAGCCCTATCTCATCGCTCAAGGCTCGGCCAACATCCTCGCCTCGGCTACCACGACGCAAAGCGGCAGCACGAAGCTGTACTCCGCGGATAAGGCCATTGATGGCAGCATCGAGAACAACGACAGCATCAGTGCCGCCAAGCCCGCGGCTGATAGCCCTGCGTGGTGGCAGGCTGAGCTCAGCGCCCCCGCTGAGGTTAGCAGCGTTGTCATCTACGGTGCTGGCTCAGCCTGCAGCCAAGGCAAGCTCTTAGGAGGCTTTGAGGTGGCGATCACCGATGAGGCTGGCGCAACCCAAACACGCCGCTTTAACGAGGGCGGCTACGCGCTGGAAGGCTACGAAGCATGGGCATTGGAAGCCCCCATTAAGCTCAAGAGCATTAAAATCAACTCACTTAACAATAAAGACGCCATTGTCCTGCGCGAAGTGCAGGCCATCGGCGCAGCTCAGTCAGAAAACTGAGCCCTCAATAACAAGATCACATATGAATAAAGGCAGCGTAATTACCATGACCGAGCAGGGACTGCAAGTCCCAACATACCCCATCATCCCCTTCATCATTGGCGACGGCTCAGGCCCCGACATTTGGGCAGCCGCCTCACGTGTTGTTGACGCAGCCGTCAGCGCAGCCTACGGCGAGAGCCGCGGCATCGTCTGGGAGGAAGTCCTCGCAGGGGAAAAGGCCTTTAACGAAGTGGGTAGCTGGCTACCTGCGGAGACCGTTGAGGCCTTTCAGACAAAGCTCATCGGAATCAAAGGACCTCTCACTACCCCAGTTGGTGGTGGCATCCGCTCCCTCAACGTTGCCTTGCGTCAAGGTTTGGATCTCTTTTGCTGCCTGCGCCCCGTTACTTACTTCCAAGGCATCGAGACACCTGTCAAAGCCCCTGAGAAAGTAGACATGGTCATCTTCCGCGAGAATACGGAGGATATCTACGCTGGTATCGAGTTTGAGAGCCAAAGCGAGGAAGCAGCCCAGTTCTATGCATGGCTGAAAGAAACCCATCCCGAGCGCGCTAAGAAAGTACGCTTCCCCGAGAACTCGGGATTTGGTATCAAGCCTGTCTCTAGGGACGGCAGCCAGCGCCTCATCCGCTCTGCCATTGAGTACGCCATCGCCAACAAGCGCAAGTACGTCACTCTCGTGCACAAAGGCAACATCATGAAGTTCACTGAAGGTGGATTCCGCGACTGGGGCTACGAGCTCGCTAAGACTGAGTTTGGAGCTGAGCCCATCGGCAAGGGACCTTGGTGCCAGCTGCCCTGCGGCATCATCATCAAGGACTGCATCTGCGACGCTTTCCTCCAAGAAATTCTCATCCACCCCGAGGAGCACGACGTTGTCGCAACACTCAACCTCAACGGTGACTACTGCTCCGATGCTCTTGCCGCCCAAGTAGGAGGCATCGGCATCGCGCCAGGTGGAAATATCAACTACAAGACAGGTCACGCCGTCTTTGAGGCCACTCACGGCACGGCACCCATGCTCGCAGGACAGGACAAGGCTAACCCCTCATCTGTCATCCTCTCCGCGGAGATGATGCTGCGCTACATGGGATGGATTGAGGCTGCTGACGCTATCATCGTCGCACTCAACAAGGCTATCAGCAAGAAATGTGTCACTGCAGACCTCGCTGAGATGATCCCCAGCAGCACAACCTTGAGCTGCTCCGCCTTTGCGGACGCCATGATTGCTGAGCTGTAAAGAAGCTCTCATCATATGCCAGACCCCCAATACGTCCACGCAGCCTTCTCGGCTATCGCCAGTCGCTACGTCACAGCCAACCACATTCTCTCCTTGGGCGCTGATGTGGTCTGGCGTGAGCGTGTCGTGCAAATCATCGCTGAGTGGAAGCCTGCCAGCCTGCTGGACATCGCCACAGGTACGGGTGATCTAGCCCTCGCCATCAAGCGCGCTCTGCCAGAGACGCAGGTGCTGGGCACCGACTTCTGCCGCCCCATGCTCGACGTTGCTCTCTCGCGTGGGCTGAGCAATGTGCTTGAGGCGGATGCACTCAATCTCCCACTGGAGGATGCTAGCTTTGAGGTTGCTACAGTCGCCTTTGGTCTGCGTAATATGGCAGACTACGGTGCTGCGCTGCGCGAGTTTCGCCGTATCCTCAAGCCCGGTGGACATCTGCTGGTGCTCGACTTTAATCTGCCTGAGAACCCCCTTTTAGCAAAGCCCTACTCCCTCTACCTGCATCATGTCCTGCCCACAATCGCAGGCTGGGTTACAGGAGAAAGCGCCGCCTATGATTACCTTGGCGAGAGCATTGAGAGCTTTCCCAAGGGTGCGGCTCTTTGTGAACTTATGAATCAGAGCGGTTTTAAGGATGCAACCTGTCTGCCCCAGAGTGTCGGCATCGCAGCCATTTACATCGCTGAGGTTAACGAAGCGTTGCCTAGATGAGCGAGAGCTCGTATGGAATCAGATAAAAACTCAATCCTGAGATAGGATAGTAGAAAAAACCCCAGCTCGAAGGAACTGGGGTTTTTTTGTGGGAAATTGTGCTGAAGCTCGCTTTAGAGAGCTGCAGGGCTAGGCATGTAGTTGCCAGATTTCTTGGTGTCAATGACCTTGCCCTTGACCTTGATGCTCTCTCCTCCGATGAGTAAGATGCTCCACCAGCTTGTGGAGACTTTGGCGTTGACGATGACATCACCCTTGCCTTTTTTTAGGGCGCTGTTGACAGCCTCATCAAGTTCTGGTCGTCCAAGTCCGATGAAAAGGATGTTGAACTGTCCATCGCTGCCTGAGGCAATCTCGCCTCCAACGGGCATGTTGCCGTTGAGCGCGCGTGCATCAAAGCTCTTGGTGGAGATGACGGAGAACTCTCCGTGGCTGCTACCGCAGCTGCTGAGGAGGGTGGCGCAGCCAAAGGCAGCGGCAATAAGTTGTTTCTTAATCATTATGACTGTATATTAGGTGATTGATAGTAGGCTGTCAAGTAATATGTTAGATGCTGGTAAACTTGACGAAAAGACCTCAGCTCTTGGGGGAGCTGAGGTCTGAAGATTTGTGTTGAAGCTGAGCTTTAGTAGTTCACTGGGAGGACTTCAAAGTGGGCTTGAGGATGATCGCAAGCGGGGCAGAGATCAGGGGCTTCGCTGCCTTCTGCGACGTAGCCACAGTTGCGGCAGTGCCACTGGGTTTTCTCGTCACTCTTCTTAAATACTTCGCCTGTTTCAATGTTGGCGAGCAGCTTGCGGTAGCGCTCTTCATGGCATTTCTCAACTTTAGCAATTTCGCGGAAGATGCGTGCAACCTCGGGGAATCCCTCGGCATCAGCTGTAGCTGCAAAGCTAGGATAGAGTTCTTCCCACTCTTCTTGCTCGCCACATGCGGCGGCTTCGAGGCAGGCCTCGGTGCTGCTCATGACAATGCTACCAGGGGCGATTGTGATTTCTGCGGCGCCGCCTTCGAGGAGTTTGAAGAAGAGCTTAGCGTGCTCCTTCTCGTTGTCGGCTGTCTCGCTAAAGATGGCTGCAATTTGCTTGTAGCCTTCTTTGTTTGCAACGCTGGCAAAGAAGGTGTATTTGTTGCGTGCCATGGATTCGCCGCTAAAGGCTTTAAGAAGATTTTTCTGCGTTTCGCTATTGTTAAGTGTGCTCATTGTCGTGCTTTTGGGTGTGTAGATGATATGGGTTATGGAAATCTGCTGCTATCAGTTTTCAACTTGTTGTTATCTTAGAGCTTTTTGAATCAGGGGTCAAGTAGATTCTAATATAGACTGTACTAATTCTAATTTAGGTTTATTGCTGGGTAGCGCCCTCTCTTTCTCGATGTGGTGGCGATGTTGTGCTTAGGGGATGCTTTTTTCCTTGGATGTCGGAGGGAATTGCTCTTCTTCCAATTCAGCGAGTTTGTCGACACGGCAGTGGTTGGATGTTTTGACGATGAAGATGAAGAGGAGGCCTACACAGGCTGCCCAGAGCAGAGGGATAATGGCTCCAGGCTCAAGGGCGATGACGCGCTTGATTTGGATGCACTGCTCGACAAAGATGTTCTTGTAGAGCCATGAGGCGAAGATAAAGAGCAGGATGGAGGGGGTGATCCAGTTGATGACAAAGCTTAGCATACGGGGAAGCTTGATGAGGGCTCCTAGTTCGAGCTCTTCGATTCCTTTTTTGGTTGTCCACTTGTTGCGGAAGATATAGACCATCATGCTACATACGAGATAGATGCACAAGGTGCCAAAGAAGAAGTCAAGTGTGTCCAGTGCGATGAGTCCATTGCTTGTGTACCATGCAGTGATGCCCGAGCCTATGCAGACAATACCGCCGATGAGGACGACTGATTGACGGCGTTTGAGATTCCAGTACTCCTCGACAAATGCGATGGCTGGCTGAATCTGAGAGATGGAGCTGGTGATGGCGGCGAGTGCGAGCAGCAGGAAGAAAAGGGTGCCAAAGAATTTCCCACCTGGCATTTGGGCGAATACTTGGGGCAGGACTTCAAATCCGAGCCCAAAGGTGCTGGCTCCAGCTGCTGCGACGACTCCTAGGAAGGAGACGGCGGCGGGCACGATCATCATACCTGCGATGCTCACCTCGACAACTTCGTTGGCGCTGTTGGCGAGGATGGAGGAGAGTGCAATATCGTTTTTGCGTGAGAGGTAGCTCGCGTAGGTGCAGATGCTGCCAAAGCCGACGGAGAGGGAGAAGAATATCTGCCCGATGGCGGATACCCAGAGGTCGGGGTTGAGGAGACCATCAATGATAGCGATGCGCTGTTGGATGATTTCTTTGCCGGGGTGGAGGGCTGCTACTTTTTCGATATAGGCGGCTTGCAGCTCGGGGCTTTTTTGGCTGGGGAGCATCGCCACTGTTTTGCCCTCTACCTCCAGCATGATTTTATCGGGGTTCCACATGTAGCCGAGGCCTGCATTGATGCTGCGCTCGGGGTGGCTCGCATCGGGGGTGCCTAGTGTGAGGACGCGCACGAGGATGATGACCGCGGTGATGAGCAGCATGGGCATGCTCCATTTGCAGAACCACTCGATGCCTTTGCTAATACCTCGATAGAGGAGGAACATGTTGGCGATGAGCGCTAGGCCAAAGAAGGCGAGGACGGAGGACTCGGCCCGATTAAAGCTCGAGCCATCAGCGGTTGCGCCTGTGAATTGGAGGAAAAATTGGCTAAACTCGCTTGATTCCGCGAATTGGAGGTTGCCCATGGCACTGTGGTAGGCGTAGCCTAGGGCCCATCCCTCGATGTAGAGATAGTACATGGCGACGATGAGGGGTGCGAGCACGCCTAGGATGCCTAGGTACTTCCAGAGGGCAGAGCCTGAGAGTAGGTAGAAGGAGGAGGATGGACTATGCCCCCCGAGGCTGCCTGCACGCCGCCCCATGCTCCAGTCAATCCATGCCAGAGGGATGCCTACGAGCAGTAGACCGATGAAGTAGGCAATCATGAAAGCCCCACCGCCAAACTGTGCAGCTAGGCCGGGAAAGCGTAGGAAGTTGCCAAAGCCGACGGCAGAACCAGCTACGGCGAGGATGACACCAAAGTTTGAACTCCATTTATCGGTAGCGCTGCTCATGCTGAGTTTTTGGATTTGTTTTTAACGAGCTTGATGCAGCAGAAGATGAAGAGGCTCCATACAAAGGTGATGGAGCAGAGCATGGTGATGATGCCGGCAGTGGTCATGGTGGTCGAGGTCGTTTTTGTGGGGGGACAGGAGTAGAGCCGCGCGTAGGTCTTCTACGTCGCGGCTCTTGTTGTTAGATTGAGCTCGTGTTTGAGCTTTAGTTGTAGGCTGACTCAACTCGGCTTGCGACGTCGCGGTAGCCGTAGTCCACTTCATAGATTGCTTTGAAGTTCTCAAGGGATTTTTCCTTGTTGCCAGATTGGTCGTAGAGGCTGCCCATCATGTAGAGGACTTCCTTCTTGGTGTTGTCCATGGCGATGAGTTCGCTGTTGGCTTCTTCAAGCTGACGTACGGCCATATCAACCATGCTCTTGGAAGCGTAGCACTTGCCCAGCATGAGCATGGCTTTGATGCGCAAGTTGGGGTTGGTGCGGGCGCGTTGGAGGGCTGGGATAGCCTCGGTGAACTCATTAGCATCAAAGAGGGCCTCTCCATATTTGAATTGCAGCTGCGCATCGGTGGGGTTAGCCTCGACGCGTGATTTGGCATCAGTTACGATGGACTGAGCAATTTCAAGTTGCTTGCTTGCGAGGATAGCCTTGGCTTCTTCATTCGTAGGATCAGAGGCGACGAGTTGCTTGTAGTAGTCGAGCTCTGCATGCAGGGCTTTCTCACGGATTTCAAGTGATTTGTCGTGGATAGAGATGTCGGTGCTACCACCCAGTTCAAAGGCGTAGGCGTAGAAGGAGTAGGAGTTGCCATAGTCCTCCATCTGTTCGTAGATACTGGCGATATCGCGCACGACTGAGAGGTTGTTGGGGTCTGTGCTGTATTGATCGGAGAGCTGCGCGAGGCGCTCCTCCATATCGGCAAGTGTGAGACCAATCTTGTCAGTTGTTTCAAGCTGGCTGGATTCTTGGCTGTTCTTCATCTTGGTGCGGAAGTCACCAGTGCCCTCCCAGTTGCCTTGCTTCATCGAGGCCTTGGCGGCGCAGTCCTTTTCTCCGCGCATGGCGATGGGGTCGCTGCGGTCAAGTTTCAGGATGCGGCTGTAGGTTTTGGTGGCATTAGAGAAATCCTCAGTTTTGATGTAGTGGTTAGCCAGTAGGTGGAGATACTTCTTGTTTTCCTTGTGACCTTCGCAGATGGTCTCAAGCGCAAAGGCGGCAATCTCATTGAGTCCGAGATCAACGGCTGCTGCAAAGAGGGTCTCATTGGCGGAGGCGGAGTAGGGGTCCTTCTCCAGTTCATCTTCAATCATGACGATGATTGACTCGGGGTTCTTACGAGCTGTGGTGAGGCGGATGCCTCCAAAGATGGATGACTTGCGTCCAGAGGCTGGTGCTTCCTTGACTTCACAAGCGCGCAGAACCTTACGAGCCGCCAGAAAACCAGGGGCTGTCTTGATGATGGTTTTGATAATGCTAATCGCGTACTTGTAGTTCTTCGTCTGGACGGCTTGTTGAGCCTTGATCCAAAGAGCTGTTTGTTCGGGATTAAGCTGCTTTTCAGTAATGGCGGTAATCATGTTCTGCGGTGGAATTGAGGGAGAAATAGGGAAAGAAATTGAGACCTGCGAGTGATGCTTGTAGGGGCATTCTCTGGCTTGCTTTATTTTTATCATATTTTGGCACTGACTTCAACCTTGTTTTTAGGAAAAAATCTGCCAGAATAGACTTGAGATGAGAGCAGATGCAGTTTTGAGCCAATATGGCTATTGTTCACGCCGCGATGCGGCTACTTGGGTAAAAATGGGGCGCATGACGCTCAACGGTGATGTTGTAGGCTCAGCGTCAGCTAAGGTAGATCCTCGTGAGGTTTTAATTAAAGGAGCTGCCGTGCCCTTTGTCGATGGGCTTTATGTGGCGATTAATAAGCCCCTTGGCTGTACTTGTAGCCACAAGGAGCAGGGTGATTTGGTGGATGATTTGCTGCCTGATCAGTGGCATAATCGCAAGGGTGGGGTGCAGACGGTTGGTCGTCTGGATAAGGAGACGAGCGGTCTGCTCTTGCTGAGCGATGATGGTACCTTCGTGCACCGCCTCACAAGCCCCAAGCACCATGTGCCTAAGCGATACCGATTTGTGACGGAGAATCCCGTGCCTGCAGAGACTGTGGATCTATTTGCCTCTGGAGAGTTTCTCCTTGAGGGGGAGCAATCGCCCTGCCTGCCTGCCCAGCTCACGATGCTCTCGGACTGCGAGGGCTTGCTAATCCTGCATGAGGGACGCTACCATCAGGTGCGTCGTATGCTCGCGCAGCAGGGTGCAGCCGTGCTGCAGCTACACCGCGAGGCGATTGGATCGCTGGAGCTCGATGCGCTCAATTTGGCGCCCGGGGAGTGGGTGGCAATTGACCCTGCAATTTTTAGCTGATTTATGTCTGGCTTTGATATGCCGATTGCTCTAGCGGCTGATTTTACGATTCTTTATGAGGATGAGTCGTTGTTGCTGGTTGACAAGGCTGCTCCTCTGCTAGCGCACCCGACGGGCGCGAAGATGGAGCCGACGCTCTGGCATGGTCTGCAAGAGCTGCTGCGCTATGAACTGCTCACTGGTGGACAAATTTCGCTCATCAATCGCCTCGATCGCGAGACGAGCGGTATTGTGCTGGTGGCCAAGACGGCCGCTGCCGCGAGGGCATTGGGCTGCGCAATGCAGCAGCGCTTGTTTGCCAAGTCGTATTTAGCTGTCGTGCGCGGCTGCCCGCCATGGTTTTCGGCTCGCTGTGAGGAGCCCATCCTGCGGATGATGGATGTGGCGGAGTCGCTCGTACGTGTCCGTCAGTGCTGCCATCCTCAGGGCAAGCCCTGTCGCACCGATGTGGAGCTGCTGCGCACGATGCCAGCCTCAGGGCTCAGTCTGCTCTCCTGTCGTCCGCATACGGGGCGAATGCATCAGATTCGCGTGCATCTCGCGCAGCTGGGTTACCCTATTGTGGGGGACAAGATTTATGGCGGCGATGGGAGCTGCTACCTCGATTTTATGGAGCAGGGCTGGACCGAGTCGCTGGCTGAGAAGCTGCTGCTGCCGCGCCACGCCCTACATGCCTCAGCGCTGAGCTTTCCCCATCCTCTGACAGGGGAGATGATCAAAGTAGAAGCCCCCCTCCCAGCGGATATGATCGCGCTGATGGAGGAGGGCTGCTAATTTGATTTTACTAGACTGCTAGCTTTATTTGCTGCTGTGTTGCTTGACGAGAGCTTTGACGAGCTCTTCCCATGCACAGCTTGGCATATTCTCCCCATGCTCAAAGAGCAGGGGGATGGAGCGCGCATGGAGGTGCTTATCCTTGTTGGTGAAGTCCTTTGTCTTGCCGGAGAAGGAGACGTTGACGTCGGCCTCCTCGCAGTTCTTCCACGCACCACCGATGACGGGGGTGAGCTCATCAATGGAGCGTCGAGCGTGAATGTAGCTGTTGACCCAGTAGACGCAGTTCTCGGAGCGATGACGGGGCTTGCTCTTGGGTCGACGGCTCACGGGATCGAGTGTGACGACATAGAGATTGGGCTTGATACTCTGATCAAGGTGGCGTGCGACATCCATGCTGGCGGAGCCTCCGTAGCTGTGCCCAATGATGATCAGGGTACTGCTGGGGTTGATCTTGAGCCAGTCGTTGAGGTTGTCTTGGATGTCCTTGGTGTCGTGACGCAGCAGGTTGCCCTCATCGCCTTCCCAGTGGTAGAATCCTGAGATGATTTTTTGCTCGCGCAGCTCAGCAGGGAGGGTTTTGATGGCCTCGGGCAGGGCGTCGTAGCAGCGGCGCATGTTGCCTGATTCCTCATCACCAAAGCCCCCGATAAAGACAAAGGCCATGTCGGACTTCTCCTCAGGGAGGGGGTCTTGGGTCAGGTCGCTTGGCGTGGTTGTGGAGTGCTTCTCCATCACCACGGGATCAAGCCCCTTCATCAGGGGTTGCTTGTTCTCGAGTCCGATTGTATTATCCATGATAGCCAGAGTAATACAAATGGCTGCGCCTATGCCGAGACTGAGGTAGATTAAGGTTTTTTTCATCGGTGGTGGTGGATGGGTGGCAATTCTTAGGCTTCTCCAGGGAGGCATTCGCCTGTGACAATTTCCTCCATGCACTGGCGGCGGCGGATGATGTGCCACTGGTCGCCATCCACGAGTACCTCGGCTGCGAGGGGGCGTGAGTTGTAGGTGGAGGACATGCTAAAGCCGTAGGCGCCAGCACTCATCTCGGCGAGGATGTCTCCAGGCTTGACGTCTGCTACCTCGCGCTGCTCTGCTTGGAAGTCGCCAGACTCGCAGACGGGGCCAACGAGGTCGGCGGTGACGAGAGGGTCGCTGTTTTGTTTGACTGGGCAGAACTCGTGGTAGCCTTCGTAGAGGGCAGGGCGGATGATGTCATTCATACCCGCGTCAATCATCTTGAAGAGCTTGGCTTCACCCTTCTTCTCATAGAGGCAGGTGGTGAGCATGACGGCGGCGTTGCCGACGAGACGACGGCCGGGCTCAATGATAATTTTGATGCCGAGGGGTGCCAGCAAGGGGATGATGGCATCGGCGTAGCCTTGGATGGTGATGTGATCGGGGTTGGCTGCCCACCACTCGGGCTGACCCGAGGCGAGGCAGTCCTTGTAGACGATGCCAATACCACCACCAAGTGACCAGAACTCGATGTTGTAGAGTTGTTGGAACTTCTTGACGATGGGCAATACCTTCTCAACCGCTTTGACAAAGGGGGCAATCTCAGTGAGCTGGGAGCCAATGTGCATTTGCAGACCGCGGATATGGAGATTAGGCATCTCAGCGGCGATGGTGGCGTAGGTCTCCTCAATGCGAGTGATGTCGACGCCAAACTTGTTCTCATTGGTGCCTGTGGTGATGTATTTGTGTGTGTGGGCATCAACGTGGGGGTTGACGCGGACAGCTACGGGGGCTATGAGACCCATGTCGCCAGCGATGCTGTCAATGGCGCGAAGCTCGGCGAGGGACTCGCAGTTGAAGGCGTAGATGCCTTGCTCGAGGGCGTAGCGGATTTCCTTCTCGGTCTTGCCGACACCCGCAAAGGTGCAGAGCGCGGGGTCACCACCTGCGTTGATGACGCGCCAGAGCTCACCGGCAGAGACGATGTCAAAGCCGAGGCCTTGCTTGGCCATGAGATTGATGATGGCCTTGTTTGAGCTTGCTTTGATCGCGTAGGCGATGTGGCAGTCAAGGGGGGCCATGGCACTTTTGAACTCAGCGACGTCAGAGGCGATGGTTTCCTTGCTGTAGACGAAAACGGGTGTGCCTGTACTTGTTGCGATGTCTGCGAGATTAACTTGCTCGCAGTGGAGGGACTGATTCTTGTAGCTAAATGAGTGCATATAGTGTTGTGGTTGTCTTAGTCGATAGGATTGATGTTGAGATTGTTCTTTTTCTTCTTGTCGTCAGGGTCATCTGAGATCATGATAGCGAGCCATGCGAGGTCGCGTGAGTTCTCAAGAGCCAACTTAATGAGCACGGTGATGGGGACAGATAGAAGCATGCCGATGCCACCAAAGACCCAACCCCAGAGGACGACGGAGAGCAGCACGACGGAGGTGGCGATGCCGAACTGCTTGCCGAGGAAGAGGGGCTCAATGCCGTTACCGATGACAAAGTTGATGGCTACATAGCCAGCTGTGATGAGGAAAAAATCACTCCAGTCGCCAAGTAGCAGCCCAAGGAGAATGGGGGGGAGCGCCGCCACGATGGAACCAAAGGTGGGGATGTAGTTGAGGACGAAGGCGAGGGTACCCCAGAGGAAGGAGAAGGGTAGATCCATTGCCGAGCAGAGCCACCACGCCAGTGCACCTGTGCAGAGGCTGCTCACGGTCTTGATGAAGAGGTAGCGTTGGATGCCCATGAGGGCAGTGATGATTTGGTAGCGTCCCTCGCTGTTGTCGCTGAGCTTCTCCATGTTGCGGCGGAAGAGCGGAGCCTCGCCAAGGAAGAAAGTCATCAGGATGAGAACCATGGTGCAGACAGACATGAAGCTGAACACCTGCCCTGTGAGGGCTTGGGTTATGGCCATGAGTTGCTTGCCATCAAAGATGTCTTGGGGGGACTTGATGAAGATCTTGACGTGCTCATCCATGTTGTAATGTTTGAGTAGCGTCATGGTCTCATTGTACTTGAGGGCAAAGCTCTGAGTTAAATCCCCCGTGAATGTTTGGATGAAGTCGGTGGCGAGGACGTTGATGAGGCTGATGACGCCAAAGATGACACCAAAATCAACGATGACAGTAAAGAAGACAGCCAGCCAGTGGGGGAAGCGCAGGTACTTGCGCAGCGCATCGGTGATGGAGTAGCTGATAATGGCAAGGAAGCCAGCCATGATGATTGGTACGAGAACATCTTTGGCGTATTGAAGACCAAAGAGAATAATCATGGAGAGCGTGATCGTTAGGAGGATGCGGGATCCATTTCCTAAGTTGTCTCGGCGTGCTTTGGGTGGCTCTAGTTGCGCATCTTGCATAAACGTGTTTATTCTATGCTGTATGTGCTCGGATTTCAAGTGTAATAGCGGCTGCGGGCACAAATAATATGCTTGTCGTAGCTGCTTCTCTTGTGTAATATATCGCTATGCTGCGTTCATGTTATTCTTGCTTACTTCTTTGCTTTCTTTTGCTAATGCTGGTACCCTCTGCGGATGCTCAATATAGGATTCAAAAGGCGCGCCAAGCTCAGGAGAGTCACGATGATGAGACTGAGGCTGCTATCGCCGAGATGATCATGAACACTGGCGAAGAAAAGACGCAGGAGAAAGAGAGCGATCCTTCACTAGATGCCATCGAGAAGATGCTGCAGCGCGCCGTAAAATATGAGGAGTCTGGTGGCGGTAATTCGGCCATGCAAAAGGCAGCCCTCTGGTATGGCAAGGCCGCGGATGCTGGTAGCCCGGAGGCACTCACAAAACTCAAGCAGATGCCCCTGACGGCCACGATGGCTTGGTGGGCTCCTCGCGCACAAAGGGGGGATAGAGAGGCTTCCTTTCACCTAGCGAAGGCTTATGAAAGTGGCTCGCATGTAAAGAAGAATCTCGCCAAGGCTGCTGATTATTATGGTCAAGCTGCCCTCAAGGGGCATGAGGCATCACTTGAGGCGATGCGTACGCTACCCCTGGTTTATACGGAGCGCTGGTGGCAAACCCGTGCCCATGAGGGGGACTCCTCCTCACTCCTGATGATGGCTGAGTCCTATGAGCAAGGCACGGGGGTGCTCAAAGACTTGGATGCTGCGGCTCGCCTCTATGGGCGGGCGGCTCAGAGTGGCGATAAGCTCGCTTTGGAGAAGATGCGTAGCTTGCCCACGCGCCACGTGCTGACGTGGTGGGAGCGTCAGGCTCTCGCAGGTG
Source organism: uncultured Verrucomicrobiales bacterium (assembly GCA_947039485.1). Lineage (GTDB taxonomy): Bacteria > Verrucomicrobiota > Verrucomicrobiia > Verrucomicrobiales > Akkermansiaceae > Akkermansia. The sequence goes on along the minus strand of CAMQZC010000002.1, from coordinate 1,320 downwards.
ATGTGGAGGCGGCCTTATTTGTTGCTACTCGCTACGAGCAGGGTAATGGCGTTGTGGCGAATCCCGTGGCCGCCCTGCGATTTTATGAGATGGCCGCCCTGCGCGGTAATGCCGAGGCCAAGGAGGCTCTCGGCAAGATGCCTTTTGCCCAGTCGGTGCCCTACTGGCAGAGCCGTGCTGAGGCTGGTGAGCTTGAGGCTTGCCTCTATCTCGCCTATGGCTATGCTCAGGGTAGCGAGGGTGTTTTTATGATTCCACGCGGATTTGTCTTTGCGCTGCGAGCCGCCCTGCTTGGCGATGCTTTGATGCTGCAAATTTTTGCTGCGGTGGGGTTGCTCTTTCTCCTGCTGCTGCTTATTCCCCGCACAAGGGGGGTGGCGTTCTTCATCGGGCTTGGAGCCTTTATTTGGCTGATGATGGTAAGCTTTATCTGAGTTGCGCTTTGATGAGATAAAAAAGAAAAATCTGCAAGGATGCGTCCTTGCAGATTTCTTTGTTGATGAATTGTTGGAGCTCTCACTCATCATCATCCTCATAGGGAATGACTTCGAGATGGAGAGTGGTATGTGACCAGAAAACCTTCTCGTTCTTTTTTATCTCGGCGATCATCTCTTGGGTCGCACCTCGGAGTGAGGCACGCTGCCCGAGCTTGCGCGCGATGACTTGAATCTCATCATGCCCACAGGGGCCCTCGATGACGAACTCGTAGCGTGCACCTTCCTCCTCAGGGATGAGTGTCCATGTGTTGGGCTTGATGGGGCTCGCTGGTTGTTGCTTATTGGGGTAGAGCATGTAGATCGTGTCATCTGCCTCCTTGCAGATGATGACGAGCTGGCACCGCTCAGAGGCGTAGACTCGCAGCGTCAGGTTGTCACCCTCCATAATCTCTCTTGATCCCGTGGAGGTATCAACCTTGAGCTCGAAATCCTTGGGAATGCCTGTTGCTGGTGCTCCTGCAATGGGGAGCAGGGGGCGGATGCAGCCAGGAGCGATGGCTTTCATCGTCTTTCTCTTAGCTTTTTGGCGTAAATTTCTCCTTGGATCCGTGCTAGCTTTCGCGCTGGGATCTTTGTAAACAGGGGCTTGCTCTTCGTAGACTGGGGCTTGCTCTTCGTAGACTGGGGCTTGCTCTTCGTAGACAGGGGCTTGCTCTTCGTAGACTGGGGCTTGCTCCTCGTAGACTGGGGCTTGCTCCTCGTAGACAGGGGCTTGCTCCTCGTAGACAGGGGCTTGCTCTTCGTAGACTGGGGCTTGCTCTTCGTAGGCTGGGGCTTGCTCCTCGTAGACTGGGGCTTGCTCTTCGTAGACTGGGGCTTGCTC
>CAMQZC010000001.1 GCA_947039485.1 uncultured Verrucomicrobiales bacterium | reverse complement strand
TATAGATCTTTCGAGTATCATAACTACTCAACATAAATTTGTCATGACCGAGGAATTACGCGGAGTGGGCAGGTTGTATACATCTGATATCTTAGGCGTGGACTCCTTGGTAATTGCTTGCTCTGATGAAATTTTAGCCATTGATGACTTATCTAAAGAGCTCAATATCCTTAATGAGCAAATCAAACTAGTGAAGACCAGTAATGATCTAGACGGGATAAAGCTTTTAGAATTGCGAAAGAAAATTATGGAGGCTGATATAGCAGAGCGAAGACAATACGTAGAAAAGCTAGAACTTATTATTGTAAAATATGATGCGATAATCGATAAAATAGAGAATGGTGAACTAAAGGTCTACCCGCCTCAAGCGACCGCCCCCCCTCGTGATCGTTCACAATTTGGGGAGTATAGGTGATGGGTATAGGTATAGCTGCCTAGATTCCAAGAGGCAACTGCCCTTTTACTTGTTATCAGCATGCCTTCACTACCTAATACCCAAATCCCAGATAAGCAGCCCTGCAAAAGTTCACACGCGCGATGCTCGAGCATTCAGCTCACTAAGTACAAACTTAGTGAGCTATTTTCTTGGGGGGAAGGGCAAATCTTATGCTGGGCTATTTTTATTTTTTTGTGTTATTATTCGTTTTAGGGGCTTTGAGTTAGTTTAGAGGGTAATGAGAACTAGACTAGCTTGACTCCCAAGCACAAATCTCTATCATCATAAAAAGCGGCAAAACTTCGTCATGTATTGCAACCTACAAGACTTAGATATCAACCCACAAGAGAAAAGGCGGGGTAGGTTTGTGCCGCTACAGCTCAGAAAGACGTTGCCACCTCCCAATGCACCTAGGAGAAAGCCCCTGAGGGCTAGGAGCGGGATTGGGCAAAGCGAGTTTGCCTCAGTTATGCTCCATCCACAGCCACAAAAAAGTTCGCGACTGCCCCGAAAAAGTTCAGAAAAGACTAAACACCCACACTATCCATGCATGATTATATCAAACCTAGTAATTATCAACGTGTGATAGGATACAGCGCGTGAAAATAATGTAAAAAACCATCATGCTATTCAGAAACAAAATTTAATGGGCTGCGTGATGACCAATCTAATACATATTGTACAATTTTCACTGTTCATGTAATCTTGATAAATGCAGTACAGCAACCCAAATCGAAACGGAAACAATCACCCTACCCCTATCAACAGCCAATCTAATTTGCATGAACTCCCATCAGGTACTTATAACCTACCAGATGAAGTCAATGACGCGATGGAGATGATAGCTCACACAAAAGATCCACTTCGTGGACGAAGTAAAAAAAATGGCTGGGGCTTCATTCAGCAGACTTATGACTCAAACAAGATTCATAACATAGTGTTCAATGCAGAACGCGATGGAGTTGAAGCAAGTGACAAAGATGAGGAAGATATCGATTTTAATAGGGCTGACCACCGAGCCTTCTTACAAACAGCAAAACGACGGGTAGAAAAAGCCAAGAAGAAAATGCCCCCTTATAAGTTTGGGGAACTGATGCGCTCTAAACCAGTTGCTCGATTTAATAAAGTTCTAGAAGGGCTAGGAGATGAGTCAGATTCAGAAACGGATTTGAAGTACTTGAATATCGGCCAATAAGCAATTCTGATACTAATCCAACACCTACCCCTAGCAGAACAGAGCTAGAAGAAGAAACAGTATCATCAAATAATGAGCAAGGAGCTGCCAAAAATGCCTTGGAATCACCCACTCCTGTCGAGGCGAATAGCATAGAGGCAACACAAAACTCTACATCTATAAATACATCATCAACCGTAGCTGAGCAAAATCCTGTGGAATCGCCCTCTGCAGACGAAAAGGATAATGCGGAGTCGGCACAAAACCCTGCATCTGCAAATACTGCAGCAAGCGAAACTCAACCAGCAGTTAACAAGAAAACCTTAGATAAGCAAGGAGAGGTGTCAAACAGCGAAGAAAATGCAGGTGAACAAAGAGATAAGACAAGACGACCAGAAAGCACAGCTAACACTGCTCATTCATCCCTAAATCAACAAAACCTTAATGAACAGAAACAACGCAATGTTAGCTATTTTAATAGACTTGCTAATGATTATGTAGAAGCTGTGAATATAAAGAGTAAGCTGCAATTACATGCTGCCAATACAATGATTGATACAGCCAGTGAGATTAGAAGTGACCCTGTTGAGTATTTTAAAAAAACATTTGGGGGTGATGTGCCTAGATTTACACAAAATACAGTAGACTGGGTTAGAAAAATCCAACAAGAAATAAAGCAAGTAGAGTCAATTTTTGACTCAAATCAAATACTCACATTATCAACAATAATGGCTGTGTGTGAAGAACGGAATAGAAGAGACAGAATTGCTAATAATATAAGTGATTTAGCTCAAGATAAATATGTAGAACATATTGGTTCGATTAAAAGTTTTGGCGTTTTAGACCCACACATTGGCCCAGGTAACATCAATTATGATACAGCTAGGGATTTAAAAAATCGTTTTGAAGAATTACCAAATTTAGATATGCAAGATATGCAAGAGTTAAAGCGGATGATATATGGAACAGAAGCAGAATTATCAAGGTATATACTTACTGCTAAAGGAACTTTTATGATAGGACACTCGCTAATGTATCTAATCGAAAAAGATATCGCAAAATATAATTTATTTCCAGAGGAGATGACCAGAGAAGACAAGCTTCAGAATTTAGTAGATATTTGGAGGCAGGGGAACTCGCGCATCAATAAAATGATAGATAATAAAGCGAATACAGAAAAAAACGAGAGGACATATTATCCAAAGCATAAACATGATGATAGTAATATAACAATTAAAAACCTCCACGATATTTACCCCATCATCTACCCTAGTGAATAAAAACAATATTAATATCCATAATCAATTGTGATTCTCTATTTAAGAGCATTGATAATAAACTTCAAACTGATAAAACGTTTGACATTTATAATTATACATGTATAAAATTAGTAAAGTTACTAAAAAATGAAGGAATTGATCATCAAAATTGGCGCGACATTGGGACGCATAAATCTGTTGCTGGTATCAATCTGCTTCGTCTTGTGGCTACAAATATATGTAAGAGCATCATGTTTCTCTCAATTTTACTCCATTGATTACGGCAGTAAGTTGCTAAGTTTTCTAGATTTGGTCATGATTTTAACAATGGGGATATCAGGTTTATTAGCCCTTGTGTGTGGGATACTGTTTTTATTCATGCAAGCGCTTATCAAGACAGTTGTATGGTCATTAGCTAACGAGACTCCATGTGATCATGACTCCTTTACGAATAAAAGCTTAAACATCAACTGCTCCTTGTTAGGGTGGATAGGCTTGATATCAATCTTTCCTTCTAGCATATTGTACTTTTATAATTCAGAGGGTGTACTTTTTCTAGGATGTATTTCATGCCTCTGCTGCATTGGCTATTTGCTCTTGAAATTAAAGGGATATCTCGTTTTATACGCAGCGAGGCATCCACAAGCAAACGATTTCTTTCATTACTTGAAATACTTGTTTTATGCATTATCTTTCGTATTTCAAGTGTTGATTTTCATTATATTCATTGTATTCATATAAAAAATGTAAATGGCACCTTATTGATTATATACTTGAAATGGTGCCTAGGTTTAGCTAACCAATCGATAAGCTTACATTAATATGGATCAACTTCAAAATCGGTATTTCGGTGAAAACCGTTCATCTCAGCGGTAGTATTTCCTGTGACTATAGTACGCAACTGCAACCTAAAGGAACTCAATAAATAGCACACATTTCATCCAAAGTTTTCCATACACCATCTGAGTCAACTAAGCTAACGTCTTTAAATTCACATTTCGCTAAAGCTTCAAAGATATTATATATAGTCTCTTTCTCATTCTCTGCGAACTTGCTACCAAATTTAATGGAATATAAAAATCTTTCTATACGTGGTAAAAATATAAAACACCTCTCGTTCCCATCGACTACCCTTTTTTGCACCCTACTAAAAACACTCCCTTTCCCCATACGGCGCGATTACATAGGAGCTACACATCTGACCTCTTGCTCTTTTTCAAAAACATCTTTCAGTTTTGTCATAATGACATTAAGCACAACTCCATGATCGAAGATTAGTTCCAAAGGATTAACGTTAGGTATCTCATTCATATATTTAACTTCAGAGAAAAAACACCATATAAAGACGATTAATAAATGTTAAATGATTATGAGAAAACATATTCTTAAAGCCTTCACTATTACAGTAGATGCAAATCTCCTGTTTTCTTTTATATATCTCATTTTCGTGCTTTTATACAGAATAAGTTTTTGTGTCCTACCTGAATATACGGGTAATGTTGATATGATAATTTTAAAAGATATCTTGTACTGTGGATATGATATTACGCATCAGCTTCTATCTAATTACATATTCTATTTAGGGCTTGCCCTAATCACCCTGTCGGTAATTTCTTTAGTTCTGCGCCCCAGCAAGGAGGAGAAAGAGATTATAATCAATCAAACACAGTATCGGCTCAACACTTGGGTTAAGCGTTTAGACAAAACTTTTGCCTATGCTCTGACCTTTCTTCTCTGCTTCTGGGTACTAGTGTCTCTTCTGAATCTATTACCAGATGGCTTATCAATATTGTTCTTTGTACCTCTTTACCCAATAGGAATTATTATCATTTTAATTGTACCTGCTCTTATCTATCTCTCTGCTCTCGGCACCCTCCTAATGCGGTTATACATCAAGATCGCTTCAAGCATTAGCTGTGAGAAGCAACGTACCTATTTTAATTTGAGCTTATTTACTCTAGCTATAAGCCTTCAAATCTATGCTTATCTTCAATTTCAGCTACTACATTGATAGACTAAGATTCAAATGAACTATTCAGCCCTGCATCTACTCACGTCAGCAAACGAGATCAAACAGAATCCGCTCGATCTCTTCGGGGCTTTGGTTGAGCATGTTGAGGAGGGCGGCTAGTGTTGCGGCCGATCTTGCTGCGCTGGGAGAGCGCGTGATGTTCTTGAAGTGGCTGTCTCCATGATGCGCTCTAGTTGGTGGTCGTTTGCCATCTTGATGGCTTTGGGTTCAGCGCAATCTCTGGCAAGGTCGACACAAAAGTATATTAGTACAGAAATATGGAATCAAGAACCAAACTATGAGCGAGATAGCATTACAGGGGAGCTGAGCTATAATGCCGATCTACATAAAGAACATAAGTACAATCTATTTGATCTACTGCGAACAAAAATAGGACTTGAAGCCCTGTGGTACCCTAGCAGCAAAAATTAGAAAAGGCTGATGGTCAAGATGGAGCATCAACATGATTCTCTACTCAAGGCACCCATCATCTTTTCTTCTCAGGCAAATAATAATCCAAGGCGATGACCTCGATCTTTTGGATATGTGCATACGCGGCTTCATCAGAGCAAGTAAACTCTTTGGCATAAGCCTGCAAATCGGTAAGGAGCTGCTCATAGTTGATTTTTGTCTTACCAGCAGGAACCCAGTGTTTCTTGGCGACCCTTGCTAGCAAGAGGATACCATGCGTGTTCCGCTCATGCTTGAGGTATTGCCCTACCAGCTGCTCTTTGATTGCTTCGCGAAGCTCCTTATAACTCCACGAATCAACAATCTTGCACTCAATATTGACAACAAAGCTTCGATGCCATATTTGTAAATCAGGTTTTTTGTCATTGTAAACTTCGACCTCACGCACAGCGGAGTAGAGCTCGTTGGAGCGCAAGCGAAGCTCCATCAGCATCTGCTTTTGGAAAATTGATTCCTTGAATCTTTTCTTTCTTTTATCATCATCTTTGCTGTTCGCTAGAATCTTATAGGGCTCGCGATTTGAGTAGTCGGCGGCCTCATTATCATGCTTGATATCCTTGAACTTAGAAACAACGATTTCGAATAGGTCATTACTGCACTTTGGTTCGAGATAGCCTCGTTCTTCATACCTGATGATTTCATCCTCCCTCCATGGGTTACTATTGTTTTGATAGTAGACGCTATCCATCTTAGCGAGGAGTAGGTTACCTAAATTCCTGCTAGGGTAGATTGCGCATAACTTTTCCACTTGAGCTCTATCTTTTGCCACTTGAGTCCAATCATTTTCTGCAGGAAGGTTGCTAATCAAGCTACTGTATATACGGTCGAATATGGACACATAACCATTGAAGTTCTGCTCATCTCTTTCATTGTCATAATTGCATCCTTTGACTGAATGCCAAATCTTAGTAAATTCCTGCAAATAATCCCAGTTATGTAATGCTGCCTGATTCGTGATCGATGAGTATTCTTCATGAAAAGAATCGAAATGAGCATCAAAACGGTTAAGAAAGCTAGCATCAATTCGACCCTCTTTTTTTAGTCTCTTTAGGGTCGAAATAAATTCATCAGGATTCACTAAGTTTATTAAATGCACATAAGTTGGCAGATGTTCAGCCTCCTCAAACAGCGAACATTTTGATGTTATTAACTCAGTTAAGATATTAACATCAGCCAATGGATGAGAAGCTAAATAAAGAAAAGAAATAATGAAGTTTGATCTTGTTATGTCAACTGATTCAATGAGAGTTTTATATACTAGATTATAATAAAACTGTTTCTTGCATGATTTGAGTTTGTACAGGGGTTTAAAGAACATGTATGCTTCACTACCCACGTTCTCTAGAATATACGGCTTAATGATGGATTCTGCCTCTCTTGGGTGTAACTTCCTCATTTCATCATACCAATGAGGAAGGCCATTCATTTCATGAAGGCCAAATCTCAATGCGACACGAGCATATTTAGCTTCATTCCAAAATTTATCCTTTATACTTGAGTATGAAAGATTGATTGACAGTAAAATAACGGGTGCTAGGTCCTTATCATACTCGTCTGTAGCTGAAAATATATCGACTGATTTTATCCACAACTGGCGCATGCCTTCACAGAACGCATCAGCTATAACTTGATTCGTGTTCTCAACTAAAACTTCAATCTTCCACTCACCCCACTGTGAATTGTTGACAGTTTCCTTAAATAATGATATCAAACAGTCTCTTTTTTCGAAATCACCAGATTTAATGTCATCTAATTTATCAAGCATATCTTGTATATTCTTATTGTGATTTTCAAGATCTTCACGCTTTGGTTGAGCTCTAATGCGTGCCTCTTCTTGCTCCTTGGATATCTGTTCTTTTCGCTGGCTAAGTAATACTACTTTAGATGGGTTATTTGCATATTTTTTAATATCAATCTGATATATATCACTATAACTTAAAGCAAATCTAAAAAATTTAACTGTTATAGAATCCTCAAGGCTAGGGCAAATACTTAAATCGAGCATTAGGTTTATTATTTGTGTATGACTCAATATATTATCGTCTCTAAAGTAATAGTAATGATCAAATACCGACGAACTAGGCTCACGTAAGAACTCATCCTTAAGATGAGTCAGTAAAGCTTTAGTATGATGATCACTTAGTTTATTTCGTAGACGCTTAATCGCTGGATTTTTAGATGTTGAAGAATGCCTGAGAGTGATTATTCTTCTGTAAATTTTATACAAATAAGCAGTAATCTGATCAAGCTCGAAGTTTCTCTTTATTGCCTCTATAACTAGGGATACGATCAAACCTAAACAATATTCACAGCGAGACTCCAAATGTTCACAGCGAGACTCCAAATGAGTAATAGCCTTGCGAAGCTCATCATCGTTAAAATCATTATGCTTAAACAGCCCCTCTAAAATCGAAGCTAATTTATATCCAATTTCCTGTACCCTGAATAGTTGATCCATCACCGCCTCGGTATCGAGGTAATTTGGATAAGCTCTATCAAAAAAGCTGTCATAAACGGTATTTCTTGTGATTTTTTTGAGAAACAGCTTTTTTTTAAAGCTCACAAATTGCGAAGGTGACGGCTGAAGTCTAAAGAACAAAGAGATTAATGCATCTACAATCTCTTCACTGTGCGCATCTAAATCTCTTTCAATATAGGATATTAAACGAGATTTAACATCTTGGGTTAATTTGTCTACTTGTTGATGACAAAGCAAATGATAAACAATAGCCACCTCAAATTCTGACTGTGACTCAGAAAGTTTAGGCATCAAGTAATCTACAAGTATCGCATCTTTGCTAAAATAATATGAAAATGCCTCTTCACCATATCCTGTATCTCTCATCAGTTCGTTGAGGCGGTATGGGTATTTCTTAAATAAGACATCAAGAACGGCAATCTTATCCTGCTCATTTAAGAACTGAGCATACTGTGAATGCTTGATAAGTAAATCCGGTGAATTCTTCATCAAAATATGCTGCATGCGCCTGTCCGTATTTGCCAGCATAATAATGGGTAAAACAAAATTCTCTTTTGGGTAGCATTCACCAGCCTCCGATTGATTAAAGAGTAATTTGCAAATATCGCGATAGGGACGGCTCGCTAATTGAGATTGTAGCCATCTAAAAGCCGCATAATCACGAATGCTTTCATTGTAGAATTTAATTCGGTTGCATTGTCCATTCGAGATAAAAAGTGTTGAATCTGCAAAATTATTTATGTCGGCTATTTCACTCTCTGGGAATAACTCTTCTAAGGATATCACGGTATTTGCATCAGCCTCAAGTGCGTGCCTATAATATCGTCTCTTTCTAAATGAAAGAGTTTTACACAAAAGTGAAGCAATTGCAGCACGTTGTGTAAAGGCCTCAACTTGCTTCATTGTCAAGCGCTCGTTATTACGGTACCGTGCATTAAGCTCCCTGTAGCGAGATTGTAGCTTCACGCGTAGAAACTCCATTTCGTCAATCTCTCCATCAGCTAAATAGTGGATATACCTCAATGTATCCAACGCTTCTACTGGCGTCCCATAGAAAAAGGAAGGAAGATTCCGAATCCCTGAGAGCCGCGACTCAGCAGTACTAGTATAGAATTTCTCTGCTAAGCGCTTAACCTGATGTGATTTCATCTCTTGGATTTCAAATACGTGATAGGGTTCGATAGACTCAGCATTCTCATGATTGAACCACTGTTTATCCGCATTCTTTTCTTTTGATGCCTTAATCTTCGCCGCGATTTCGCTGTTAGTTCGTTCGAAGAAATCGACAACTCTGTTCTCATCCTCTACTTTCTGCCACTCTGCTACGCGAGAGGTAATGATAATTTTTGTTTCCGATGATATCTTAAGCTGACCACCCAAATTATTAAGAGCCTGCTCAAACAAATCATCACTACTCTGAGTCTGCCCCAAGCGACATTCATCCACAGAGTCGAGAAAGAGGTAGCGGATGCCCGAATAGGCATTCCAAGCAGTAATCTTATCAGCTTGAGTCATCATCTTCAAGCATTCCTCCAATCGGTATATCAAGACACTACCAGGGTTTTCCTTCTTTCGATTTTCAGCAGCTTGGTAGATTTCTGTAGTCTTACCTGACCCCTTATCCCCAAGAATAACGGAGACATTGTTTCCCTTAAGTGATAAAAGTTCATCAATACTAATACGTGATGAAAAATAATCACCACTCACACGATAACGTCTATCTAACTCGATACGATTTGAGGCCGGACTTTCTTGCGATGGTTTCATATAAGCTACATCAGCAATTCTATCAATACGAGCATCTGGTTGCAAGGTTATAACGATAGTGAATCAACGTTGTTTATATTCAGCTAGAGCTACTTCATTAAATATCGCCAGCCAAGGCAACAAATTATAATCTGTAAACTTATATCGACATTCACATGCTAGGAGACTAAGATGTGCTTGATGAAAAAATCGCGATACATTTTTATCTGCTCAAGAAATTTTCGGTCTTGATAAAAATGCTATGCTTTCAACAACCATCTCTATAAGTGAAGAGTTCAACAGGAAATACAACATTCTAAACAGGGTCATTACATTGACATTGAATGAATATAAATGATAGCATCAGTATCTAATCATGAAGAGAGAAATAAAAGGTATATCTGCAGTATTAGGCGAAGCTAATATTTTGCTAACATTTGTATTTTTTTCATTGATGCTCCTCAATCTATTTCAGATAAAATACTTTCCTTATTCGTATATTGTCGATATTACAGATTTAAGTGCTAATACGCAAAGCAATCTTAATTTTACTGTTAAGATTTCCCCCTACGTATTGGCGCTTATTGCTATTACTTATCATATTTTTAAGATAATATGTATATTTAGCAGATCATCACCTAGCGAACTCGTCATGGATGATTTGGCGTTGAGAGCTCGATTATCGAAATGGTCTCAATATTTAGCAATAACAGCTCTTTGTAGCATCACGATAAATCTCGCAGCGTGGCTCATTGCAAGACTAGTACTACAACTCCCTGAGGATATCGATGTACTGGTTGCGATGATACTTTATGCGCCCCTCTTGATACTTACGTCTATTCCAAGTATAATAGCTATCATCTCAGTCTGTGGCTGGGCACTTATCAATATCTATAGCTTAATTATTTCACGCTGCCCAGCACCCCAGATCAACGAAGAGGGTAAAATACATTATTGTGCTACTCATTACATCAAATACCCTCTCTACATTATAGCACTCGTCATTCAAATCTACGCATTTCTTCAGTTAGAGCTTCTTCATTAAACGCAGCAGTCAAGCAAACTAATTTATAATCTATAAGCTTATATCAATATTGAGATTTTACATATAGAACCCCTAATCGGAGGCGGGTTGATTCCAAGCTAAATCAGCCCGTCTTTTTAGCTTTAGCCCTACATCTACTCAGTCTGTACCATCAAGCAAGCTCCCCTCCCTTCTCCGCTCACAGTATCAAACGACACCATACAGTATTCTCTCGATTTCTTCGAGGCTTTGATTGAGCATGTTGAGGAGGGCAGCTAGGGTGTTGCGGCAGATTTTGCAGCGCTGGGAGAACTTGCCCCTATAGAATAACAAAGCTTACCCTGCTAGGTAACTCGGATGATATGATGTATCCAGTGAAAAACCACCTTCACATGAAGCTCCCCTGCTAGAGATAGGGCGAAATTATCCTAGGCCTTATCTGTTGACATTCACATGCTAGGAGACTAAGATGTGCTTAATGAAAAAATACTTGCTACTAGCAGGTCTCCTGCTTATTACTACACATATCTTCTTACAGGGGTATGGAGACGTGCGCATCGGGCAATTGAGATGGAAGCATATTAGCTGCTTCCCCTTCAGTTACTCATGCTATGAGTGGGTCTACTACCAAGACAAGCTCATCTATCAGAAGAAAAGTAGTGACGATAGTGGTATAGACATTCGGATTGAGCCCAGTTATGGCGTTATCTCAATCATGGATATGAGCTTGAAGGACCGTATAATCAACTATGACGTCAAGCAAGCTCAATTCATTACGCGAAGCTATATGAACAAGATGAAGAGAAAGCTGCCAAGCGTCAGTCCGCATGATACACAATTTCCCATGAACTTCACTACAATCAATCCTAGAAGTCAACATTATGAAAGCATGTATCAGCAAGTGGAAAAATTCCACGATGCAGAGTTTCAACTTAGAGCGCTACATCTACAATAAGCAGCGCAGTAAAGAATCGTCAAAGGATGCTCTCAATGATGCAGGACATAGCCCACCCTCTGCTCGTTGAATTGGAGGGGGCTCTGCTCTCCCCTCGACAGTAAGCCTGTGGGGCTGGTATTTGGCTATTTAAGACGCCGTTGCGCGCATGCCTCGGTAGTTGATATAGCCCAGAGCCAGCATGAATGGGGCGACGAGCCACCAGCCAAGGCAGATGGTGACCAAGAAAACCACCACAGACACAATGAGGCTACAGCAGAAGACTGTGCGCATGGAGGAGCATATCCCCGACATGATTTGCCCTCCGTCCAGAGGATAAATGGGCAGCAGGTTGAGCATTGTCCACCAGAAGGAGATATAAATCACGTGGCGCAGCAGGCAGAGCATTCCTACGCTCAGCGCGCCTACTGTGCTCTCGGGCGCGTTGCCGCAGGCGTAATCAGAAGCCAGAGCGCAGGCCTCATCCATATTGGGAGCAATCACATACAAGACGATAAAGGCAAGTAAGCCGAGCAACAGGGTTGCCATCGGGCCGGCTGCCGTCATGATGATGCCTTGAGAGCGTGTGAAGCGTGCCTCGGCATTGCAGCAATCGCCGCCGAGCCCCGTCATGAGAATCTGAGGCTGACCACCAGCCAGAGCTCGTCCGACCAGCGCATGTCCCAGCTCATGGGTAATCAGGCATAGCAAGCCTGCCACGATAAAGGTCAGTGCAGACACGAGAGTGCCCATATGGGCATAACCTCCAACGAGCCCAAAAACAGCCAGCGTTACCCAAAGTGTGGGATGGATCAAAATAGGCACTCGAAAGAGGGTAAAACGTAGCATGCGACATCATTCTAGTAGCTAGATTCCAAGCTGGCAAGCACACATTGCGCGGCAGAGCCCTGCATGTCAGAAAAAACAGTCAGAGAGCCCATCTAATTAACTTTTGCCAAGCTTCGCCCTCTATGCTAAGATAGGCACATGCCTAGCTACTCTGCCCTCGCACCTGTACGCCAACTCATCGAGCTCATGCATGCACATGCTATCAGCCGCTGCGTCCTCTGCCCCGGCAGCCGTAATTCACCCATCCTCAGCAGTCTTGCCGAGCATCCAGAGATGGAATGTCGAGCTGCCACGGATGAGCGTTCGGGCGCTTTTATGGCACTGGGCTGGGCGAGTCAAGCACAGAGCCCCGTTGCCATCATCGTTACCTCTGGCAGCGCGCTGCTCAATGCTCACCCAGCCATTGCGGAGGCTTACTACCGCAATATCCCCTTGCTACTCATCTCTGCAGACCGCCCGGCCGCGTGGCTTGGGCAGCAAGATGGACAGACTCTCCCCCAGCAAGGCAGCCTCAGCAGCATGCTACGTGGCAGCTACAGCCTGCCAGAGAGTGATAGCCCAGAGAGCCTCTGGCATCGCAATCGCCTCATCAATGAGGCTCTGCTTGAGCTGCGCCACCGCGGCAGCGGACCTGTCCACATCAATATCCCCCTCTCAGAGCCTCTTTTTGAGCGCAGCGAGTCCCCTCTGGAGCCCCAGCGCGTCATCCATCGCTGCGAGTTCGCCCTCATGAGCGGACATCAGGAGGAGCAGCTCATCAATCGCCTGCGCGCCCAGCCCCGTCGCATGATACTTGTCGGGCAGTGCCCCCTGCCCCCTCAGCTCAGCGAGACCCTCATGGAGAAGGGCTTTGTCATCGTCGCGGAGCAACTCGGCAACTGCGCAGGCATCCCCGGTGTCATCAACAACCCTGACCAAGTACTCGGTCGTGACTGCCCAGCAGAGCTCGCTCCCGACCTCATCATCAGCCTTGGTGGCTGCATTATCTCCAAGCGCATCAAGCGTCTCCTGCGCGAGCATCCAGCTGCCGAGCACTGGCACATCAGCCCCGATGGTGCTATCATTGACACATTCCGCTGTCTCCGCCTCGCTATTGAGGGTAGCCAAGACGAGCTCTGGGACCTCATCGAGGCCTTTGCTGAGGATATGGAGCCTGAGAGCCCGAGCTGTGACTACTTCCAAGCATGGCAGCAGCGCTCCGCCAATCACGCCCTAGCTCCCCTTGAGAGCCAACCCTATGCAGCGGCGCGACTCGTGGGTGAGTTCATCGCTAGCCTCCCACTGCGCGCCAGCCTTCATCTCGCCAACAGCATGTCGGTGCGCCTCGCTCAGCTCTACCCCCTCCCCCCGGAAGTCATCGTTGACTGCAACCGCGGATGCAATGGCATCGAGGGTAGCCTTTCGAGCGCCATCGGCTACGCCGCATCCGATGACAAGCCAAACTACCTCGTCATTGGCGATCTGAGCTTCTTCTACGACATGAATGCCCTGAGCCTCCCCTGTCTCAGCCCCAATCTCTGCATCTTGCTGCTCAATAACAGCGGCGGTGCCATCTTTGACGCTCTCCCAGGACTAGATCAGCATAGCGCTGGTCATCGCTACATCAGCGCCCAGCACAAGCACAAGCACAGCGCACAAGGCTGGGCTGAGAGCTGTGGACTACGCTACATCCCCGTGCACAATATCAATGATTGGGAAGCTCACGCCCTCCCCGCACTTGAGGCGAGAGCATCCGCCGATCAGCCCCCAAGCTGCCCCCTCATCATTGAGACCTTTACCACCACCGCAGAGGATGCCAAGAGCCTCCGCGACCTCCTACGCTAACACACTTAACACAATAAATTAAAGCATATGAACACGACCCATACATGGACCCCTATCAAGCAATACAAGGAGATTCTCTTTGAGCAATTTGGCGGCATCGCCCGTATCTCCATCAACCGCGACCGCTACCGCAACGCCTTCACCCCCCTCACGACCGCAGAGATGAGCAACGCGCTCTACCACTGCCGTGAGATGGCGAGTGTGCAAGTTGTCGTCCTCACAGGTGTCGGAGAGAGTGCCTTCTGCTCTGGCGGTGACATGAATGTCAAGGGCCGCGGCGGCTACATCGACGATGAGGGCGTACCACGCCTCAGCGTGCTGGATGTACAGAAGCAAATCCGCAGCCTGCCCAAGCCCGTCATCGCCGCAGTCAACGGCTTTGCCATCGGTGGCGGCCACGTCCTGCACCTCGTCTGCGATATCTCCATCGCATCGGAGAATGCCATCTTTGGCCAGACGGGCCCACGCGTTGGCAGCTTTGACGCTGGTTTTGGTTCCTCCTACATGGCGCGCTGCATCGGTCAAAAGAAGACACGTGAAATATGGTTCCTCTGCCGCAAGTACAATGCACAAGAAGCCCTTGACATGGGACTCATCAACAAAATTGTCCCCCTTGAGCAACTCGAAGACGAGTATGTCCAATGGGCGAGCGAGATGATGGAGCTCTCCCCCATCGCTCTGCGCCTCATCAAAGCAGGCCTCAATGCCGAGCTTGACGGTCAGGCAGGCATCCAAGAGCTCGCTGGTGACGCCACCATGCTCTACTACCTCTGCGACGAAGCACATGAGGGCTCCACAGCCTTCCTTGAGAAGCGCAAACCCGACTACAGCAAATACCCCAAGCTGCCCTAATTCCCCCGTCAAAAGACAATTACCCCTGCCGCTGAGCCCCCCCCCCCCAGAGCTCAGCGGCTATCACTCGTGCCACATCCAATGACAACAGCAGACATGGAGAGCCTCATCGAGCAAGGCGACCAACTCCTAGATAACGATCAAGGAGAGGAGGCGCGCATGCTCTACCAACAAGCTCTCTCCATCGCGCCCACAAGCGACCTTGCACAGTTCAAGCTAGGGGCAGCATGGCTACATCTAGGCGAATACCAAAAGTCCATTGACTGCTTCAGCCTCGCTATCGAAATAGAAGCCGACGTTGCCGAGAGTTACAGTAATCGCGGCATCGCCTACAGCGCCCTAGGAGAAGCCAGCGCGGCTATCTCAGACTTTAGCCAAGCCCTTGAGCTCGACCCGGAAGATGCGGAGAGCTACTGCTTCCGCGGTAGCCTCTACGATGACATGGGAAATATCCCTGCAGCTCTCGCAGACTACAGCCGATCCATTGAGCTTGATCCCGAGCAAAGCGCAGCCTTCAACAACCGCGCGAACATCTATGCTGAC
This sequence comes from uncultured Verrucomicrobiales bacterium, assembly GCA_947039485.1. Taxonomy (GTDB): domain Bacteria; phylum Verrucomicrobiota; class Verrucomicrobiia; order Verrucomicrobiales; family Akkermansiaceae; genus Akkermansia. The sequence continues at coordinate 128,962 of CAMQZC010000001.1, read as the reverse complement.
ATGGGGGAAGATGCCGCGGCTATTGCAGACTACACATCCGCCATTGACTACAATCCATATGATGCCATCGCCTACACCAACCGCGCCCTTAGCCTGCACAATCAAGGCAAGAGCCTCGAGGCCATCGATGACCTCAACCAAGCCATCGCCTTCGCCGCCGAATACAGCACGGCCTACAGCGAACGCGCAAAAATCCACCTAGCCCTAGGCAACACCACCGCCGCTGCAGCCGACCAATCAAAAGCCCTTGAGCTCGACGATGAGCTCAGCGAGCAAGAGTGACCCCCCCCAGCTCATGCTCTGCCACCTCCTCAGCCCCGAGCGCATCGCAAGCCTCAGCCCCTTTGAGCTGAGCATCCAGCCCTACACCCTACACTACCACCGCCCAGCAGCCACCTCACGTGGGAAGCTGCGCCAGCTGCACACATACTACATCCACTGCCATAGCCCCCTAGGCGACGGCATCGGTGAATCCTGCCCCCTGCTGGGGCTCAGCCCCGAGCTCGCAGACGCGCAGCCCCCCTACCTGCAGCAACTCAGCGATGCATGCGCCGCCGTCCAAGCAGCCCAAGGCCTCAGCGATGAGCTCATCACAGCACTCCCCAGCAGCATTCTCTTTGGTATTGAGTGCGCGCTCCTATCAGCCCTCCGAGCAGATTCAGAAGGGCAAATCATCATCCCCAGCCCCTACACAGAGGGGACGCAAGATATCCCCATCCATCAACTCATCTGGATGGACAGCCTAGAGAACATGCTTCAACAAATTGATGATGGAGCCAGCGCAGGGCATCGAGCCCTCAAGTGGAAGCTTGGCAGCCTCCCTTGGGCGGATGAGCTCACAGTCCTCCAATACGCCAGCAGGCACTACCCCAGCCTTGAGCTACGAGCTGATGCCAACGGCAGCATGAGCCCCAGCGAGGCCGCTGACAAGCTCCCTCAGCTCGCAGACGCAGGACTGCACTGGATTGAGCAACCCATCAAGGCAGGACAACATGCCGCCATGGCAGCACTCTGCCGCAGCACAGAGCACAGCCACCTGCGCATCGCGCTGGATGAGGAGCTCATCGCCTACCCAGTCTCACAGCGTGAGCAGCTCATTGGCCGCATCCTCCCCCATGGTCTCGTCATCAAGCCCAGCCTGCATGGGGGACTCCATGGAGCCCAGCAGTGGCAGAGCATCGCGGCTAAGCACGGCATCAGCCACTGGTACAACTCCTCGCTTGAGAGCAACATCACCCTCAACATCCTCGCCCAGTGGGTCGCCGCCCAGCCCCAAAGCCGCGGTATCGTCCAAGGACTGGGCAAGGGCTCACTCTACCGCAACAACTGCCCCACGCGCAGCCAGATCATCGAGGGCAATCTGCACTATACAGGCTAAGCCGTCTCCATACATCGTACGAAAGCGGAGCTCAGCTTTTCCCCCTTGACACGACAGCTAGCATTTGCTAATTTGAGAGAAACATTTTAGAGGCCGACATCAACTATCGCCATCTCCCCTACTCATCACATTCTCTCCGCCTCTGCTATCAGATGATCAAGACGCATAATAATTGAACAAACAAAACCATTCCAACATCTTAACACTATATATGAAATCCACAATCCTGATAATCGCCCTATCAGCAGCCATCAGCTGCAGCGCCAGCGCGCAACTCAATATAGGCGCCCCAGCCCCCCTGCCCGCAGCTGTCACCGCAGCGCCTGTGCACGCCCTGACCATTGTCCCCCCAGCCTCCGCCCCCTGTGAGCTGCTCGCCACCAATACCATCCGAGCCGAGCTGATCAACATCGCCCAACGCGATAACCCCGATTTGAGCCGCAACGATAAAATCCAAGTTGCCTATTTCCGCGTCCTTGAGAACCTCGCCTACAAACGCATCTCCCGCTATGGAGGTCGCCCCCTGCAGCAAGGCGAGAACTTCGCCCTCATCCTCCCCAGCCAAGCAGCAGAAGTCCGCAGGCAAATCGAGCAAATGCAACCGAGCGATGAAGCTGTCCTAAAAATCAATGAAATCATCGCCCCCCAGCCCAATGGTCGCCATATCAGCAGCCTGAGTTGTGAACGCATCGCCCGACGCAACGCCCCACCCCAGCACTTTATTGAGCGCGCGCGCATCCACCAGTCCGCCAGCACTGTGACCAACCCAAGCAACAGCTACTCAAGCGAGGAACGCATCGAGACCGGCATCATCAACGGCGTACGCAGCCAGACACACACAAAAACAACCCGTGAGCTCGACCATGCCACAGGGCAAATCATCACCCGCATCTACATCAACGGTATCGAGCTTGACCCCGTCACCAAAAAGCCCCTGAACGGCAACCGCTCAGACAAAGCCACCGCAGCACCAACAACGACAACCATCGCCCCAGCACCTGCCCCCATCCGCGCAGCCACAGCCCCCCAAGCGCAGCAAGCGAACGATGAAGCAGGCACCATCCTAGAGCATAGCCCGGCCCAGCCCAAGCAATCAAACTCTAGCTTCTAACGCCAAAAAGCAAGAAAGCGCCCCCTGCTTCTCAAAAAAAACTTGCCAACACGCCCCACATCCCCTATAATCGCCCCGCACACAAGCTGCCAAGGCAGCAAGTGAGCAACAAACAAACAGATCGGGGTATTAGCTCAGTTGGTAGAGCACTTCAATGGCATTGAAGGGGTCAGCGGTTCGAATCCGCTATGCTCCAGTTTAAAAAAGCTTAACAGTAAAATGTTAAGCTTTTATTTTGCCCTGATTTCATGATATTCAGGACTTGATAAGTCTATGCCTTGCACTATTTCACTCTAGACTTTGCCTGAAAATAGTCCCATGTACATTGGTTTAGTTAAAATCACCAAGAAATCACCCTGAGTCAATTATATGCAATGCCATACTATTTTAGAAGATTGGTAAAATAACTGCAACTTTGCTCAAAAATTTCAGTGCATAACAAATACAAATATGATAAAACTATCTTAATCAAGATACAAAATTATGGGGAATATATACAAATTGACACGTGGAGCTGCTGCTGGTGCCGCATTAGGTGCAATAGGAGGAGAAGCCACCGTAGATTACATATAGAGTTTATTTGATTAAAATTATTATGAAAACGATGAAAAGCAATGATATGGTCACTCAATTTATAGATAGCTCTAAGCTTATTTGTGTATATGAGTTTTGTCCAGGAATAAGTATAGATTTATATGATAGGCAACAAGTTGTTTTCGTATATAAAAATAATGAATTTGCAGATGTTTATGCCTATCATACGGAAGATTTCTTGCATGAATTAGCCCAAGCTGAATTAGACTTGCAGCAATCTGGCATTTATATTGAATGTTCGAGACCTCCGAGCCTTGACTTCTATAGTAAAGTTTTGTATCCACAATGTGATTTAAATAAAGAGTTTTTTCCTATAGTAAAACAACGTCCACTTAAACATTTCATCAACATGCTATTGTGTAAATTTGAATATATGATCAATCCGCAGTTATCCTTTTATGAAGAGTTGGATAATATAAGAATTATTAGAGCAAGTGAATATGCTTGCTTAGAGGTATCTATCGATAAATCGAACACAAAGAAAGCTATCGTAGAAATTGAGCGTAGAGAAGATGGTAGAGTAAGCTAGAAACACAACAATGGCATTGAAGGGGTCAGCGGTTCGAATCCGCTATGCTCCAGTTTATAAAAGCTTAACAGTAAAATGTTAAGCTTTTATTTTTGCCCTGATTTCATGGTATTCAGGACTTTATAAGTCTATGCCTTGCACTATTTTTAAGCCTTGGCACAGTCCGTAGCATTGGCTACATACTCCGCCCTCCAACTCAATTTCGAGTTGGAGGGCGTTTGCATTCAGAATCTAAGCACCCTAGATTACTATCATATTTTTATTCACTGTACATCGTTACGCCTTATTCTAGGAGATAACGAACAGCAGTTTGATACTCCTATTTATCAGAGGCCTAGCTTAGGGTTCAAATATAGATTTATCTGAGCTCGTTCACATCAGAGCCATGCTCAATGAGACATTCCACTTTTTCTAAGCTTCGACTAATCATAAGCAAAAATCTAGAGTGGGAGTCAGGGGGTGATAATCGTATTTGCTCAACTTATTCACTATGGCGCATCTATCAATCTAGGCCATAGCAAATAAAAAGCAGGTTCTTTCAGTGTATTAAGCGTTAGTTTCTAGCGGTATTGCTTTGTATCGGTCTTCGTTACTAGGGCGACGTCCATCGATAAGCCAGCATTTGCCTTCTTCCTCATTAACGCAAAGAAAGCCCTTAGTACAATGAGCAAGGTTAAGAATTTCTTGATTTTTCTCTTTAATGAAGAGTTTTTTCCACTCTGGCATATCTTCAGGACAGATGTAGCTATCGATATAGAGATCTAAGTCGCTATTGTGTTCGGTTTCTAGCAATTTATCGATGAGTTCTATTGCGTAAACTCGGCAGGATTCATTATTACAAAAGTATTGCAAGGACTCTGAGTTTTTTTCACCAATTAAGTTGTTGGGCATTTTGTATTTGCTGCATGCTTTAATATAGCTCCATGATGACCAGTGGTGATAGAATTTATTATCACCCGTGGTAAGGAAAGCGCGCCACATTTGGTGCTTAATAGGTTGCTCATTTATCTTGGAAAAGTACTTTTCAAGTATGTCTGTGACTTTAATTAATTTATCTGCATCAAAATTCTCAGGATTGCCATCATATCCGATGCACCGGAGAGCAAAGTTGATTCTCCCATGTGAGAAATCTGTATCTTCGCAGTCAAATAGCTGTTCTTTCCATTCTGGATTATGGAAAATCAATTTAGCTTTGATAATTTCTTCTTTCATTTGCTCAGACGCAAAGAATGAATTAATTGACTTTTTTGAATCCTGTAGCCATTGATAAATATCTTTGCATCCAGCACTTATTTCCTTAACCAGATTGATTGCCCCACGATAAGTTTCGAATGAATCAATCGTGCTGTTTTCGACAATATTTCTAATGACTCTCATCCATTCTTTGGCAAATTGTGAGTCAAAGCTCATTCCAACCTCCAGAGCTTTTGTTGCAGCATAGAATATAACCCTCTCAGGATATGTTGCTTTTCCTAGTATGATGCGTTTGAAGATAGCCTTTTCTTCGCCGATGTCTACCCATTTTAGTTGAAAGCAGCTATCAGGAGCTACTTTTTTCCACAAGTTTAGCGATTCACATAGGCTATCATAATCTGCTTTGTTGTATTTTGAGGGGTCGTAGTAGTGGAAGTTTTCCAGCGTGATTTTTTCCACTTCTTTTTCTTCAGGATTCAAGACAACGCTGGTGAGTTGAATGGCTCGAATAAAGCTTAACATTCTGTCATCGATTTTATTGTCAGCGTCTTTATATTTCCAAAAATGGTCGGTCCATGTTGTGTCGATTTGACAGGCAAAAGTTTCGGTCCCTTTTTTGGCTACTTCCCATTCTTTTATTGAAATTTGTTTTTCGAATTCCGCTTTCCAATTTTCGAAGTCTGTGAGGGTTTTACCGCGCGCATTCATTTTAACGTAGAGATCGTCAGAAAGTCCAAAGTCTGTGATGGGGAAGTTAATGAAGCTAATCTTGTCACTGATAAGTTGTTCCCACAGATTATCTTCTTTAAACAAAACTTTGATGTCATCAAGCATTGTAAGCATTGCTTTAATTGTAGGGTCCTTTTCCCAGCTTAAAACCCACCAGTTGCACCGGGTCTTAATTGTTGTACTCACTTTTTCATCAGGTTTGAGTTCACATCCCTTTAATACTAATTCCTGACAGAATTCCCTTGAGCTAATTCGTGTCTCGTAGCTGAATTTAGACAAGGTTGATTGAACGTCGCCTTGTAGCTTGTTTTCTTTGCTTGCAATGTACCAATGGAGAAGGTAAAGAGTTGTGAGGCGTTGCTGCCCATCTAGGGGCGAGAAGGTTTTCTCATTGAGCTGTCCATAGATAAAATCCAAGGTCTGACGCTTATCGGTAGTGAGTGCCTCATGTAAGGCCTTTAAAAAATTATCGCGTTTTTTCTTAATTTCATCACCATCTCTCCCTTGGGCGTAGTCTCGTTGGATGATGGGTATTACTATCTTATGTTCTGAAATAAGATTCCAAAAATTTATTATTTTAAGTTTATTACTCATGTTGTTATTTCTTTAATTATATAGTATTAATAATTTCGACGATGTTATCCACATAATCATTCTGCGCTTGTTTATCCCATAAGAGCATATTTTCAACCTTTTCACTATAAAATTTATTGAATACGTTGAGTGTGCAAATCGGAATGAACCGACCATGTTTATGTTTTTCTAATATTATAGAGCGCTTCTGAGCAAAGACAGCGCAGCCATATCCTCTATTCGTACTTGCGTCAAGAAGGCATAGATTACCGATTGAGTCATTGCTAACGCCTAAGTGCCCGACAATTTCTCTAGATAGGTCACTGAATGAAGCCTTCTCATAATTTTTAGATTTTTCAAGCAATTTATCATCGGTAATGTAATCCCGCACTGACTTAAGCCATTCTCGTTCTTTATCCTCATTTCCAACGATAGCATCTGCAGTGGCATGGATGTGCTCAATGTCCCACTTCTCCGCTTTAAATTTAGCAAAAGAAAAGCGTGCTGAATTATCCTCACTGTAACACATGGTAAGCACATTGTGCAGCAATAGAATATTTTTTATCTTTGGATCGCCATACTCAAGCTTTTCGATAACCACTAATTCTATTTCTACACCAATGGCCTTGATAATTTCATCTCTAACATAATCATGAAAATCGGTTCTACTGTTGCCCCACTTTTCAATGAGGGTATTGATGTTGTGACCGACTGCTAGCAAATAGCCTATTTTATGGTAATACTCTTTGTCGTGGAACCAATCGACAATGGTTTGATAACAACGCTTGATACACAGCCAATTCTTTTTGACAATATTCTCTTTGTCTTCTTCTTTGAATTTGTCGAAGAAATATTTGAATGTATGATTCTCGCTTTCCTCACCCTTCTTTTTTTTGCTGATTAAATCAAGGATATATTCAATACGTGATGAGTACTCTCTCTTGTCGTTAGGCTTCATGAAACCCCACAGCTCTTCATCTTGTAAGCTGTATTCCATACGATCCCATTCGTTGGCTATTTCTAATTGAGATAAACGGATGACATCAGCATTACATTCTTTAAAGTTGCTGCTGTTGAGGAAGAGCGATTTAATCAACTCGGCATTAGTCAATTTAATCTTCCCCATATTAAGACGATTAAAGGTATCGATAAGCGTGGTTTGGCTCTCATTACCGTCATCTACTTCATACCAAATAAGCTTTGTATTGATAAGAAAATCATAGTCAAAGTTACTTCTTTTTTCTGGTTTTTTGGATGGGTCTTTGAACCATTCGGATATGGCGAGAGTTGCGCTATAAATATAGTGAAAATCTATACATTCATCCTTCTGACCTTGCATTTCAATTTCATTTAAGCTTAAAAACCATTGTGATTTTTCTCTCGTCTCATAATGAATCTCATACAGACTCGAATCTATAGGCTCATCTAGGATATATTCCTCTATTCTCGCTTCTCTTTCTGCGATGTTTTTGAGAATGAGGAAAATCGTTGTCAATCGTTGCTGTCCATCAAGCACTTCATATCCGTCAACATCATCTCTTTTTTTAACGACAATTGGTTGTAGACAATAGAAGCCTTTATCGGGGTCTGGATTTTGAGAATATTCTTTAATATCTTCCAATAAATCGAGTACTTGCTCTTTTTCCCATCGGTAACCACGTTGGTAAGAAGGGATGAAGAATTTTTTGCTTAATAAATCTTTTTTGCTTAATAAATCTTTTAGAGGTATTAAGTACTCTTTATCTGCTGGATTTAGTGTCATAATGTTATTACTTGCCTATCAATCATCCTATCAGTTAAATCTAAAAAGTCAAATTATAAATATAGGAATAAAGCTACTGCTGATTTCATTGCTTCCACATTCTGATTCATGGTACGCATATTGAGCTACTCTCGTCGCCTTATATACTCGATGAACATGGGGTACAGCTCAATGAACAATCTCTTTAGTGTTTATAATTGATAATTGTTTACTATATATATCAATATTACTCCTACTAGTAAGTAAGAGTAATACAGTAGGTATGGCCATAATAAGAATGTGTGATTAATTTTTATTATGGCTATGTGGAAGCCCTTTGAGGTGGACGATCCAATGCGCCTAGTTTTATTCTTTTTTAGCTGCGTCGGTTCCAAGTTCTGCCCTCATTTGTCGAGTAATAGAGACCCTTTTCTGTTTCTGCTAATAGTTCTTTACCCGCATCTGTGATGGATCGGAATGTACCAGCACCGATTCCTGGATACCTCATGTTCCAGGTTCTTCCGTTATTGGTCGAATATTCAATTTTTCGTGCATCTTTTGGGGAAATGCGTATGAGCTCTTTTGATCGTGTTATTATCATTATTTTATGTTGCTATTTGTTATTGGTCGCGCCTTGTGCCTCGACATCTCTATAATTACTCAAACATGAGCTAAAATCAAGCACTATTTGATTATTGTTAAAAAAAGACACCTGAAATAAACGAATTAAAGGTTGTTATGTGCCAAATACAAACAGATAACACAAGTATAAAACATTTATACTTAGAGCCCCAAAAAACAAACATGTCAACGTTTCCTTTTTCTTAGGAAAGAACGTTTCTACTCGGCTCGGCGTTTCAGGCTTTACGCCCCTATGTCATCGCGGGACGATTCATCACCTGCGCAGGGGGGGCATCTCTTACATTGCTATATTTGACTCATAGAAACGATTCTTCATTTCTATGTCGCAAGCTTCAAACAAATTCAACCGAGCTGGACACAGTCGCCACTTAATACAAAGAGTGCAAGCTTGACGTTAAAAAGTTTTCATAATCACTAATTGAGCATTCAGTAGCTCTTTTTTATCAATATTATCACGAACCGTCAAAAAAAAGGGGGGGCATTAGCATATTGAATAGGGGATGACATGATGCAAATGAGCAGTTAAGGCATGGTTTGTACAAGACCTGACACAAAAACAAATAGCAGAGGATAATCAAAGATAGCAGCCTAGATTGAGTGGCACCCTAGAACCATAGACTTAATCATTCGAGCTTACACCTTTGTCATTTATTGTGTTCTATGCTCTTCTAGGGCACAAATCAATTCACCCCGATACTAGCTTATTTTAAAAATAAAGCCGCAAAAACTTTTGTTTCGTAGAAAATCCACATGCGATACGGAATTGATTTTTGCCTATCGCTCTACTCACTCACCAAACCCAGCCTATCTGCAAATAACGGCCTTGATTGAATCGTCCTGTTCGAGCAAGAGGCGTGTGCTCCTCTGTCTTGAGCTCATCATGTAAGATTGGTTCATCCTCACTCAATTGCTTAATATAAAGAATAAATCGCTTTGATGTGAAGTTAGACTCTAGCATGAATTTTTCTGTCGCGCAAGGTTCTGGCAAGTGACTATTCTCTATCGCATCAGAAAGCAGTTTGAGCTTATGGAGCCCCGTAGGATTAAGCCAAGTTGCCTCTTCTGCATAATCAACTCTTAAGAGATAGATCAAATTGAGGACAAGATACTTGTAGCTTCCGGCTTTTACAGAAGAATTAACAAAGTCTTCCCATTGGTATGGATCTGAATCATCTGCACTCTCCGCCGAGAGAAAACTCTTGATATGGTAGAGTAATTCTTCCGGTGTATAGCTTGCGTATGAGCTGCTAAAATAGGATTTGCGCAGGCCTCGCCACCACTTGGATAAAGCGCCGCTCGAAGCATGTCATGTAGCAATCTCTTCATCTATACGGATGTCTAAATCCCCCACATAAGATAAATAGCGATTCGAAAGAAGTTTCTTGTCGATTAGTTCCTTAGCTTCTAAGCTAAGGGCTGGCAATCCCCCCTGCTCTAGGCTTCAGCTTAGGGCTAGCAACTTTCTTGCCCCTAATTCACTGCAGCATTCATGTGGATAATCTGAAGGAGAAAAGTTCCCCAATCATCACAATAAGATTGATCATCAGGCATCCATAGTAGCCCTTATGATCAAGCGAATTTAAATAATCGTACCATTGCCGTGATTTTCTTGTTAAAGAAAGTTCTAATTGAGGATGAACAAATTCATTTATTCTTATGACAGCCTCTTGCAAAGTCTCTTTGTCGCTATCACTATTCATCGTTGTTTTCTTTCCTCGTTGCGGCTCACATCAAGGGTTCGTTTTCCTTCTATCTTGCAATGCCATTGAAGTTCTGACACATGACAAGCGTAATCACCTACCTCAATGATTGATTCATGAAAAGTTAAAATGAGAGATTTAGCTTTTTTAACTTTAATAGCTGAGGGAATTTCCTTTTGTAAAATTGTTTCTACAAAAGGAAGAAGGGTGATTCTTCTTAGGTCGATATTACCGTTCTCTTCTACTTTTGAGATAAAGTAATGGCTGATATCGCCTAAATCTGATTCTCCCAAAAATGAGCTTAAACATAGGCGGGGTAACTCTTGGTCATGCATTGCAATATAAACAGGCTCAGACATCTGATGAGAAAATTTTAAAATCAATGTATCATTACCTGGGGGGAGAGAGGCAATTGTTGCATGTAATTTTATTCTTTTAAGTTTTTCACATAAAGTTTTAGTCGTGTTTTTATTATTTAATTTGCACTTTTTATCTTTTATCACTATCGATGCAAATTGAAGCATCCCAGTTGGTCGAGCCAAATAAAACATGTATAGCCAATGAAGCAAAATCCAAATAATGGGCAATAAGAGAGCATAACTGACACCCCAAAAACATAAAAATATTGCTGCTATACAGGCACAGCAATTAACGATAACCACCATATAACCTAAGCGTCCTTCATAAAAATTAGATGCTAAATAAGGTGTCATTCCAAAAATTGGCAATAAGAGCGCATAGCTCCCAAAAAATACAAAAAATACAGGCGTTGCTATACAGCAAAACCAAAAGAAAAGAACGTTAATGGGGCGTAGTTTGTTCATTTATTTTATAGGAGAAATAGGAGCTTAAAAAATTTCAATGAAACCTCAATTTTTCACTTAGCCTTTTACCCTATCCCCGAAGTGTAGCACCCGTTGATTAAATATCAAGCCCCAATTTATAGCGTCCTAAAATGGAGCCGTAGACATTTAATATCTTTTATGCTACAGCATTGGCGTTAATTTGCTCAATAGTACATCGGATGGCTGGCCAAATTGTGCAATCTGTAAATACCTCTACAACACTTCCCTTATCTGTAAATGGAGCTTCTTGTAACACAGCCAAGTCCTTCATCATACCATTGAGCACAATGTAATCTACGATTTGATTCACAAAATATATCTGCCTATTATCAAGATTTGTACTACCAAGAAAATCATTGAATGCTATTTTTGCAGCATTCATATCCAAGCCAACTAACTCGCGCACAAACTCACCAAGAGGCTTTTCGCCATATACCAATTCATAATCTTGCCTCGTACCAACCTCACTCCAAAGGATTTGTTCTAGAGACTGGACATCTTCATGCGACAGTGCTTGATTTGACTTTAATTTAGCAATAACGATGTTATCTTGATGCTCTTGAATATAAAACGCTGCTTGCTCCTTATAGGTTTTCAAATCATCGTTTTCTAGCTCCGAATCTTTCCAAGCAATCGACAAGAGATCATCTGCAAAGTTTGTATCATAGCGCATTTTAGACTTAGGTATATATTTCATTAAACTCCTAAGGTTCTCGCGAATATGCTCAAATCCATTCACATCAGCATGATCAAGGTATGCCGTGTGCAAAAGCTTGTTGATGAGCTCCAACTTTGCCATGATCTCAGGGATATTTGCCACAGATGCGATGGCGCGCAGTTTTTTGACCAAGTCACTGCGTCCACGACCATATGAGTTCCCCAGCATATAAGCAAGCTCAATTCCATACATAAGCGCATCAAAACGCTGCGCACAAATTTCATCTATATCAGCATCTACCAAAGGCGCTAACTCCTCACGAATCGCCACAAGATTTTCATCTGTCAAGGAAATGTAATGATCAGGATTGGAATATAAGACAACGTATTTCAGATGCTGCTTGATGGCAAAATTGTCTCGATTGAGCGCTTGTATCTTTGTCACCATATCAGATACCAATCTCGCCCTATAGGAAATTAGCTCATCCGTTTGGAACTCGATTGACTGTAATTTAAAGACTATCTGCGCTTTTAAATTAAAAACAGCAGCCTGCAAGGCCATCATGTTAGCCGATTCTTCCCCTGTATTCATGCGGAAAAACTCAAAATTGCCACAGAAATCAAAAATGTAAAATTTCTTTTTGTCATCCCCATCAATAAGCCCTTCACATAAACGTGTACCACGCCCAATCATCTGCCAAAATTTGCCCTTGCTCATCACCTTTTTGAAAAACACAAGGTTCAAAACTTCAGGAATATCAATGCCCGTGTCGAGCATATCAACGGATATAGCAATTTGCGGCAACTTATTGCCCTCGGAAAATTCATCTATCGCACTTTGTGCATAAGACATATAATTATCAATTACCTTCGCATAGCCGACAAGCTGAGGATACTCTTTCCCAAAAACTTCAAAAATCTTTTCCGCGTGATCATGGTTTTTGGCAAAAATAATCGTCTTGCCCATTTTTGCACCATAGCCAATACGAATGCCATTGCTCATTAATACATGGAGAGCCTGACGTATCGTGTCTTCATTAAAAAGCCACTTATTCAAAGCGGATGAACTAATTGACTCGGGGAGCTCTCCATTTTCATCTTCAAAGGTATCTTCATAGATGGCTTTGTCCTCCTCAGAAAGCTTATCATAGATGATGCCATCCTCCATAAATTTAAGCCTCGACTCCACGGATGAGAAATCTACTAGAAAGCCATCCTTGACCGCCTGCGCAAGTTCATAGCCATAGCTGGGCGCTCCGTTTTCCAGTTGGAAAATATCGTAGGTGTTTTTATCTACCTCATCCTTTGGCGTCGCTGTCAGACCAACTAATAGCGCATCAAAATAAGTAAAAATGGACTTATATTTTTTATAGATCGAACGATGCGCCTCATCGCAAATAACAAGGTCAAAGTGCCCAGGGCTATATAATTTGCCTTTATCGTCTTTAATCTGATCAATGCAGTTAATCATTGTTTGGTAGGTCGAAAAAACGCAATGAGCATCATAGTTTTCTTTATCCTCACAAAGATTTGTCACGGATAATTCCGGAAGCAAGTTCGCAAAACTACGTTTCGCTTGTGTAACAAGTGAATTTCGATCCGCGAGAAAGAGAATATTTTTCACCCAGCCATGTTGCAACAAGATATCGCATAGAGCGATGACTGTCCTAGTCTTGCCAGAGCCTGTTGCCATAACAAGAAGCTCTTTTCTACGGTTTTTGAACTCAAAATCATTGCAAACAGCTTTAATTGCTGCTACTTGGTAGTATCGCCCTGCAATGTCTGGATTCAGCTTTATATCATTGAGGCTAGTTTTGAATTTCCTAAGATTAAATAGCTTTGCTAAGTCGCGCTTCGTATAGATGGTTGCCACCTTGCGCTCTGGGTATTGTCCGTCAATGATGCGCGTATCAAAGCCATTGATTAGGAAAATAACGGGGCGTTGCCCATACTTCTTTTCTAGCAAATTGGCATATAAAAGAGCTTGCTGCCTACCTTCCGCCACATCGATGCTGCTGCGTTTTGCCTCAATCACAGCTAAAGCTTTATGATCATCGCTAAATAATACATAATCAGCAAATCCACGCCCAGAACGATTGGGCATCCCCTCAAGGGCGACTTCATCAAGCCAATCGTCCCCATGCGTCCAAGCAGCATCAAGCAGCATCAAGCAGCATTGCATCGATATACTGCTTGCGTGTTTGCTTTTCGGATAAGTCCTGTGGATTTTTCATCATTCAAAGTATGCTTGCATCTGCGCCTTGTATAGAGTTTCTAGTTTTACAAGAGCATTTTGCATTGTTTCTTTTTGATTGTCAATTAATTTAACGTAATCGGCGAATTTGTTTTGTAGCCTTATGGGGGGGAGTAAAATTTCCAGAGTCTTAAGTTTTTCACCTGTAAGATGTGGGATTGTTGACTTACTGCCAATGATATCTTCAAATCCAGTTATTGAAGAAACCATAAAAAACCAAAAATTCAAATAATACGGATTAATTATATCCACATTACATCGTACTCTATGCAATGCTTTCTGAAAATAACATTGCTCAATATTATTCTCCCATACAGCAGCTCTACCTACTGCGCCACCTTCGCAAACCAAAACATCACCTTTCTTTAGGGAAAATTCAGCACATTCCTTTGCATTAAAGTTCATAAAATTAAGTTTTTCTAAATTAATCTTAAACAATTTAACATTAAAATTTGCAAGATATGGGTATTTATTTTCACCTATCTCCCTTGCCTTATCCAACATTTCACCAAGTCTAGAATGGGCTATTTCCTTTAGCTTATTCTTCTCCCAGCACATGGGGTTAGTTACTGGGTCGCCGAACATTTCCACAAACTTTGCCTTTACGAGCAAGTCCATTTTTTCTATTTGCGTTTTGCGTTTTTCGATTAAGCCAATGATTTTATCCAATTCATCAGCAATTTTCTTTTGAATGTCTATTGGTGGGAGCGGTAGTTTTTCTTTGCAATAATCTTTAAAATAGATATGGGGTATTGTTGAGCCTGTAAAATACTTTGATAACCCCATATTTGTAATTGCATAATATAAATATTTAGTATGCACTGTGTTTTTAGGTAAAATATATTGCATTGTTCCAATAATTGAAGATTGTGCAGGCAAATGCGTAGCTCGCCCAATCCCCGCCCCATCTTTTACGATACCTATATATTCATGTTCTTGTTTATAAAAATCAATTTTTTTAATAAATCCACTAGCTCCATAAATACTGTACCTACCGTTATTTAATTTAAAATCTTTTTGGGCAAGGTTTGAACTTGCGCTATCACACACATCACCCAATTTTACTATTTCCCACTTACTCATAAAGGCCCTCCAATTCTTTCAATCCTTCTGAAATTTCTTGCTCTAAGGCTTTAATATCGGCGAGTATCTCTTTTGTTGCTGGGTAAATTTCTGCAACATACTCGATTCGCTTATACTTATTGATCGTTAAATCATAACCATTTTCGACGATTTCAGATTTTGGCACACAGAAGGATTTCTCGCTGCGGGCTCTCGTTACTTCTTGATCTCTGTTTTTAAAACGGGATTTAATGTCGGGAATATCATTTTCTTTCACAACCGCACGTTTATCATCAAGGGAAAAACCATCAGCCGTCATATCATAAAACCACACATCATCCGTGCCCCCATGCCCAGTTTTAGTGAAAATCAGAATGGCGGTACAAACCCCAGCATAAGGCTTAAACACGCCGCTTGGCATGGAGATGATAGCCTCTAGACGATGATTCTCGACAATCTCGGTTCGGATGCCTTTATGTGCCTTAGATGAGCCAAAAAGCACACCATCAGGGACAATACAGGCACAGCGTCCCCCTACTTGCAACATTCGCAACATGAGCGCCAAGAACAAAAGTTCTGTCTTCTTGGTCTTACATATCTTTAAGAGGTCAGCAGAAACAGCATCAGCATCTAAGCTACCTTTAAATGGAGGGTTTGCTAAGATGAGGGAGTATTTTTCTTTGTCTTTGTTTTGATCAGAAAGGCTGTCGCGGTATTCAATTGATGGATTATCCACGCCATGGGTCATCATGTTCATCGCGCCAATACGCAGCATCGTCCTATCCATATCGTAGCCATAGAACATACTATTCATATAATGCTCTCTCTGTTTAGCATTAAAAAGAACCTCGTCCTTATAGTTTTCTTTTAGGTAGCTACCACTGGCGACTAAGAAGCCACTTGTACCACAGGAAGGATCACAAATAACATCATCCGGCGTGGGCTCGAGCATCACAACCATCATTTCGATAATATGGCGGGGCGTACGGAACTGCCCATTCAAACCTGATTGCGCTATTTTGGAAAGCAAATACTCATAGACATCACCTCTCACGTCACGGCTATGAAGATCTTTCATTTGTAAATAAATTTCATCGAGAGCAACCACGACCTTTGAGAGAAGTAAGGGCGTTGGTATCTTAAAGATAGCATCACCCATATATTTCGAGTAAGCGCTAGCTTTGTTCCCGTGCAAATTTTTGATAAAAGGAAACACAGAGTTCTGAATTAATTCGTACATCTTGTCCGCGGCGAGGTCGTGAAAAACAGACCACTTTAAGAGCTTGCCGTCAATTTTGCGCTCACCTATCTTGAGTTCATCGGCAAATATACTCTGAAAGGGAAGCCCTAGCATAGCACTTTCTTTGGCCCGTATATTATCCGTACGGTCCAAGTCATGGATGAACATCAGGTAGGTGATTTGCTCGATGACGTCAAGCGGATTCACGAGCCCTCCTGCTGCAAATATGTCCCAAAGTCTGTCGATTTTATTTTTAATTTCTCCTATATTCATAATTCTTGTTCTCTATTCCATACATAAGTTGTGTAGCGACCACCACCTAATTTGGTAATTTGATTGTTTTGTATTAAGCTGTTTAATGCTCGTTGCACGGTGACAACGCTAATGTCAGGGCATTTTGCTAAAAGTTCTTTTTTGCTTATTTTTCCCATTGATTCTTTGATCTTTTCAGCAACTCTTTCGGGCTTTGATAAGCCTTTTGTGATAAGCTTATCTGCATTATTATCAAAATCTCGATAAGCGGCAACGATGAGACCCAGCATATACTTTACAAAGGGCTCGTAATTACTTACCACCTCATGCCAGTTCACCGAGCTATCTTTCAGCGATTCATAATAAGTTTCTTTTGTTTGTTCTATCAATTTCTCAATGCTTATATATTTCCCTACAATATAACCAGCTCGATAAAGCAGCAAGAGCGTAAGTAATCGACTCATTCGACCATTTCCATCGGTGAACGGGTGAATGCAGAGGAAATCTAAAACAAACATGGGAATGATTAAAAGGGGGTCTACCTTTCCTTCTTCAATGATTTCGCGATAATTCTTGCACAGCTCATCCATGGAACTCTGTGTTTCCCATGCCCCTACAGGCGTAAAGCGAGTAGACTTGTTGCCATCACAATCAATTTCAGCAATCACATTGTTGCTGATTTTATACTGCCCGGCAAAGGAGTGGGCTGAGAACCTATATAAATCTCTGTGGAGCTGCAAAATCATGTTTACCGTAGGCGGTATATAGTCATGATTTTCATGGATGGTGGCCAACACATCCCTATAGCCAGCAATTTCATGCTCGTCTCTTGTAATTGCTATCGTTTTATTTTTCACAATCAATTTAAGGCGTTCATCGGAAGTATGGATACCTTCAATCGCATTAGATGCGGCTGTGCTTTGAATCTTTGCCCGCTCAACAAGATGAGTTAAAGCATCTTCTTTGAATTCAATAAAAAGATTTTGGCGACCCTTAAACTCATGGATTTGCGATAGCAATGCAACGATATCTGGGCTTAATAGCTTTTCCCATTTACTTCTATAATCATAATTTCGCATTCAAGTTCCTCACTTTCTATTCAATTGCATCTTTTTCACTAAAATGATGCAATTGACATAATGAGATAGTATCTTATTCCATCGTACAAAGCTAGGTTTAATTTAGTCTTTTATTAAAAAATGATCAAGTTAAACCTAGCTTTGAATATATTGCCAACCCTTATAATTACGTTTATATGTTGATTTTTAAGCTATTGTTTTAAAAATGGCTCATTTAATTACAAGTTCATAGTCCAACTTGGTAAAATAGTTGATGATTTAGCCTTGTTACTCAAAGCCAATAATCTCAATCAATTTAGCCTTTTTAGTCCATTTGAAGAACAATTAGAATCCTTGCATCCTCTTTATCATTTAGCAAATAAGATTGATTGACAGGCACTTGAAAAGAAATTGCCCACCTCTATTAAAAACGGAAGCCCAGCCAAAACCATTCATCTCATGTGTGGATTAATCAGCATCAAATTTTAGGACCTTACCCAAACCGAGTGTCAATTTGTAGCATTGTCGCTAAATTTTGACAAGCAGAAAGCCGCAGAATCAATTGATTCTGCGGCTTCATGATGTTCCAGAGAACGGAGCGGGGGGGATTCGAACCCCCGGTAGCGCTTAAAACGCTACGTCCGTTTAGCAAACGGGTGCCTTCAGCCACTCGGCCACCGCTCCTTTTTGGCGTGACAGAATTATAGCAGAACTTTTATTTTACGTCAATATCAAAATTGAAAAAATTATAATTTTCTGTACCAAGCTTCATTTCTGCCTCCATTTTGGCCTCTCAGTTAGCATTTCTACAAATTAACCAGCATGACAAAATGTCTCATATAGCTGCGGCATTTTGTCACTACACTGCGGCAAAATGTCACTAAGGACGTGGTGAAATATCACACTTGTATTATCGCTGAAAATCTATCGCTAATTATTATATTGATTACTAACGTATTACATAACTTATTCACGATTTTATCAATTTTTCATATGTTGGCACGATATTTGCAACTATAGTTGCATGAAGATAAGGTTGCCCAAGGTAATTCTTACAATCTTTCACAAAACAACAAAAACAACAAAAAACAAATTATTAAATATTATGGCTAAAATACTCGGTATAGACTTAGGCACGACCAACTCTTGCATGGCTGTCATGGAAAACGGACAGTCTTCTGTCCTTGAAAACAGCGAAGGCGCACGCACCACTCCCTCGGTTGTCGCATTCACCAAGTCTGGTGAGCGTATCGTCGGTCAGGCTGCAAAGCGTCAGGCTGTCACCAACCCCCGCAACACTATTTTCTCAGCAAAGCGTCTCATCGGTCGTAAGTTCTCCGAACTTACAGAGGATGACAAAAAGGTGCCCTACGAAATCGTAGCTGCTGCTAATGGTGATGCTCACATCCAAGTTGAAATTGAGGGCAAGGCTAAGGTCTTTTCTCCTCAAGAAATCAGCGCAATGATTCTCGGCAAGCTCAAGGCTGATGCTGAGGACAAGCTCGGTGAGACCATCACTGAGGCTGTGATTACTGTGCCTGCATACTTCAACGATGCTCAGCGCAACGCCACAAAGGCTGCTGGTGAGATCGCTGGTCTCAAGGTGCGCCGCATTATCAACGAACCAACCGCAGCAGCTCTTGCATACGGTCTGGACAAGAAGAGCAATGAAAAGATTGCTGTCTATGACCTCGGTGGTGGTACATTTGATATCTCTGTGCTCGAAATTGGTGACGGTGTCTTCGAGGTGCTTGCATCCGATGGTGATACTCACCTCGGTGGTGATGACTGGGACAACGCTATCATCAACTGGATTCTCGACGAGTTCAACAGCCGCGAAGGTATGGACATCTCTAAGCAGATGGACGCCCTGCAACGCATCAAGGAAGAAGCAGAGAAGGCTAAGATTGCCCTGAGCTCAACTCAGAGCTATGATATCTCCCTGCCCTTCATCACGATGGATTCTACAGGTCCTAAGCACATTCAGCTCACCTGCACTCGCAGCAAGCTCGAACAGCTCACAGAGGCTCTCCTTGAGCGCACATCTGCTCCTGTCCGCAACTGCATCAATGCTGCTGGTATCTCCTCCTCCGAGGTTGACGAGCTCGTGCTTGTTGGTGGTATGACCCGCATGCCTGCAGTTCAAGAGATGGCTCATCGCCTCGCTGGCAAAGAACCCCACAAGGGTGTGAACCCCGATGAGGTGGTTGCTATGGGTGCTGCTATTCAAGGTGGCGTGCTCACAGGTGATGTCAACGACGTGCTCCTGCTCGACGTGTCTCCCCTCACGCTCTCTATTGAGACGATGGGCAGCGTGGCTACCTCCATGATCGACCGCAACACAACGATCCCTGTTCGCAAGAGCCAGATCTTCTCGACTGCTGCTGACAATCAGCCAGCTGTTGACATCCGTATCTGCCAAGGCGAGCGCAAGATGTTCAATGATAACAAGATGCTTGGTAACTTCAAGCTCGACGGTATCAAATCTGCTGCTCGTGGTGTACCTCAAATCGAGGTTACCTTTGACATTGACGCTAACGGTATCCTCAAGGTGACCGCCAGCGACAAGGACACAGGTAAGGAACAGCACATCTCCATCCAAGGCTCATCAGGTCTCTCTAAAGAAGAAATCGAACGCGCCAAGGCTGATGCTGAAGCTCACGCTGAAGAAGATCGCAAGCGCTCCGAAGAAATCGAAGTCATCAACAAGGGCGACTCACTCGCTCACAATGTTGAGCGCCAAATCAAGGAACTCGGTGAGCAAGCACCTGCAGAGGTCATCAAGCCTATCGAGGAAAAGATCGCTGCTCTCAAGGCAGCTGTTGAAGCCAAGGATATCGACAAAATCAAGACCACAACAGAGGAACTTGAAGGTATGCTCGAAAGCCTCAACCAAGCTGCTCAAGCTGCTCAAGCCCAGCAGGGTGGTGGTGGCTGCGCTGGTGGCGATTGCCCCAACGAGCAAGAAGAGCCCCGCAAGGCCAAGGGCAAGGTTGTCGACGCAGACATCGTTGACTAAAAATCACCGACAAGGGTGGGTCTCGCACCCGCCCTTGTCGTTCTTTAGCCCTCTAACAACTTCATTGAACTGAGTTCAATCTCATATCAAGAACAACCCAATACAAAAACACACCATGATTAAACCATTAGGACAACGCGTGCTCATCGAGCGCGTCGAAGCAGAAAGCATTACTTCCGGCGGTCTTTTCCTCCCCGAAACTGCGAAGGAAAAGCCACAAGAAGCCATCGTACGTGCCATCGGCACAGGAGGCGTTGACAAAGAAGGCAACATCATCACTTTCAGCGTCAAAGAAGGCGATAAGGTTCTTATCAGCAAGTTTGGCGGCACAGATGTTAGCTACAACAGCCAGACTTACACCATCCTTAGCGAGAGCGATATTCTCGCAATCATCGGCTAAATCAGCCAATTCAACAATTTAAAACAAGCATTATATTATGGCAAAACAACTCCAATTTGAAGAAGCAGCTCGCCAGAGCTTGCTCAGTGGTGTGACCAAGATTGCAAAAGCAGTCAAGAGCACCCTCGGACCTGCTGGTCGCAACGTCGTCATCGAGAAGAAATTCGGCTCCCCTAGCATCACAAAGGACGGTGTCACCGTCGCTAAGGAAATCGAACTCTCTGACCCCTATGAAAACATGGGCGCTCAGCTCGTGCGTGAAGTCTCCAGCAAGACAAACGACATCGCCGGTGACGGCACCACAACTGCTACCGTTCTCGCCGAGGCCATCTACCGTGAAGGTCTGCGCAACGTCACAGCAGGTGCTAACCCTATCTCGCTGCAACGCGGCATCAACAAGGCAGCTGCCGCTGTTGTTGCAGAGCTCAAGAATATCTCCAAGACTGTTGACACAGCTAAGGAAATTGAACAAGTTGCTACTGTCTCCGCCAACTGGGACGTAGAGATTGGTAGCATCATCGCTGAGGCTATGGACAAGGTCGGCAAGGATGGTACCATCACTGTTGAAGAAGCCAAGGGCATCGATACCAGCCTCGACGTAGTTGAAGGCATGCAGTTCGACAAGGGCTACCTCTCCCCCTACTTCGTGACCAATGCGGAAACGATGGAGTGTGTGCTTGAGTCCCCCTACATCCTCATCTTTGAGAAGAAGATTGGTAACCTCAAGGACTTCCTCCCCGTACTCGAGCAGGTCGCAAAGACAGGCAAACCTTTCCTCATCATTGCTGAAGACATCGAAGGTGAATCTCTCGCAGCTCTCGTGGTGAACCGCCTCCGTGGTACACTCAACGTCTGCGCAGTCAAGGCTCCTGGCTTTGGTGATCGCCGCAAGGCAATGCTCCAAGACATCGCTGTCCTCACAGGTGGTCAGTGCATTAGCGAAGACCTCGGTCTCAAGCTCGAAAACGTCGAACTCAGCCAGCTCGGTCAGACTACACGCGTTATCATCACGAAGGATGCCACGGTTATCATCGAGGGTGCTGGTGCTTCTAGCGAAATCAGCGCTCGTGTCCAGCAGATTCGCAAGCAAATCGAAAGCACAAGCAGCGACTACGACAAGGAAAAGCTCCAAGAACGCCTTGCCAAGCTCGCAGGCGGTGTAGCCGTCATCAAGGTTGGTGCTGCCACCGAGACTGAGATGAAGGAAAAGAAGGACCGCGTTGACGATGCTCTGCACGCCACACGCGCCGCAGTAGAGGAAGGTATCGTCCCCGGGGGTGGTGTTGCACTCATCCGCGCTCAGAAGGCCGCTATTGATCTCCCTCTCACAGGTGATGAAAAGACTGGTGCAGACATCGTGGTACGTGCCGTTGAAGCTCCCCTCCGTCAGCTCGTGATCAATGCTGGTCGTGAAGCTGCTCTCATCGTTGAGAAGGTAAAGAGCCTCGACTCCCCTACCATGGGCTACAACGTCGTCACCGACGCCTATGAAGACTTGCTCACATCTGGTGTTGTTGACCCAACGAAGGTAACGCGCTGCGCCCTGCAGAATGCGGCTTCCATCGCTGGTCTCATGCTCACCACTGAGTGTATCATCGCTGATATCCCTGAGCCTAAGAGCGCAGCACCTGCTGACCCAATGGGTGGCATGGGTGGCATGGGTGGCATGGGCGGCATGATGTAAGTTAGCCCCCTGCCCTCGGCAGAACATTAATTCAGCAAGCGCGTCTAGCTCAGAGCTAGACGCGCTTTTTTGTGTCTAGATGCCTCACTTATGACATTGACTTAACAAGGGGAAATGATATGCTTTAAGTATTCCTCTATGAACATCCTCAAGTACTCACTCCTCGCCCTGAGCACCTTTGCGCTCTTGCCGCAGAAGCGCCTTCTCTGACTAACGAGCAAGCAAATCAAGCCATCGCTCAGTCCATTGCTGAGCGAGAAAAACAGTCCATCAAGTCCTATGGCAAGGACTAGGATGCTGGGGAGCTCAAGCATGACGGCTACCGCATGAAGTTTGTCTACAGCAGATTTGGCAGCAAGAAAAAGGGTGATCGTGCCCTCTACATCGCGATGCACGGCGGTGGTGAGACACTTCCAATCATCAACGACCAGCAGTGGAATAATCACAAGAATCTTTACCAACCCGAGGAGGGTATCTACTTCGTCCCACGCTCTCCTACCAACTCTTGGAACATGTGGCATCAGGGCTACATGGACCCCTTTATCGAGCAAATTATCGAGATGGCTATCATTAAGGAGGGCGTCAACCCCAACAAGGTTTACATCATGGGGTTCTCAGCAGGAGGGGATGGCACCTACCAGCTCGCCCCTCGCGTCGCTGATCTCTGGGCGGCTGCCGCCATGAGCGCGGGGCATCCTGGCGATGCTCAAATTGATAGTCTTTACAATCTCCCCTTTGGGCTCTACATGGGTGGGCAGGACAGCCCCTATGACCGTAACAAGTTTGCCATGCAATGGGAGAAAGAGCTCGATACGCTCGCCCAGCAAAATCACGGTGCCTACATCCATCAAGTGCGGATTTTCCCCCAATACGGTCACTGGATGAAGCTAGAGGATGCAATGTCGATGAAATGGATGCCAACGTTTAAGCGCAATCCGATACCCAAGAAGGTAGTATGGGTGCAGGACGATGTGCTGCGTGAGCGATTCTGCTGGCTACAGGTTGATTCCTCTGAGGTCAGGCAGGGTGACAAGATTGTCGCTAGTTACAAGGGGAACGTCATCACGATTGAAGAGAGTGATGTTGCTAATCTCAGCATTGGGCTCAATGACGAGATGCTCAATCTCAATAAACCTGTGCGCCTCATGCGCGGCAAGAAGCTCATCTTTGAGGGGATCGTCCCCCACCTGCCCGCCAATATCCAAGAGGATGTGGATGCCATGCGCGATATGTATCTGGTCTTCCCAGCCAAGCTGCGTGTGCAGGGAGACTCTGCTAGCGTTGTCGTGAAGGAATAAAAAGAGGCTGAGTCGTTATGATAACGACTCAGCCTCTAATAAAAATGTATCCGATAAGCCCTATAAGCCAGATTTTGTCCACCTCCTTGTGGGAGGCTGTGTGATCATTTTTCTCACGCCTTACGGCGTGGCTCAGCAAGCTGAGCTGCAACTAATACCCGGGAATACGACGGGTAGATGACCCTTTCCCTGTTTGTTTTGCATCACGCGGGGTTTACCATGCCTCCTTCGTTACCTCCAGAGCGGTAGGCTCTTACCCCACCTTTTCACCCTTACCCTTGCAGGCGGTATATTCTCTGTGGCACTTTCCGTCCACCTGACCTTAGAGCCAGGCGTCTCCTGCTTTCACAGGACGCGCTATCTAAGATGTCCAGACTTTCCTCTAGCTATTTCTAACCAGCGACCACCCAGACTTATCGGATAGGACAGATACTACCCTCACAGGGCAATAAAAGCAAGCTTAATTCGTAGACTTAGGTGTCTAAGCTCAGCACAGTGACATTATCGGCGAACTGATCATCCAATTGACGGCAGGCCTCGATGATTTGCGGAGCGAGTGCTCCCTCTCGTGTATTGAGCAGCTGCACCACGGAGGATGGCAGGCAGTAACTGTAGAGTAGGTCCTCGGCTCCGTCTGTCGCGAGTATCACGCGGTCGCGTGGCAGCAGGGGGTAGGGGCGCGTAGGTAGATCAATGAGATCGATATTTTCGCCAGTCAGGGCGGAGCGAAGCACGTGACCTGCACGCAGTGCGTTGCGGTGGTCGGTTGAGCCCTTTTGGGAGCACTCAGACAAGATGCCGCGCATGGAGTGATCCTCATTGAGGCGGTAGAGTCGACCAGCACGCCAGAGCATGAGGGGAGAGTCTCCAACGCTCACCCAACTCAGGGAGAAGCGAGTCATAAAGACCGCCAGCAGCGTACTGCCGCCAAAGTCATCCGCATCCAAGGTATAGCCCTCAAAGAGCTTGGCAATCATGCTATTTGCATGATTGAGTGAGCTTCTAAGGCTCTCTACAATACTCTGCGCTGGGGCAAGCTCAAAGGCATCCACAAAAGAGGAAGCCGCCATTTTTGAGGCTTCGGCACCATGACAATGACCACCCATACCGTCACAGATGACGGCTAGGGTACCCGTTGGGAAGTGCTTGATGGCGTAGGCGTCCTCCTGAGAGTTGCGCTTGCCAATCCACTGTGCTGCGTAAGCATCCATATCAACCACTAAATTAACATAAAGACAAGAACACCGCAAGGAAATTGCGTGTTTCTTGGAAATGCATTAATTACGGCTCTTTAATTGGGGGAAGAGGATGACGTCGCGGATAGAGTTTGCACCAGTGAGCAAGATGCAGAGACGGTCAATACCGATACCGATACCACCTGCGCTAGGCATGCCAGATTCCAGAGTCTCGACAAAGTCGTAATCAATATTTTGAGTCTCCTCACCAGATTGGTTTTGGAAGCTCTCAAGCTGAGCGACTGGGTCATTTTGCTCGGAGTAACCGGGGCAGAGTTCCTGACCGTTCATCACGAGTTCAAAGACATCAACGACCTCAGGGTTCTCAGGATTAGCCTTCGCCAGAGGGACAAGACCACGGGAGACGTGGGTGACAAAGAGGGGGTTAGCCTGCTTTTCCTCGACGAGTTTCTCATAAACAGCCTGAGATACAGCTGTATCATCGAGATCTGGGTTGATTGAGAGGCCAAAATCATTCTTCGCGCGCTCGCGGCGTTGCTCAGTACTCAGCACGAACCAGTCTGCACCAGCAGCTTCGCTGACGAGATCATGATAGGATGCACGGCGCCATGGGCGAGTGAGGTCAACACTCCAGCGCACATTGCCGGCCTCATCGTACTGCTCAAACTTCAGCGTTCCAAAAACCTTCTCGGCAACAGAGGTGATCATCTCCTCCATCATCTCAGCCATGGTCTCAAAGTCACCGCCAGCCTTATAGACTTCAAGCACGGTGAACTCTGGATTGTGGCGACGAGAGAGGCCTTCGTTGCGGAAGTTGCGGTTGAGCTCGTAAATCTGGGGGAAACCACCCACCAACAGGCGCTTCAAGAAGAGCTCGGGCGCGATGCGCAGAGTCACGGGCTTCTTGAGGGCGTTAAAGTAGGATTCAAAGGGCTTTGCGGCTGCACCACCAGCCATATCTTGCAGCATGGGGGTCTCTACCTCCAAGTATCCGCGCGTATTGAGATAATCGCGGATTTCCTTGATGATGAGGGAGCGCTGAACGAAGCGCTTGGCGCTATCAGCATTGCTCATGAGGTCGAGATGACGCTTGCGATAGCGTGTGTCTGGATCGGCAAGACCATGGAACTTGTCAGGCATGGGGCGCAGAGCCTTAGAGAGCAGCATGAAAGAGGATACACGTACAGATGGCTCACCTGTGCGAGTAACAAAGCACTCACCCTCGACACCAATCCAGTCACCGCGCTCAAGCAGTTTCCAGAGTGACCATTCTTCAGGTGTGCAGCTCTTCTTTGTGAGCATGGACTGGATGCTACCGCATACATCGGACAATGCAAAGAACTGCGTGTTGCCCATGTCGCGTAGGGAGCTGATGCGACCTAAGAATTTGACCTGTTTACCTTCTACAAAGTTTGCCTTGATTTGTGCTGGGGTCGTGTCGATATCGAAGCGGCCGCCGTAGGGATTTACCCCAAGCTCGCGGATCTTCTCCACCTTCTCACGACGCACGGCAATAAGCTCTTCTTCCGAAGTACCCGGAGCGGTATGACTGGTTGTATTCTCTGACATATGTGAAAAAATATTAGCAGAAAACATGAACAATGCCAGCCAAATTTCAAATACCAAAGCCTTTTTATCACATTATCGCTACCATCTACTAATTATGCACAAGATTTGTTTATATAAACTTGATCGATAGACCAACATCTCACAAACTCAATTTTAGCAAACAATTCATATACTCATCAATAAAACATGATCTCGATCAAAAAAACCCACGACAGGGGATGCTGGCGCACGCAGTACAAGCGTACGGGGGGCACTATTATAGGATCAAACGTATCAGCATTCTTTGACTCTCTCCAGCAATGCTGATGTACTCTCCCTATTTTCCGCGATTGTGACAAGCTCCAACCTTGACAAAATCGCCTCAGGGGAGTATCCTACGCGCGTATGTTAAAACTCTACGATACACAGTCGGGGGCGGTTACGCCCGTTGAAGCAGCAGATGGCAAGCAACTGCGCTTCTACTGCTGTGGACCTACCGTGTATGCCGCAGCTCATATCGGTAACTTCCGCACCTTTGTCGCTCAAGATGTCTTTCGTCGTGTTGTTGAGCTTGGTGGACTGCGCAGCAAGCATGTGCGCAACCTCACTGATGTGGATGACAAGACCATCCGCAACTCGGTAGCTCAGGGCATCCCCCTCAAAGAATACACCGCCACGTGGACGAACAAGTTCCACGATGATTGTCAGTCACTCAACTGCTTAACTCCTCATATTGAGCCCTCAGCAGTCGCTCATATCCCTGAGCAAATCAGCATGATTGAGCAACTCGTTGACAAGGGTCACGCCTACGCCAGTGATGACGGCTCTGTCTACTTCCGCATATCCTCCTACGCCGACTACGGCAAACTCGCCAAGCTCGACAAGCAAAACCTCAACCTCGGTCAGACCGCCAACGGGCGCGCTGACACCGATGAGTACGAGAAGGACAGCGTCGCTGACTTCGTCCTCTGGAAGGGTCGCCGCGATGAGGATGGTGAGAATTACTGGAACTCCCCATGGGGCGAGGGCCGACCCGGCTGGCACCTTGAGTGCTCTGCCATGAGCCACAAGTATCTTGGCGCTGACTTTGACCTGCACTCCGGTGGTGTTGACCTCATCTTCCCCCACCATGAGAATGAGATTGCGCAGAGCCGCTGCGCCTGCGGTGGCCATTTCTCACGCCTCTGGTTCCACATCACCCACCTGCTGGTTGATGGTGCCAAGATGAGCAAGAGCTTGGGCAACATGTACACCCTCGATGAGCTTGTCGAGATGGACTACAGCCCTGCATCTCTGCGCTACCTCCTCTCTAGCTCACACTACCGCCGCCCCCTCAACTTCACACTGGGTGGACTCAAGGATGCCACATCCGCGCTCAACAAGCTCGGACGCATCAACAAGCAACTAGCCAAGGCCAG
The DNA here is from genome assembly GCA_947039485.1 of uncultured Verrucomicrobiales bacterium. Taxonomy (GTDB): domain Bacteria; phylum Verrucomicrobiota; class Verrucomicrobiia; order Verrucomicrobiales; family Akkermansiaceae; genus Akkermansia. Next base: position 100,840 of record CAMQZC010000001.1, on the reverse strand, counting down.
CGGTGCCAAGGAGCCCAGCTACCGTGATTTTTGCAAGAAGCAGCCAGTTCTTGGCATCTTTGCCCCTGCATGGGACAGCCTTGAGGATGATCTCAACCTCTCCGAGGCTCTGGGTCACGTCTTTAGTGGCATCAAGGGTATGAAGCCTGCTGAGATGAGCTGTGATGAGGCTACCCAGACATGGTACGCCCTGCGATTTATCTGTGAGGCCCTCGGCCTCCAACTCCCCGACCCTGACGCCCAAGTCGAAGCCCCTGCGCAAGTAATCGCCATCGCCGAAGAACGATGGAGAGCTCGCGTGGAGAAGAACTGGGCAGGCGCCGATGAACTGCGCGGCAAGCTCAGCGAGCTTGGCTGGAGCATGAAGGATGGCAAGGAAAGTTACCAACTCAGCAAAAACTAAAATTATGAGCGATTCTACACAGACCTCCAACGCAGCCCTCAGCATGCTGGGCAAGCACAGCGACTTCCATACCAACCCTGATGATGCTAAGCTTGAGGCCTTCCCCAACCGCAGCCCTCAGCGAGCCTACCGCATCGTGCTGGACACACATGAGTTCTCCTCACTCTGCCCAGTGACGGGCCAGCCTGATAGCTGCCACCTCACCATCACTTACTGCCCAGCAGCAAGCATCGTGGAGACAAAAAGCCTCAAGTACTACCTCGCTTCCTTCCGCAACTATCCATCCTTCAATGAGCAAATTGTCAATCGTATCCTCGATGATCTTATTGCAACAATTGATCCTGCATGGATGAGGGTTGAGGGACGCTTTGGCGCGCGTGGCGGCATCCAACTCAGCTGCATTGCTGAGCATCAGCCCGAGAACACACCAGCCTAATCACCCGATGAAAGTCGCTGTACTTCTCTCAGGGGGGCTGGACTCCAGCACCGCCCTGCACTGGGCACATCTCCATCATGAGGTCGTCTGTGCACTCGCCTTTGACTACGGCAGCAACCACGCCCAGCGTGAGCTAGCTTGTGCTCAATGGCAGGCAGAGAGTCTTGGTATCCCCTACCATCAGATTGACATCCGTGCAATCTCCGAGCATCTCAGTTCCGCTCTCTTGAGTGGTGCTGAGAGCATACCTACTGGTGATTATGCGGAGGAGAATATGAAGCTAACGGTCGTCCCCTTCCGCAACGGCATTTTCCTCGCTATTGCAGCGGGTATCGCTGAGAGCAAGGATGCACATGGGCTCGTCATTGCTGCCCATGCGGGCGATCACAGCATCTATCCTGACTGCCGTGAGAGCTTCATGCAGGCGATGAGTACGGCCATCAGCGAGGGCACCTATGCCCAGCTTGAGATTCTGCGTCCCTTTATCAACGAGAACAAGACAGAGATTGCTAGCCTCGCCGCCAAGCTTGGGGTCAATATCGAGCGGACCTACTCCTGCTACTGTGGTCGGGAGCAACACTGCGGCACCTGCTCCACCTGCAGTGAGCGCAAGCAGGCTCTCAGTGCCGCTGGTATCAGCGACCCTACCACCTACGAGCAATAAGAGGCAGCCCTGCCCCCAAGACAAGCATGATTGTACGATTCATCAGCCTACTCTGCCTGTTAAGCAACATCTGCATCGCAGAGGATAAATGGGCACAACATCTCAGCAAGGACATCATCGAGCACTATGTCACGCCCGATCAATTTCTCGATGAGTCCGCCAGCGACTGGCGTGGCACGATGCGCAGCATCACCCTGCCCCTCACCAAGGATGCCCAAACTGCTCAACAGGCCGCCCTGCGTATCAGCCGCAAGCTAAGTAAAGCTACTGGCGTCCACTATAGTCGTAAGCGCAGTCGTGCCTGTATGAACCCGATGGAAAGCCTGCGAGATAAAAAAGCCTCTTGCACAGGGCTGAGTATTTTCTACGCGGCAGCTCTCCGCTCTGTAGGTATTCCCGCGCGCATCGTGGGAGTCCTCTCATGGAATCACCTACGCGGTAACCACACTTGGACCGAGGTCTATCTCGATAACGAGTGGCGCATGCTGGAGTTCAACGAGAAGGAATTTAATACACCTTGGGTCATGGAGGCTGTGGGCATGCTCGATAGCAAGCAACTCTACCAGCGCATCATGGCGACCAGCAACCGTCCCCCAGCAGCGCCCTCCATGTACTTCTGCATGCCTTGGGACATGAGTAACAATCGCATCGGAGCCGAGGATGTCAGCGAACGCTACACCAAGCTCGCACGCAATTGGTATGAGCAGAGTAATATCCCAGCCGATAAGCAACGCCTCATGATTGACCTCCTCCCACGCAGCGAGACCGTCGAGCAAGTCGAGCTCATCGACACAGCAGGCAATATCATTGATAGAGGAATGCTGCCCAGCCCGAAGGATGATATGCGAGAGATGCTGCGCCTCATGTTGCCTCGCACTGGCGCAAGCTACAAGCTACGCTTCCCCACAGGTGAACTCATCAACATCAGCTCCAGCGAAGCCGCCGTCCAAATCCTGCGTCTACGCAGAACGGCAAGCCAGCCGAGCCCCAGCCTCTAAGCACAAGCCCTCCGTTGAGATGTGAAAAGCAACTAGCTGAGCTCGAAAATTGAGATTCACCACCTCAGCTTTGCCACATGGCCAGTCCATGGATGCGCAAGACACAATTGATAACAACATCGCTCGCCCCAAGGCGCATCGACAGCATTGATAATGAAGCGCGGTAGATACAAAAAATCGCCACTATCAGTATCGCTCGCGAGGATATCTTAATCATATCCCGAATCAGCTGCTGTAACCCTCGTCAAGCCAAGCTATTCTCAGCAACTGATGAGCCAGTACTTGAGCTACTTGACCTCCTAGTGCGTGTACTGTAGCCAGAACGCCCCTGCGAACTATTCAAATGTTGGCGCAGCAGGGCGACAATCAACGCTACAAATTGAGCGTGCAAAATTGTCATTAGCAATTTCCCCCATCATACGAGGAGGAGAGCACCAGCACGGCTATCTGAGCTACTCAGTTCAATATGTCGTTCATACGAATTGTATTTTAGCCATCAAGAATATCTAGAGCGCTAATAAATACCATAACTTCGACAAAAAAACAAAGCAGCCACTCCAAAATTGGAGCGGCTGCCGTGATTTGTTATACTCTTTACAGAGTATCAAATTCTACTCAGGCTATTCTTAAGCGAATGCGTTGAGGAGGATTTGGCGCTGAGCTTCGAGTTCTGCGGGGAGCTTGTCACCCATAGATGCGAAGAGTTCAGTTTGAGATTCGAGTTCAGCTTTCCATTCGGAGCTGATGAGTTCGTTGTTAGCCTTGAAGTCTTCTTCATTGTAGCTGATACCAGCTGTATTGAGGTCTTCGAAGCTTGGGGAGACACCAAGAGGAGTCTGTACACCAGCAACTTTGCCGTTGACACGGTTGAGGATCCATTCGATGACACGCATGTTGTCACCAAAACCAGGCCAGCACCACTTACCTTCTGGAGTCTTGCGGAACCAGTTGATGTTGAAGATTGCTGGAGGATTAGCAACAGTTGTGCCCATGTTGATCCAATGCTGGCAGTAGTCACCTACGTGGTAGCCAATAAAGGGCTTCATGGCCATTGGGTCACGACGGACTGTACCAATCTGACCGAATGCTGCAGCTGTCATTTCAGAGCCCATTGTTGCGCCAACGTAGACACCGTGGTTCCAATCGCGGGATTGGAAGACGAGTGGCATTGTTGTGGCACGACGACCGCCAAAGAGGATAGCGGAGAGGGAGACACCTTCAGGGTTTGTGTACTCAGGATCGAGTGTTGGGCAGTTCTTTGCAGGAGCTGTGAAGCGGCTGTTGGGATGTGCGCAATTGACACCGCTTGCTGGTGTCCAATCGTTACCTTGCCAGTCGATTGCGTGTGCAGGAGCGTCGCCGTCCATACCTTCCCACCATACGTCGCCGTCGTCGGTAAGACCAACGTTGGTGAAGATGATGTTCTTCTCAATGGAGTGCATTGCGGTTGGGTTAGTAGCAAAGGAAGTACCTGGAGCTACGCCGAAGTAACCGTTTTCAGGGTTGATTGCGTGGAAGGTACCATCTTCATGGGGCCAGATCCAAGCGATATCATCACCGATAATGGAAGTTTTCCAGCCCTTTTCAGCATATTCCGTTGGAGGAATAAGCATAGCGAGGTTGGTCTTGCCACATGCGGAGGGGAATGCACCACCGATGTAGGTCTTTTTGCCGCTAGGATCAGTGATACCAAGGAGGAGCATGTGCTCAGCCATCCAAGTATTCTTGCTGGCGATGCCAGAAGCGATGCGAAGTGCGAGGCATTTTTTGCCGAGGAGCGCGTTGCCACCGTAACCGGAACCGAAGGAAATGATTTCCTGTGTGCTTGGGAAGTGGGCGATGTACTTATCGAGGTTGCAAGGCCAAGTTACGTCAGCTTCACCTTCAGCGAGGGGAGCGCCAACAGTGTGGAGGCAGCGTACGAATGTAGCGTAGCCATCACGCTTAGGATTGCCACCACCAGCGTTTGCTTCGGACTCGAGGCGTACGAGAACAGGACCACCCATGGTGGTCATGATGCGCATGTTTGTTACGACATAAGCGGAGTCACTAATTTCGATACCAATCTTAGCGAGAGGAGAATCGATAGGACCCATGCAGAAGGGGATGACGTACATTGTACGACCCTTCATGCAGCCGTCAAAGAGGGGGTTAAGGATTTCCCGCATTTCTGTGGGGGACTTCCAGTAGTTGGTAGGACCTGCATCTTCTTCCTTTTCGGAGCAGATGAAGGTGCGTTCTTCTACGCGTGCAACGTCAGAAGGAGTAGAACGAGCTAAGAAGCTGCCGGGGCGCTTATTAGGATTCAGGCGAATGTAGGTGCCGTTGGCAACCAGCATATCGCACATTTCTGTGTTCTCTTCTTCAGAACCATCGCACCAGTAGATGGCGTCGGGCTTGCAAAGTTGGGCGACTTCTTCGACCCACTGAGCTGCATTCTTGTGTGTAGTGCCAGTGATTTTCATGGTGATTGAAAAATAACACAGTTCAATAAAACAAGCAAGATGAATTTCACTATTATAGTCGCTTTTCTAGCTTTGCATGACACGCCTATAATACCAGCTACTCAAAGGGCATATCCTAATATTCTCAGCATCAGCAATCAAAAACAAAAAATGTTATTTAATTTATAAATATCTGATTATGAATACATCTAAACTAAAATAATCCTCATAGAACAATCTTTTTCATGCCCCTATTTTAGTAATAATTTTAATTAAGTAAGCCATCGAAAAAGGAGAAGCGTATGAAGTAATCGACGTAGAACGTCAGTCAGCAAAACAGGGGAGACATAAGATTCATTCAGTTATAGGGCGAGCCATATCTTCAGCGGTAATGCCAGCACCAATGTCACTTGGATGGATCATATCGGGATATGGATCCTCTGCGCTGCCATCGAAAATACACTGTTCATCTTGTAGATTTTATAGCCCTCATCTCTGACAACTTGCTAAATTATGTGGGCTATTGCTGGCTTGTTTTGCTCAACGGATATCTTCCCACCCTCGTGCAGATAACTGAGCTCTGGGCTGGATAAGAGTTATGATGCCTATCCTCTATCTGTGCCGTAGCTGATGCGGACGGCTACGCAGGCAACTTTGATAATTTCTTTAGCCTGCTTAAAAGCAAAAAAAGCCCCCTAAGGGGCTTTAGTTGATAGGCACTGCCTAGTAGATGTGCGTATTGCTTAGCGTTTATTCTTGCGGAAGTCAAGCATGGCAAGCTGCTGAGCAATCTTGCCCTCAAGGTAGGTCTGCTCCTCACGTGTAAGCACGGAGTCGCGGTTCTTGAGCGCGATCTGAGCACGCTCGATGGCTTTCTCAACGCTATCCTTATCAATGTCACCTGCTTCAACAGCAATGTCAGTGACGATGAGGATTTTGTTGTGCTCTACTTGCAAGAAGCCGCCACCGATGAAGAGGCTTTTGGCCTCACCAACGACTGGGCGATAGCGCAGCTCGCCATTCTCAACCGAGCTGATGAGATCAACGTGATCAGGGAGAATCTCAAGCTCTCCCTCGGACGCTGGCAGCTGCAGGGCTAGCACCTCGCAGTCAAGCGCGGTACGCATCGGGGTAATGATGGTGAATTGCAGAGGCATAAAATATTGCTAGGTTAAAAGCTAGGGCTAGCTCGATTAGGATTTTTCAACGCTATCGATGTTGCCCTTCATGTAGAAGTTGGCCTCAGGCACGCTGTCCCATTTGCCATCAAGAATCTCAGCAAAACCGCGTACGGTCTCCTCAACAGGGACGTAGACGCCCGAGATGCCCGAGAAAATCTCGGCCACGAAGAAAGGCTGGGAGAGGAACTTCTGAATCTTACGCGCACGGCTCACGATGAGCTTATCACTCTCAGCAAGTTCATCCATACCGAGAATTGCAATCATATCCTGCAAGTCCTTGTAGCGTTGGAGGCACTGCTGCACACCACGAGCGACGCGGTAATGCTCCTCACTGACGAGCTCTGGGGAGAGGGCTTGTGAGGTGGATGAGAGGGGGTCAACTGCAGGGTAAAGACCCTGAGATGCGAGGGAACGTTCCAACACAATCTTGGAGTCAAGGTGGGAGAATGTCGTTGCAGGTGCAGGGTCAGTCAAGTCATCCGCTGGGACGTAGACGGCCTGCATGGAGGTGATGGAGCCCTTCTTAGTAGAGGTGATGCGCTCTTGGAGAACTGCCATTTCCTCGGCGAGGTTAGGCTGGTAACCCACAGCTGATGGGGTACGACCGAGTAGCGCGCTCACTTCAGAACCTGCTTGGGAGAAGCGGAAAACGTTGTCAATGAAGAGCAGTACATCCTTATTCTCCTCATCGCGGAAGTACTCAGCCATGGAGAGGGCGGAGAGGGCGACGCGGAGACGAGCACCTGGAGGCTCATTCATCTGACCGTAGACGAGGGCAACCTTGGAGTTCTCAGGGTTCTCGAGGTCGATGACGCCAGATTCGCTCATTTCATTGTAGAAGTCATTACCCTCGCGTGTGCGCTCGCCGACACCTGCAAAGACAGAGAGTCCAGAGCGAGCCTTGGCAATGTTGTTGATGAGCTCCATGATGAGCACTGTTTTACCAACACCTGCACCACCAAAAGAGCCTGCCTTACCACCCTTAATGAAGGGGCAGATAAGGTCAATTACCTTGATACCTGTCTCAAGCACCTCAGAGGAGGTCGCTTGCTCTTCGAGGCTAGGGGCCTCACGATGGATGGGGTAGCGCTTGATGCCTTTGACGTAGCCTTTGTCATCGACAGACTCACCTAGTACGTTAAAGATACGACCGAGTACTTGGGGTCCCACGGGCACGCTGATGCAGTCGCCTGTATCCACAGCGTCCATGCCGCGCTTGAGACCATCTGTGCTGCTCATGGCGACGGTACGTACCCAGCCATCGGGAAGATGCTGCTCAACCTCAAGGATAAGTTGCTTTTGCTCGCCTTCGACTTTAAAATCGACGGTGAGGGCGTTGTAGATGCGGGGCATCTCTGCCTGCGAGAAGTCGACGTCGACGACGGCGCCGATGACCTGAACGATGGTTCCTTTGTTCATAGTGTGAGTGTGTGAGGGATATTGGCTAAAAGCGGTATGCTAATATTGTTGAGTGTTGATGTTACGGAGTTTATTGTCAGTGACTGGACTTACTCCATAGCTTTCGTAGCGGTGGTAATTTCCAGCAGCTCGTTGGTAATCTGTGTTTGACGAGCCTTGTTGTACTCCAGCGTGAGGCAGTCGATGATTCCCTTGGCGTTTTCGGTGGCGGCCTTCATGGCGACCATGCGTGCTGACTGCTCCGAGGCCTTGCCTTCGAGCACCACCTGGGTGAGCATGTTAAAGAAGTAGAGGGGCAGGATGGAGCGCAGTAAATCATCAGCTGAGGGTTCAAGCAGGAAGTTGCTACTATCCATGTTGTAATCACCCTCATCGGCTATCGCCATGAGTTCCTCAGCTGTGATGGGGAGCAGCTGGTGTAACTTGGGCTTCTGCACCATGACGTTGATGAATTCCTGATAGGCAATGATGACCTCCTTGTAGCCATCCTCAAGATAGCTCTTGCGGATGAAGTCAAAGATGGGCTTGAGGGCCTTGTCATCAAAATTATCAGAGAGGGAGAAGGAGGCAAGCAACTTGCGATCTGCTCGTATAATCTGCGTGTTGAGCTTAGCTCCGATGGTCACATAGTCTGCATCAGCGGGGCTCTTAGCGAGGACTTCGCGAAAGAGGTTGGAGTTGAGACCGCCGCAGAGACCGCGGTCGGTGTTCACGACGATGATGAGGCTTTTGCCTTCTTCGCGCGTGTGCATCAACTCGCTGTTGCTCTCTTTGATGCTCTCTTCTAAGTGGGCAAAGACCTTGGCTAGGGCGCTGATGTAGTTGCGTCCTTGCAGGGCCATATTTTGCGCACGTCGCATCTTGGCAGACGCCACCATTTGCATGGCCTTGGTGATCTGCGAAGTATTGCGTACCGACTTAATGCGGCGCTTGATGTCTCTGAGGCTTGACATGGGGTCTAAGGCTCTCGATTAGGGGTTAGGCGCTGAAGTTGAAGCTCTCCATAAAGGCCTTGAGCTTGGCATCAAGCTCTGGGGTGAGTTCTTGGATTTGCTCAATTTCGGCGATGAGATCTGCGTCCATGCTGGCGCGCTCTTCAAGCTTGTCACGTACGGACTGCACCTGCTCTACCTCAACTTTGTCGAAGTAGCCGCGCTGGATGGCGTAGAGACTGATGACCTCGATGCCGAGGCTCTTGGGCTTGTAGAGTCCCTGTTTGAATAGTTCGGTGATGCGGCTACCGCGATCGAGCTTGCTGCGGGTGTTGGCGTCGAGGTCGGAGCCGAATTGCGCGAAGGCTTGGAGCTCTTCGAACTGTGCGAGGTCGAGCTTGATAGTACCTGCGAGCTTCTTGACAATCTTGGTCTGGGCTGTAGAGCCTACACGACTCACGGAGATACCTACGTTGATGGCTGGGCGCACACCTTGGTAGAAAAGGTCAGTGTCGAGGAAAATCTGACCATCAGTGATGGAAATCACGTTGGTAGGGATGTAAGCGGATACGTCACCTGCCTGCGTCTCAATAATGGGCAGGGCTGTGAGTGAGCCACCTTTGCGTCCACCCTCGGTGTTGATGCGTGCGGAGCGCTCAAGCAGGCGGCTATGGAGGTAGAAGACATCACCAGGATAGGCCTCACGACCCGAGGGACGGCGCAGGATGAGCGATACCTGACGGTAGGCTACTGCGTGCTTGGAGAGGTCATCAAAGACGATGAGTGCATCCTGTCCCTGATCCATGAAGTACTCACCCATGGCGCAACCTGCGTAGGGGGCGAGGTACTGCATAGCGGCACTCTCGGATGCGGAGGCTACGACGACGATGGTATAAGGCAGCGCGCCTGATTCTTCAAGCTTGCTTACAATACGGCTCACCGTGGCGCGCTTTTGACCGATGGCTACGTAGACGCTATACATCGGGCGGTAGTCGCTCTGATCGGTGGCCTCAGCTTTAATATTCTGCTGGGCCTGTGAGATGATGGTGTCAATCGCGAGGGCTGTTTTGCCAGTGGAGCGGTCACCAATGATGAGCTCACGCTGTCCACGACCGATGGGGATCATGGCGTCAATGGAGAGGATGCCTGTCTGCACGGGCTGACTCACACCCTGACGGGTAATGATACCGGAAGCAATCTTTTCTACGGGGTAGTGATCGACTGATTCAATTGGTCCCTTGCCATCGAGGGGGGTACCGAGGGTGTCAACGACGCGACCGAGCAGGCCTGGGCCGACGGGGACTTGGAGGAGGCGACCTGTTGTCTTGCAGCTATCGCCCTCTTTGAGCTCGCTGCCGCGACCGAGGAGCACGGCTCCAACTTCGTTTTCTTCGAGGTTCATGGCGAGGGCGATGATGCCGCCGGGCATTTCAATCATCTCGTTGAGCATGGCGTTGCTCAGACCTTCGATGCGTGCGACACCGTCACCAATGGACTTGATGGTGCCCACATTTTCATTGACGATGGCCGCGCTGGCCTTGCGGATTTCGGCTTCCAGTTCTTGGACGATGCTGCTCATATATATAGAGGGGGGGGTAAGGGGGTTAAGTTAAAGGTGAAAAAGGATTAGATGCATGAGAGACGCTCAATGCGTGACTTGACACTTGCGTCGATGACGTCATCGGCAATTTGGATGGTAAAGCCAGCCAGCAGGCTAGGCTCAATATCCCATTGGTAGCTCAGGCCAACATGTTTGGCTGAGAGCTTTGCCATAATAGCGATTTTCTCAGACTCGGTCAGCTCAATAGCAGAGCGTATGATGGCGGTGTGGCGCTTTTCCTCAAGACGAACAAAATCACAGAAGGAGATTAGAAGTGCAATGTAGTTGCGGGGCTTGCGCTGGCTAATCTCTTGGCTCACACGGCGCACAAGATTGTGATCAAGTCGGCCATCGGGCTGCAGACAGAGGCGTAGCAGACGGCGGGCTGAGCCTTGGACATCCTTAGAGATTTTCATAAAAATGAGGGTGCAAGAGTATTAGAGCTGAGCAATTGCGCTCGCGTTGATTTCGCGCTTGTCCTCTTCGCTGAGGATTTTGCCCGTGACTTGTGCCGTAGCCTCGGCGACGAGGCGTGCAAAGTCCCCTCGCAGGGCTGCCTTTTGTTGCGCTGCTTCAAGCTCAGCTTGCTTGCGTGCCTTGCTGAGGATGTCTTGAGCTTCGGTGATGGCTTTGGCTGCCGATTCTTCTTGGTGATTTTGAGCGATTTTTTTCGCGTTTGTCAGCTCACTCTGTCCCAATTCTTGGGCGTCTTTGATGATGACATCGCTAGTCAGCTTGACATCAGTGAGCATTTTCTCGCTCTCTGCGCGCATTTCTTCCCCATCAATGATACGCTGGCGGCGCTCCTCAAGTTGTTCTTGGATGGGCTTGATACCAAACTTAACGACGACGGCGACGACGATACTAAAGGCAATCAGGTGCGCAATGAAAACATCAGTATGCAAGCCGAACTTGCTTACAAGAGACTGGATGTCGAGAGCCAAAATGGGTGGATACATATGTGATGGTGTTATTGAGGAATTTAAAAATGGGGGGCGGATACGACAGGAAAGGGGGCGGCTGTGCTGCCCCAACTGAGACAGCACAGCAAAAATGGGCTTAGCCCATGAAGATTGCCACAAAGGCAACACCTTCTACCAGAGCGGCAAGAAGGATAGAGATGGTCATTACCTTACCAGAGGCGGATGGGTTACGACCTGTGGATTCAGCGGCTTTCATACCGATGAGACCAATGCCGATGCCGGCTCCGAGTACTGCTGCACCTGCTGTGCTGATGAGGGATGTCATAATTATGTTTCTATTGGGGGTGTTGTTGTTTTTCCTAAGCTCTCACGTTTTGCTTCATGATCAAGCTTCGGGAAAATTGTTCTGCTGCTTTAGGCATGCTCCTCATCATCGTCGTCTCCGACTTGAGTCTTGAGGAAGATAGCTGTAAGCATAAGGAAGACGAGTGCTTGCACAAAGCCCACGATGAGCTCCAGCGTGATAAAGGGGATAGCTGCTGTGAAATGAATGGCCGCCATCTGCTCAACAATGGACTCACCAGCAAAGATATTGCCAAAGAGACGAGCCGCAAGAGCTACAGGACGGATGCAGATGGAGAGTATCTCAATGAGTCCCACAAAGAAGAAGATGGGCATGACGATGTACTTGAGCGCTCCGCTCAGTCCGCCTTTTGCTCCAAAGGTATGATGGTAGAACTTCACAAGCCCCTGCTCCCTCAGAACCCAGATAATCCAGAACAGAGAGTAGGAGAAGCCCAAGAAAATAGCAATATTGAGATCAGCATTGGCCCCGCGCAGCAGGGGTCTGCCCTCGTAAGTGATGCTACCAACACCAGGGATGAGACCCATGTAGTTACTCGTGATAATGAGCAAGAATATCGTAGCAAAGTACCAGAAATAACGCTTGGCTAGATGCTTGCCTGTGAGGCCCTCGACAAAGTTATAGAGGGTCTCTATAGCCCACTCAACGAAGTTTTGTAGTCCGCTGGGGATGCGCTGCATGCGTCGAGTTGCGAGTCTCAGTACAATAGTGATGAGCAGAGCTGCCGCGCAAAACATGATTAGCGAACCCGAGATGGGGAGGCTATGTCCTGGCCAGAAAGGCAAATCAATATCCCATAAGATAGGGGCATCCGTTGTCAAACCGTGTTGTCCCTCTTCTGAGGCGGCTGCGACACCGCTCATCAGTGCTGCGATGCCGAAAAATTTATTAATGAAGGCCTTTGCCATATGCGTATTTATATCAAAATATCTCTCACGCTGTCAAGCAGCAATCAGGCACGACATGACTTTTTATTTCAAAAATTATCCATTTCAATCAAAGAGAGCAACAGGTAACTCATTGGTCTTAGGCTGGGAGCTGCCAAACATATCTCCCACATCCTTAAACGTCACAAAGATAAAGAATCCCATAATAAGCAAGATAAAGGCGCGCTGAATATACTCTAAAGCAACTCCGCCAACGGGGCGTCCAACAATCATCTCAATGAGACTTCGTGTGACATGACCACCATCAACAACGGGTAGAGGCAAGATATTAAGGACGGCTAAGTTGACGTTAAGAATCACGGCAAACCAGAGCATAAAGCGCCATCCATCCTCGGCCTCAAGCATCTTGAAGAGGTGGTTACCGATTCCTACAGGGCCACTCAGATGCTCGACACCCACGTCACTTCCAGGGCTGACAACCTTGGCAAGCATATCACCCATCCATTTCACACTCAGAGCTATCTGATTAAATGGATTGGGATGTACCATGCTCACAATATTCTCCCCTGCTCCCCACGTAAAGCCAAGGATGGGGTATGCTTCTTGTCTCTCCTTCCAGTTAGCTGGAATAACAGCTTGGATATTGACGGCATGCTGCTCACCAGCGCGCTCTACGGTCATTGTCATAGGTTTAGCGTCCTTACTTGCGATAAGAACCGCACTTGGGCTGTAGACATTGTTGCCATTGACGGCAATAATCTTATCGCCCTTTTCCAAACCAGCCTTGGCAGCTGGTGAGTTAGCGGTGATGTCACCTACGAATGCGTCAAAGGCTGGAGCAATGCCAATTTTGCGCATGGCGCGGCGCTGCCACCATGAGGTATCAGGGAGCTCGTAGCTGCAGGTAATTTGCATTTTTTTGCTACTACCATCCGCCATAGGGCGATTAATATCCAGCACAATTTCAGAGTTCTCTGAGAGGGCAAGTAGCTCGCTAACACCCTCCATATTGCCTGCCCACTTGTAGACAGGTTGAGCGTCAATCGCGGTGATGGTATCCCCAGGTATGAGGCCAGCTACTGCAGCTGGAGACTCGGGAACAACGTAGCCAATTTGATTAGAAATATCAGCCGTTGGCTTGCCTACGACCCAGACGACAACCGCAAAGAAGAAGGCGAGGAGTAGAGAAAAGAGAGGCCCAGCCGCTGCGATAATAACTTTATCCAGAGGCTTGAGAGGCTTGAGGTCCTTAGGCAAATCAACTTCACCCTCAATATCCTCCATGTCTCCCATCTGTGGCAGTGATACAAATCCACCAGCTGGTATCCAGCCCAGCCCCCATTGCACGCCATTGATGGTCTTTTGCCAGATAGGGTTACCAAACCAAATTTGGAAGCGATCAATATAGGCTCCGCGCCAGCGGCCAGCTAAGAAGTGCCCGAGCTCGTGCACAAAAATCATGAGATTGAAGAACATGATAACGATAAAAATCATCGCAGCCGTTTGAAGAACAGAGAGTATAGCATCCATAATTTATTGCGTTTTACTCTGCCATATTTGTGAGCTAGGAGCAAGTATTATCTCTGCCATAGCCGTAAATTCAACTTGACCTAAGTCAAAGTCTGTGTAGACTAATGACATCAAGCATCAGCCCATGAATTATAGCATCTCCGCCCTGTCCGTAAAGACTGGCCTCTCCATCCACACCCTGCGCTACTACGAGAAGGAACAACTTCTGCGCCACGTGGAGAGAACGGCATCGGGTAGACGTGTCTATGGCGAGGCTAGCATCGGTACTCTCTACGGCATACTCTGCCTTAAAGAAGCCGGGCTCACCCTGCCCCAAATCAAGCGCTTTTTTGATGCGACAACCGAGGGCGATGAGACGCTCGCGGAGCGCCTCTCTATGCTGCGCGCCGCCAAGTCAAACCTCATCGAGGAGAAGAAGCGCCTGGAGCGTAGCATCACCTTTGTCAAGCATACCGTCATCTATAGCGAGAAGGCTCTGCAGGCTCAGGCTCGAGGACACCTGCTTGAGGATAGCTACCCCCTACTCACCCTCAAGGGGATGAAAGACTTCCCCTTCTTTAACATCAATGCCGAGGGCAAACTCGAGCCCTACATCCCTGAGGATTTCATTGAGACTAACGCAAAAAAGAAACCCCATAGCACAGAACCAACCTAATTCTTATGACTCCTATCATCAAATGGGGCGCCCCACTTAGCGGAGCCCTCTGCCTCATGGCCGCAGCCTACCTCATCTACCGCAACTCGAGTAAGGACATGAAGCAAATTTATGTCATGCTCAAGAGCTACGAAAAGAAGTAAGCAACGAGCATAATCCATACACAACATAGCGCCCCCCGCCTGATAAAGGCTTGGAGCGCTTTTTTTGTACCTAGCTCTTAGAGCTCATTGCCTCAGAGGATGCAAGCCATGAGTAGCATGCCACTTGAGAGCCCGTAGATGGAGATATGGTGATGGCCCCAACGCTGAGCCATGGGCAGCAGCTCATCAAGCGAGATATAGACCATGATACCAGCCACCGAGGCAAAGACAATAGCCATCACCTGATCATTGAGATAGGGCATCAAGAAGGCCATCGCCACCAGTGCCCCCAGCGGCTCGGCAAGCCCGGTGAGCGTTGCCCAGCCAAAGGCCTTCCAGCGGCTTTGTGTAGCGCAGTAGAGAGGGATGGCAACTGCCACACCCTCAGGGATGTTGTGAACAGCCACCGCAATGGCTACTGAGTATGCCATCTGCTCGGAGCTAAAGGCTGATACAACCGTTGCTATCCCCTCGGGGAAGTTGTGTATAGCAATGGCGAAGGCAAAAAGGTAGGCGGAGCGGCGTAGATTGTGAGGTGGGCTCTTCTCCCACTCATCGAGCTTATGGATGACGTGCGGATTCTCATCATCAGGTACGAGCCGATCAATGATACAGGATACAGCCATACCTCCAAAGAAAGGCAACACGCGCAGCCACCTGCTCGCATCCTCTCCCAGCAGAGCAAAAGACTCGGGCAAAAACTCCATAAAAGAAATATAGAGCATCACCCCTGCACTCGCTCCCAATGCAAAACTGAGCACACGCGTATCGGTACCCTTCATAAAGAAAGCTACTGCCGCACCAATCCCTGTGGCTAAGCCAGCCATGAGGGAGAGCGTAAGCCCCAACATCAATTGATCATTCATAGGCCTATTCTAGATTCGGCTAGACTAGCAAGTCAAGGTTTTAATCTATCATAGATGATAATAGCTCTTCACTTGACTTCTCCCAATGCTCTTGCTAAGATTATCAGAAGAGCACAATGAACAGGATTAGAGGATGAAAACACGCACAGAGGAGTTTGCCGATTGGGGCACAGATGTCATTTTTGGCAAGCAACTAGGCTTCCGCGCTTGGGTGCTCTGCTGCATCTTGCGCGTTGTGTCATGGCTCTTTTTCCTCATCATCAAGACGAGACTCTACCTCTTTAGTCGCCGCATCAAGAGGGTGCATTATTTAGGCACATTTGTTGTAAGCGTAGGCAACATCACGGCGGGCGGCACGGGCAAGACGCCTGTTGTTGAGCTACTTGCACGCAGTCTTGCAGCACGCCAGCGACGCTGCGCCATTCTCACAAGGGGCTACAAAAGCGCGGAACTACCCGCGAGCCAGCATTGGATTGATAAGAATACAGGCAGGGCTCTCACTCATCCTCCCAAGATTGCCAGCGATGGCGTCACACGCTACCTCAGCCCCCTCTATGCAGGTGATGAGCCCTTCATGCTGGCGCGCAACCTTGATAAGGTCAGCGTGCTGGTGGACAAGGATCGAGTCAAATCGGGCATCTTTGCCATCGAGCAGTTGGGCTGCGACACAATCATCCTCGATGATGGCATGCAGTACCTCAAGCTCAAGCATGAGATAGATATCGTGCTGGTAGACTGTGGGGCGCCCTTTGGCACAGGTAGCCTACTGCCCCGTGGTACAATGCGCGAACCGCGCGCCAGCCTCAAACGCGCCAGCTACATCATCCTCACCAAGAGCGAGGGCAAGCCGCAGGATGAGCTCATCGCCACGGTCCGCAAGTACAACCCATTTGCTGACATCATCGTCACCGACCATGGGCCTGTACATTTGGAGAATATTTTCACAGGTGACATCCAGCCCCTCGATTTTCTTGAGGATAAGTATATCGCCTGTCTCAGCGGTATTGCTCGCCCTGAGAGCTTTGAGAATCTCTGCTCCAAGCTCGGAGCTCATGTTGAGATTCGCCGCCGCTACCCTGACCACTACTGGTTCGACCAAGCGGATATGGAGAGCTTTGTTGAGCGTTGCGCTGATCGCGCCATGGATTTAATCGTCACGACAGAGAAGGATGCGGTGCGCTTCCTCAAGCCAGAGGAGATGGATGTGCCTATTTACTTCCTGCGCATTCAGATTGATATTTTGCAGGGTCAGGAGCACTGGGATCGCATGCTTGAGCGCATCTGTCATCTGAGCATCAAGCAGCCTGCGCAGGAGTGGAGCGAGGTTCTTTGAGCTTGTTTTTTGCATCAAGACACGCATTAGGCTTCACAAATAAGGCAAATAATGCTACATTGCAACCATGTCAAACAAACCCGTTGTTCTAATTATCCGCGATGGCTGGGGCCGCAATCCTCAAGGCTGCGAAGTAGCCAAGCTGACTGGCGATGCTACTGTTCTTGCCAACACTCCCTTCACCGACAAGCTCCTTGCGAGCTGCCCCAAGTCAATGCTGGGCGCCTCTGGTGAGGATGTAGGTCTCCCCGAGGGTCAGATGGGCAACTCCGAAGTAGGTCACCTCAATCTGGGTGCTGGTCGCGTCGTCTATCAAGACCTCTGCCGCGTCAGCAAGGCTATCGAAGAAGGCACTCTGAGCAGCAACAAGGCATTTAGCGATATGATCAACATCGCCAAGGGCAGCCGCCTGCACCTCATGGGTCTCGTCTCCGATGGTGGCGTACACTCCCATATCGATCACCTCATTGGCATCATCAAGCTCGCCAGTGCCGCTGGCGTCAAGGACATCATGATCCACGCCATCACTGATGGTCGCGACTGTGACCCCAAGAGTGGTGCAGCCTTCCTCCAGCAGCTCCAAGACTGCTGCGATGAGACTGGTGCCAAAATAGCCACCGTTGTAGGTCGTTTTTATGCCATGGACCGCGACCAACGCTGGGATCGTGTGCAGATCGCATGGGAAGCTATCGTATTGGGCAAGGGCGAAGCAGTGAGCTGCACACCTGCTGAGTATGCCACAAAAAGCTACGGCGAAGCGCTCACCGATGAGTTCCTCAAGCCAGCCTGCTTCTGCGACGCAGATACACAGCGTGTGAATGATGGCGATGCCATGCTCTTCTTTAACTTCCGCGCTGACCGCGCTCGCGAGATATCCCGCGCCTTCATCTATGATGACTTTGACGGCTTTAGCCGCCCAGTCATGCCCAAGATTAGCTATGTCACACTCACCGAGTACGAGGCTTGCTACCCAACTCCAATCATCTTTGAATCCGAAAAGCTCGACAACATGCTCGGTCAAATCATCTCCGAAGCAGGGCTCCTGCAGCTGCGCATCGCAGAGACGGAGAAATACGCCCACGTCACATTCTTCTTCAACGGAGGTGTTGAAAAGCAATTTGAAGGAGAAGATCGCATCCTCTGCCCCTCTCCTCGTGAGGTAGCCACCTACGATGAGAAGCCTCAGATGAGCGTAGAAGAAGTTGCTGACAAGTTCGTCAAAGCCATCGACAAATACGATGTCGCCATCATGAACTTTGCCAACCCCGACATGGTCGGTCACACCGGCTTCCTCGATGCAGGCATCACCGCCTGCGAAGCTGTCGACAAGGCTCTCGAAAAGTGCGTGACCAAGATTCGCGCCCTGGGTGGATGTGCGCTCATCTGCGCTGACCACGGCAACTGCGAGAACATGACAAACCCCGATGGCTCTCCTAACACAGCTCACACGACCAACCTTGTCGACCTCATCTACTGTGGCTGCGACCAAGACAGCGTGACGCTCAGTGATGGTATCCTCGCTGATATCGCACCCACAATCTTGGCTCGCCTCGGACTCACTCAGCCTGCTGAGATGTCTGGCAAGAGCCTCATTAGCTAAAAAGCCCACAAATCTCATCAAGCCCCCAGCCTGCCACCTGCGCAGCTGGGGGCTTTTTTATTTTCATTAAAAAGCCATAAATCAGGCTCAAAGTAGAGCCCTATCATGCAGCTGCGTATCTCCGAGGCATGAATTGATGGCAGTTGCTAATCAAATCGCATTTAGCGTTATTTGCAAAAGATGCATAATAATTGAAAAGCAGCCGTGGAAGCACAGCTTTACGGTTGACCTGCACCATGCATGCTGCTAAAATATACCTATCTTGCAACGGCAAGAACAGATAGATCCTAGGCACATGAAAAGAAAAATGGTAGATCTCGGCGAATTGCTGGGAGGCAAGAAGCGGGTACCCAAATGGCTACTCAATCTAGGCGAGCGCTACCTAGGCTTCCACCGCCTCAATGTCGCTCATTACAATATCGATGACGATATGGATAATGGCTCCCCCGACAACTTCTTCCAGCTCGCCTGCCGCCATCTCGATCTCAACTACGAACTCAATGAAGGCGGTTTAGAGAACATACCCGAGGAAGGCCCCTGCGTCATTGTCGCCAACCACCCCCACGGCTTATCCGATGGAATTATGTTTGGCGATGTCGTGATGAAGCGACGCAAGGATGTACGCATCATCGTCAATGACTTCCTCAACTGCGTGCATGGTATGCGCGACTACACAATCACGGTCAACGTCTATGGCGGAGAAGAAGCTGTGCGTGCCAACATGTCAGGCATGCGTGAGATGATCAAATGGCTACGACAGGGTCACTGCGTCCTCGTCTTCCCCAGCGGATCAGCCGCTACCTACTCCGCTAAAGACAAGCGTGTCATTGACGACCCATGGCAAAGCAACATTGCCTCCATCATCCGAAAGATGAATGCTACCGTTGTCCCGATGCACATCAGTGGACGCACAGGTCTTTTCTTTCAAATGGTCAGCGTGATGTGCAAGGGCAAACGCGCCAACCTACTGCCACGCGAGATCAAGCGCGATGGCCGCATGCCTCACCAAATCAGCCTAGGCAAGCCCATCAGCCCGCATATTTTATCCAGCTTTGATGATGATCATGCTCTCGCAGACTACCTACGCCTGCGCACCATGCTCCTCAACTACAAGTTCATCGAGGAGAAATCCAGCAATACCGAGCGTGAGCTCAAGCCGATTGATCCGCATATTAACCCCCAACTCATCATTGACGAGCTCTCCACAATCCCCCCTGAGGCACTCTACTATGACAACGATAAAACAGGGCTCCAGATTTACATCATCAAGGCTCAATTCATCCCCAATATCATGCAAGAGATTGCCGTCCAGCGTGAGGAGGTCTTCCGCATCGTCGGCGAGGGCTCAGGTGAGAGCAAGGACATCGATGAATACGACAGCTACTGCAACCACCTCTTTATGTGGGATACTAGGTCGCAGCGCGTCATCGGAGCTTATCGCATGGGGCTCACTGATGAGATACTCGACCAGCGAGGCTGCAATGGTCTCTACAACGGAGCATTCTTTAAGATGAAGCCCGAGCTCCAGGATCAGCTGCGCCATGGCCTTGAGATGGGTCGCGCCTACATCATCCCCGAGCACCAAAAACTCCCTGCCTCTCTCGACACCCTCTGGATGGGCATCGGACGCTTCATGAAGAAGCATCCGCAATACTACTACCTCTATGGCACTGTGAGCATATCCTCCCATTACCAGTGGCTCTCACGCTCCCTCATCATCTCCTACCTCAAGGAGAATCAAATGAATGAGGACATGGCCAAGCTCATACGCCCTAAATCCCCCCCTCCCAAGGAGATGACTCTACGCAGCGAGGATAGCCGACTGCTGCCCCGAGCACTGGCAGATTCACGAGTCCTCTCTCAAGTCATCAATGACATTGAGGATGGGAAGCAGGGCATCCCTGTCCTGCTCAAGCACTACTTGCGACTCAATGGGAAAATGATCGCCTTTAACATCGATGAGAGCTTTGGTAACACCTTAGATGGCTTTGTTGTGGTCAACATGGATGAAGCCCCCGACCGCATGCGCAAACGCTACCGTGGCGATACAATCTAAATTGCCCCCTCGCAAGTAACCATCGCCCCCTATCAGACTATATTCAGATGAAGCCAAATAAGATCAACGGGAAATACAACTGGATTTCACGGTTCAAATGCGTTAGCTTTTGTGTACTTATCATCAGTGCCAACAGCTACGCTAGCTTTATCCCCCTCCCTGATGATATCAAACTCGACGCCCCCAACCTCAAGGGCGAGCCCATCGACTTAGAAGAGACTGATATTGATTACTCCACGAATAAGGAAGTCACCCCCCAAATCCCCGGAAACCTCTCCGTCACCGCTAAAAATGCTCAGATAAGCTTCGAGCAAAAGACGCAACAAGTCAGCTACAAAAGTAAGGATACACCAATCCAGCTCATCAGCGACAAAGGACTAGACATCAAGGCTCAATACATCGCGCTGGACAATGCGGCAAAAGAGGCCTCCATGCTTGATAACATCACAATTCATCATGGCAACATGCTCACCCGAGCCGCCGAGGGCTCGTATAACTGGGGCAATGAAAATGCCTCTTTCTATGGAATTCGCAGCAAAATCAATGGGATTATTCTACGGGCTAAACGTGCCAATTACGCGACTGATGAGAATGGGGTTCAGTACATCACCATGCATGACGCCCAGCTGAGTACCCACGATGTCGAGAGCCCTAAATCTTGGCTCGGCTTTAAAAAAATCACCGTTTACCCGGGCGATCATGGTCGCCTTGAGGGCATGAGTCTGGGTAGTGAGAACCACAGCATGCGCGTGCCCGTCTTGGGCTGGGTGCCCCTCTATCACTCACTCAACCCCAAAGAGGGCTACCTTCCCAGTGCAGGCTCTAGCAACATCTGGGGTGCCTATCTGCGCAACAACTACGGCTTCCTCATCGGCAATCGACGAGTGGAGAATGGGCAACCCACCAGCAACTACATCCTCACAGCTAAAGTCGACTACCGTAGCTCACGCGGCATCGGCGTAGGTCTAGACATTGAGACAGTAAAGAAGGTAGAACTCTACCCCAATATGACGGGACTGAGCCTCTATTATGCCGATGATACAGACCCTCAGCACAACCCAACCAACCTCCCTCGCACGATTATCGATGAGGAGCGCTACCGTATCGCGCTGCAGGATATGATCCAGCTCCAAAAGCTGAGTAATGTGCAGAGCGAATGGAGACTCAAAGCAAACATCAACATCCTGAGTGACGAGTACCTCCTGCGTGACTTCTACGAGTCACAGAGTTCCACTAATGACAAGCCCAGCAACACCGTGAGCCTTGTGCGCCGCAGCAAAAAGAGCGAGCAAATCCTTCTTACGCGATTCACGCCCAATGATTTTTACAGCGCGGATGACCGCGCAGAGTGGTCCTACTATCGCGTGCGTAGTGCCCTTGCAAATAGTGGCATCAACTACGAGACCCGCAACAGCGCAGGCATCATTAAGCAGAATATACCCATAGACCAGCGCATCGAATACAAAAACGCCTTGGCGATGACCACAGATCCAGCCCTGCAGGCCTACTACCGCCGCCTGCTCAATGAGGCCGATTACTCACGTCTCGCCTCCTCGCACGAGTTTAGCTCCGCCTTTAAGATTAAGGATTTCATCAACATCACGCCCAAAGCAGGATTTGGCTACACAGGTTACTATGGCCTCGATAACGTACGAGATGACACACGATTCAACGCCTACCTTTCCTGCGATATCAATATCAAGATGCATCGCAAGTACTCGAGCGTCCAGTCGGACTGGCTCAGCATTGATGGCATCACGCACACCATGCAGCCCTACGGCACCATCTCCTACAACCAGATGAGCTCCTCAGACCCGCTTGTACCACAAATCAACGGCTGGTCAAGCTCCCTGAGCACCAACAACCCCATGCCTCTCGACCTGATGAGCTTCACCGGCCCCGATAGTTGGGGTGACTGGGGTATCTGGCGTACTGGTTTGCAAAACACCATTCGCACTAGCTACGATGGTGAGTCCCGCACACTGCTGCGTTGGAACGGATTCTTCGACATCAACCTCGAGGACAGCGACTCCAATACCAACACCTCCAACCTCTACTCAGTGCTCTACTTCACACCCATTGAGCGTATTACCCTCACATCTGAGACCCAGTTCCCCATCATTGGGGAGGGCGATGGCTTTACCGAGCTCAACCACAACATCGAGTATCAACTCACACGCTGGCTTGAAGTAGGGATAGGGCATCGCTACCTGAGTGGTCACTCCATCCAAGAGGATGCCAGCCAGATCAACGCCTCGCTTGGCCTGCGCATCTCTGAGAACTACAGCTTTAATGCTCGCTGGTACTTTGACGCCGAGATTAACAGCATCCCCATTCAACAGTACTCCGTCTTCCGTAATGCAGGGGCTTGGCAAATTGGTGCCTCCTTCTTCCTACGTGATAACGGCGGCAACAAAGAAACTGGCTTTGGCATCTCATTCTCCCTGAGTGAAACTGGCACCGCAATGCCTATCAACTTTTAAACAACCTACACATCCCTGAACATGAGCACACAACTTGACATCCTCAACTGGCGCTACGCGACCAAAAAATTTGAACCCAGCGCCATCATTCCTACCGATGAGTGGGCTGATCTCGAAGAAGCATTTCGACTCTGCCCATCATCGCTGGGTCTACAGCTCTGGAAATTTATCGTCGTGAGCGACAAGGAGCTGCGCGAGCAACTCTCAACCGCCTCCTTTGGTCAAACTCAGGTACGTGATGCCTCACACTACGTCGTACTCTGCGCTCGCCGCGATGTCGACGACCAAGACATCACCGACTACATCAATCTCCAGCGCGAGATCCGCGGCATCAGTGAAGAAGCAGCTGCTGCAGCCAGCGCAAAGTACGCTAACTACTCCTTCTTCTGGAAAGACGAGGCAGATGCCAAGGCATACCTCGAGAGCCAAATCCACCTTGCAAGTGGTTTCCTCGCCCACACTGCAGCCAGCATGAGCATTGATAGCTGCTTTATCGGTGGCATAATTCCAGCAGAGTATGATCGCATCCTCAACTTAGAAGAGAGCCGTTACCATGCTGTACTCGGCATGGCATTTGGCTATCGCAGTGCTGAGGATACACATGCACAAGACCCCAAGGTGCGCTATCCTGCAAGCCGCGTTATTGAGCATCGCTGATTTCCCAATTTTTAACGGCATATGAGCCAGAGTCCTCTCAGAGACAAGCTAGACGACCTCTCTGGAGACAGCTTAGAGTTACGTGTCCTCTCTGACATCTCTCGCATCCTTGTAGGGGAGCAAGAGGTGATGGGGCTGCTGGCTAAGACCATGCGCATCCTACAGGAGAAGCTTGGTTTTGTCCAAGGAGTTCTCTGCCTGAGGCATAGTGATAAGCTCATGATAGAGGCCTCATACGGTCTCTCTGACGAAGAAAACAACCGAGGAACCTACAAAATTGGTGAGGGTATCACGGGGCTTGTCGCCCTACATGGCAGCCCCTCCATCATCCATAACACAGCGCATACGCCCGAGTTCCTCAACCGTACAGGATCCCGCGGTGAGGTAATCTTTGACTCCTTTGTGTGCGTCCCCATCACCCTCAACGGTGGCACGATAGGCACCCTCTCACTCACCTTTGATCAACTTGAGCCTCCCTTACTAGAGAAGCTCGTCAACCTCCTCGTCGTCGTCGCCAACATCCTAGCTGATGCCGTAGACTCCGTGCGAGAGCAGAAGCTGGAGCGCGAGCGACTGGAGCGTGAGAATGACCGCATGCGCCTAGAGCTAGGTGAGAGCAAAAGCTTTGACAACATCGTCGGGCACTCCTCAGCCATGCGAGCCGTCTACATGGAGCTATCCAAGGTAGCGCGCTCAACCGCTAATGTCCTCCTACTTGGCGAGTCTGGCACAGGTAAGGAGCTCTTGGCGCAGGCTATCCATTATGCCTCAGACCGCAGCAACGGAGCCTTTGTCGCAGTCAACTGTGCTGCCCTACCCGAGGGGCTTATTGAATCTGAACTCTTTGGACACGAGAAGGGCGCATTTACTGGAGCAATCAAGCAGCGCATCGGCCGCTTTGAGGAGGCCTCGGAGGGCACACTCTTCCTCGATGAGATTGGCGATATCCCCATCCAAACACAGATCAAGTTGCTGCGCGTCCTACAGGAGAAAGTATTTGAGCGAGTCGGCTCACAGCAAGCGGTAATCACTAATGCGCGAATCATTGCCGCAACCTCACGCAATTTAGAGAAGATGAAGGATGATGGTGAGTTCCGCGAGGACTTATACTACCGCCTTGCAGTCCTCCCCATCAATGTCCCACCTCTGCGGCGACGCAAGGTCGACATCATCTCCCTAGCTGACTACTTCCTCTCCAAGTACAACAAACGCTACAACAAAGAGGTCAAACGACTCTCAACGCCAGCCATTGACATGCTCATGAGCTACCACTGGCCAGGCAACGTCCGCGAGCTTGAGAATATGATTGAGCGCGCAGTTATCATGTCTAACTCAGGTGTCATCAACGCCATTGACCTACCCCCGTCTCTGCAAACAGCAGCAGCTACAGGTACGGAGGGCAGCATTGCCACCGATACGGAGCGACCAACTCAGGCTAATATAGCAAGTCTGAGAGCCGCCTTTGAAAGCGAGCTGATCACAGCCGCGCTCAAACGCAACCGAGGCAACGTATCGGCCTCAGCTCGTGAACTAGGCACCACGATCAGAAAGCTCAATTACCGCATCCAGCAGCTGCAAATTGAGCCACAGCTGCATCGATAAGACAGCGAGAACTTGGGAGTAATCACCCACTCTCGCTCGTCTGATTACCTAGCACATGAACAAATATATTGAAATACATATTTTGCGCTTGCATTTTAACTAGCAAGCTGCAAAATAACTCTAGGCCCAAACTCTAAGCATGAAAAAGAAACCCAAAATTGGTATCATTCAAAACGCGCCACTCACGGCAGACTTCTCCAACAACCTACGCAGCATCGTCCAGTCATACCGCGACTGCATCGATCGCGGTGCCGAGCTCATCATCGCTCCTGCATTTGCGCTCTGCGGTCCTGATGCTCTCGACTTTTGCCAGAGGCGATCCTTTATCGAGCAGAGTGAGCACGCGCTCAACTTACTCTCTCTTGAGCTGGGCTCTGTACCGCTCATTCTAGCTAGCTACAGCAACTCGCTGAGCCAAATGAGTGATCAAGATATCTTTGGTCTAGAGGAAATCGATGAGGAGGATTTACTCAATGAGGTCTACCTCAGCCCCTTTCTCTTAGAAAACAATGAAATCACACAGCTTGATGAGACCATCGCCTTTGAGCTGGGCGGCATCAACATCTATGTTGAGATTGGCTCTGAGGAGAGCTATACTGATATTGATGAGCTCGACCTGATGATTCGCCTGAGTGGTGAAGCATGGTATGCTGGTCATACCGCACAGGAACAAGCCTCTCGCAGCTGGGAAGCCCAAACCAATAAATGCTCCCTCGCCTGCATCTACCATGTTGGTATGAGCGAGGGTCAAATCTATGGCGGTGGCTCTAGTTTCTACAACGCCAGCGGTGAAGTACTCGCGCGCCTCCCCTTCTTTGAATCAGCTCAAGTGGTCGTCGACTTGCAACAAGCAGCCACCGCCCGCGCTCTGCCCACAGAGGAGAGTCTGCTGCGCCACGCCATTGTCCGCGCACTGCGCGATAGCTGCCGCAACCACGGCTATCAGGGCATCACCTTATCAACTCAGTCTGCAAACAGTCAGCTACTCGCCCTACTCGCCCAAGAAGCAGTTGGGGCATCTAATCTCAAAATCATCAGCTTTGGTGGCTCTGTGCCAGCATGGACCAAGGAGATTGGGGTCACATGCCAACAAATTGAACTAGGCGAGCTGCCATCGCAGCTTCTTGAGCGAGCCGAATTACAGGAGGACCAACTCCTAGACCTACATGCACGTATGCAGGCCAACCTGCTCGTCACCATCGCTAAACAGGAGGGCAAGATGCTCATCTCCGCGCTGAGCAGACGAGAGCTGATGCTGGGTGACTTTGCTCTCTACGCCCAGTGCGCAGCGCAACTACTTCCCCTCGGCTCACTCTATGAAATGGATATTTATCTACTCTCCAAACATATGGATGAGGAGCGCCCTGGCTTCTTTGGCAGTCTAACACTGCCCAGCCGCTCAGAAATAGACAGCATCCTACACGAGACGCTAGACCGCAACGTGAGTCCCAGCGAGCTGCTGCAAGAGCACGGTGATAGCTATGTAGAAAATGACGTACGACTCATTCAGCGGCGCTGCATCGCCTCAGCAGCAAAGCGAGCACAGCTGCCCCCCATCCTGCTGCTCGACAAGCCAGAGGAGCGTCACCGCTACCCCATCTGCCACCGCCTCAACGACTGAAGATTCATCCGCGCAGGGGGGGGCGTAAATAAATCCCCAGCTTACTTGCCTAGGCGTTGTAGCCAGTCGTTGAGCTTGACGGCTAATTCTATGCATCCGGGCCCCTCAGCTATGTAGGGATAGAACCTGCGAGCATCATCATACTCACCGCGCAGCATGAGCTCAAGGCAGGCCAAGGCACAGCGGCGCTCTGCAGAGCCTAGCTCGCGCTCTGTCATACTGAGGAGAGCCTCAGGTGTGAGGCCATCGCGGTACTCAGAGTCGGCGGCATGCCTAAGGCGCTCCAAGAATGCCTCTCCCTCTTGACACACCTCCTTACATACCTCCATCTCCAGCTTACGAGCTGGTGATAATTTCATAGAGGAGATACAATCATTAATAATATGATGATTGTACTCAAAGCTCATGGTCCGTCGACTCTGATCAAAGTCGACAGATATATTGTTAGCAGCAGGCTTAGTAGCCGCATTAGCGAGAAGCTTTGCAGCATAGGTCTCAAACAAGATTGTCAATTTAGCCAAGCTTGCGTTATCTCCAGCGAGCTTGCTCTTCGCCAACACTATCAAGGGTAAAATGGAGCTATCTGTCTCCATTTCAAGGCAATTTTTAATAATAGTTAAATCAGTTGCAAAGTTCAGCAAGGGGTAGCGCTCATCCTGATAAATCAGCGAGTCCTGAGTCTTGAGGCAGCGCAGGTCAGAGAGATGCTCTAGTCTATGCCTAAGCTCATTCTTTTGCGATGAATTGGAGAGTCGCGATTCAATTTGTAGGGCAATTACCTGCAGCTTTACCTCGTCCTCGGGCTGCTGCATGTAGCAAATTACCCAGCGCAGCTGAGCGGACCAGACCGCGCGCAGCTGATCAGAGGTCATCGATTCATAACCTTCGAGATTCATCAAGACATCTTCCCAGCTTTTATCTCCCATAGACTCGACGATACCGGTCAGGTAGATATTATCATCAAAGTCATGCATGCTCTGTGCAGGGAGCTCAAGCCCCTGCTTGACTTTTACAAGTGCGAAGGTCAAGAAGCTGGAAGATATAGCGGTCGCAATCACAGCAATAATGGGAATTCCATAAAGCTTCAAATACTTCCTATCATGAGTACCAGAGCTGCGGCGCGTACGCTTGATATCCGCCATCACATCCTCAAGCTCAATGAGCAATTCATCGTAGTCACAGGGGCGATCGCTAGGGTCATACTGTGTCATGAAGTCCACCATTTGGCAGAGCGAATCACGCAGCTTCGGATTCTGCTTTTTAATGGATGGCAGTCGTAGCTTGCAATCCAGCATATCATCGCCTGAGAGCTCCTTATTAGCCAGTTCGTCAATGCCAGTGAGCAGATGACGCAGCGTTATACCCAGCGAGTAAATATCCGTGCGCAGGTCCTCGGGCTCACGCATCAGGGTCTCTGGAGCCACATAAAATGGTGTCGCCCAAATCAGCTCCTCCATATCTGCCTCAGAGGTCTGTAGAGAGAGCCCAAAATCAAGCACCTTGGCATGCCCCTCGTCAGAGAGAAGGATATTACCAGGCTTCATATCGCGGTGCAGCAGGCCAGCTTGGTGTGCCGCATCAAGGCCTAATGCCACTTGGCGCACGATGTCGAGCATGATCAGCGGGGTAATTTCATCGGTCTTGCCGACGAGCAGCTCTAGATTGCGACCCTCCGCCAGCTCCATCGCTATGTAGAACTGATCCTTAACCATACCTGCCGAATAGACAGAGACCACATTGGGGTGGCGGACGAGTGCCATCGATGCACACTCCTTTTCAAATCGCTTGATACGCTCAGGTTGCCCCTTATAGGTATCATTGAGCAGCTTGAGAGCCACGGGCCGATCGAGCAGTAAGTCGCGAGCTCGATAGACGATACTCATGCCACCGACACCTAGGATACCCTCGATACGGTAGTTGGCAATCAGGGTGTTGACGCGATCCTCCAAGCCACAGTGACTACAATTGACCTGAGCATAGAAGCTCAATGCATCCGTCTCAATCTCTGTTTGACAATTGGGGCATGTCCATGAATCAGCTGTGGCGTCCATAGGATATTCTCTATCTGAATGCGTCTTTAACAAAAGAGCTGAGTAGGATTCATAGGAATCCACCTCAGCTCTAGAGTCGTTATTAAGCTAAGCTGCTTAGCCAATCTTAGGCAGGGAGGCTGCAGCAACAGCCTGACCGTGACGCTTGGTCTTCTCGTCAGGTACGCAGAGATTGACCTTCACCTCGGGGAACTCAGTAGCAAGTACCTCGTTGGCCTTGTCAATGATGACTTGACCACCCTCACCCGTGGCTACGCGGCCGAGGAAGAGAAGGTTGCGTACATCGTAGAACTTGGTGTAGTAGGCCACAGTGTAGCCAAATTGCACACCAATTGTCTCATAAATCTTGCGAGCGCGCTCGTCATTTTCTTCCATAGAGGCCTGCACCTTCTTAAGCTGCTCGGGGAATGGCATGTTGCCAAACTCAAAGCCAGCTCGGGGAGCGAGGCGAGCAATTGCTTGCTGGGAGAAGTAGAGAGCACCGATACCCTTGTCCCCAGACCATTCGCAGACGCCAGCGTCTTCTTGGTAGTCAACAGGAGCAAAAGCGAGCTCATTAATCCACTGCTTGATGTGACCATTGGGGTCGACATAACCAGCAGCAAGGGATGTACCCATAGCAACACCGAGGACGGCATCGTCATTCATACCCATGGAGCCAGCCAGAGCGGTGACTTCACCGTCGTTGACCACTTCAAAGGGAACATGCTTGCCCATGCGCTCAGACCAGCGTGCTTGCAGGGTCTTGAACATGGGGCGAATCACGTTGATAAAATCATCCTGAGCGATACCGCGGAAGAGGGAGCCCACGCGGGGTTCGCTATTCACATAAACACCAGCTGCGGAGCCACCAATTGCATCAACCTGAGGGAGGTGCTTGGCTGCGCGGAGGAGGGAGTCATCCACACCATCCATCTGGTAGATAGGGTCAGTCTGGTGGTAGGGATCCCAAACCACCTCTTCAGAGAAGACTACTTCGCCGTTGACAACTGCTGCGCACTTGCGGTCAGAGCCACCGAGGTCAAAGCCGATGCGGTAGCCATCAAGATTGCGACCCAGAGGCATGGAGGATGTATCTTCTTGAGGAAGATCAGCAGCCGTAGCCACCTTCACTACCGTGATGTTTTGGTCGTAAATCTTCTTACCGATGAAGTCCCAGTCAAACTCACGAGGACCACCAGCGCAGTAAGTAGCACTGAGCATATCAGCGATCTCATCAGCACCTGCGACATAGATTGTGCAGCCACCCTTCATCCAAAGGAGGAACTTGATGGTGCGCTCGACGTAGAGGTTATTTAGAGCAATATTCTCACCGACATGGGGGAGCAGCTTGGCAGACCAGCGGAAGCTGATGCCATCAAGACGGGAAAGAGCCAAATCAATTGTAGTTGAAGCTGGGTCAGCAGATGCTGCAGCTTCGAAGGCCCTGTTCCAGAGAACAGGGGCGACAAAATCAGGGTCGAGAACGGGTGTAAACTTAGCTTGGATATTCATAACTTGATGCGTAGTGCTCATTATCTTTACCATAGAGCAAGGGCTCTTGGCAAGTAAAAAGCAGCGGGAGCGCCACTTTATAACAAAATAGCTGCTGTGTATCAGCCGCAGTTGCGAGGCGTACGGGGGAAGGGCAACACGTCACGAATATTCTGTACGCCAGTGACAAACATCAACAAACGCTCAAAACCAAGACCAAAGCCCGCGTGTGGCACCGTGCCAAAGCGACGCAAATCAGTATACCAACTATAGTCCTCCATATTGAGACCTGAGCAGCGCATATTATCCTCCAGCACATCCAAGCGTTCCTCGCGCTGGCTGCCTCCGATAATCTCGCCGATGCCAGGCACGAGTACATCCATTGCAGTCACCGTCTTGCCATCATCATTGAGACGCATGTAGAAGGGCTTGATATCCTTGGGATAATTGTAAACAATAACAGGAGTCTTGAAGTGTTTCTCGGTGAGGAACCTCTCATGCTCGGTCTGTAAATCCATGCCCCAGATAGGTGGATACTCAAAGTTGACAGCACTCTTTTGCATAATCTCAATCGCCTCGGTGTAGGAACAGCGGATAAAGCGAGACTGGCTCACATGCTCAAGGCGAGCGCGCAGCCCCTTGTCCACAAACTTGCCAAAGAACTCCATATCACCGCTCTCATCAGCCAGCATGGTGTTGACAAGATGCTTGATAAA
Organism: uncultured Verrucomicrobiales bacterium; assembly: GCA_947039485.1. Lineage (GTDB taxonomy): Bacteria > Verrucomicrobiota > Verrucomicrobiia > Verrucomicrobiales > Akkermansiaceae > Akkermansia. The sequence continues at coordinate 69,803 of CAMQZC010000001.1, read as the reverse complement.
GTCCTCCGCCACATCCATATCACCCTCAAGATTGCAAAAGGCCATCTCAGGCTCAATCATCCAGAACTCAGAGGCGTGGCGCGTTGTGTTGCTATTCTCCGCGCGGAAAGTGGGGCCAAAGGTGTAGACGTTGCCCAGAGCGCAGGCAAAACACTCAGCCTCCAGCTGCCCAGAGACAGTCAGTTGGGCTGACTTGCCAAAAAAATCTTTCTCATAGTCGCCATGCTCCTTGAGTGGATCCATCGTCGTGACGTGAAACATCTCGCCTGCTCCCTCACAGTCTGAGCCTGTAATGATCGGGGTGTGTACCCAGATAAAGTCGCGAGAGTTAAAGAAGTCGTGCACGGCAGCAGCCATGCGGGAACGCGTGCGGAAAATAGCTCCAAACAGATTCGTACGCGGGCGCAGATGTAAAATCGAGCGCAAAAATTCAGGGCTATGCCCCTTCTTTTGGAGAGGGTAGCTATCAGGAGCTACGCCAAGTAGAGACAAACGCTGCGCTTGGAGCTCCCACTTCTGCTTACCCGGACTCTCCACCAGCTGACCCTGCACCACGACAGAGGCCCCCGTGCTCATCTCCTTGATACGTTCATAGCCGGGAATACCAGCATCAGCCACTACCTGAATTGAGGCCAACGACGATCCATCATTAATCTCAAGAAAGGCAAAAGCCTTTGAATCTCGGCGTGTGCGCACCCATCCTTGAATTTCGATTTGCTCCATAGCGACTTCACAAGTCAGAGCCTCCTTCACTGTTGTTCTCTTTATACTACTCATAAGGGGTACTATCCATGGCTAATATATCAGCTTTTGACCAAGCAAGGCGAGCACAAAATCATCAAATTGACAGAGTCACGCCTTGTTATCACTACAATCGCGTGCTACTATTTCCTATCTGAAAAGTCATGTATCGCATCTCCCTCCTTAGCCTTACCCTCAGCCTCAGTACTCTCTGTGCTAATCCTCAACCAGACATCATCTTTGTACTCTGTGATGATTTGGGCTGGGGCGACCTCGCATTCTACCACGAAGCAAAGTACACCCCGCAGATTAGCAGCCCCAATCTTGATGCCATGGCTGCGCAAGGACTACAGCTGCGTCGTCACTACAGCGCAGCACCCGTCAGCGCCCCTGCCCGAGCCTCACTCCTCACAGGCACCCATCAGGGACAATCCGAAGTCGTCCGCAATAACAACTTTGATGCCGCGCTAGAAAACACCACCACCCTCGCTAGCCTCCTGCAGCACGCAGGCTACAAGAGCGCACTCATCGGAAAATGGGGCATCGGTGGCGGGGATCAGAGTGCAGGCTGCCCCAACAGCTCAGCAGCTTGGCCCAGCAAGCGCGGCTTTGACTACTTCTTTGGCTACCACAACCATATAGCAGGCCACAGCCAATACCCCAAGGAAGAAGGCAATCGCGCCATCTGGGACAGAGATCGCGTCATTACCGATAGCCTCGATAACTGCTATAGCACTGACCTCTTTACTGCCCGGGCCAAGCAATGGCTCATTGAGCAAAAAAAACATGAACCCAAGCGCCCCGTCTTCCTCATGCTCAATCTCACCGCACCCCATGCCCGACTTGGTATCCCAAACTGCCCCTACCCCGCTGGAGGCGGCATCAAAGGAGGCCTCCAATGGCTTGGGCAAAGCGGTCGCATGATCAACACCGCTCTAGCTCCCCGTGACAGCTATATCAACCCTGAGTACCGCAACAACCAACAATGGGAAAAACGAGCCCGTGAACTCAACCCCAAACACTGGAAGCGCACCCTCCTAGCCGCGCAACGACACGCCAGCATGGTGAGCCGCATTGACGATGCCATGGGCGATCTAAGACAACTCTGCCAAGACCTTGGCATCGCTAAGAACAGCATTATCATCCTGACAAGTGATAATGGAGCCCACAACGAAGCCGGTTCAATCGCCGGCCGCCCCAATCATCCATCACCACAACAAAACCCAGCCTTCTTTACCAGCTACGGAAAAAGTGATGGCATCAAACGAGACCTCTGGGATGGAGGCCTACTCGTCCCCTGCCTCATCTACGCGCCTGGCTACATCAAGCAAGCTCGCATCAGCCACACCCCAAGCCAATTCCACGACTGGATGCCCACGCTTGCAGAGCTCGCAGGAGCCCCTATACCCCTGCGCAGCACAGGCACATCACTCCTCCCAAGCCTCCTTGGTAATCCCCAGCCCATGAGTGGCGTCTATAGCGAATATTGCTACCCCGGCAACATGCCCTGCTACCCCAGCTACGCCCCTAACAAGCAGCATCGCAAGCGCGGTGAGCAGCAAATGCTCTACTTCTGCGACTCCGATGGTAGAGAGCTCAAGGCCATCCGCAGTAACATACGCAGTGGCTACGAAGACTTCGAAATCTACGACACCCTCCGCGACAGCCAAGAAAGCCACAACATAGCAGACCAACTCCCCGAGGGAACACAAGAGCAACTCCGCAGCCAAGCCCTACGCATGCGCCGAGCCTACAACTACCAGCATGACCCCGCGCTGAGCAAGCGCAAAGGAGCCATCAGCGGAAAACGCCCCTATGACAACATCCCAATCCCGGCCAATCAAGCACAGAGCACCCAACAAGGTATCCAGCTGCGTCAAGTAAAAGCCAGCAGCCCCTACGTCCCCACGCTAGAGAGTCTCAGCCCCCTGCCAATCAGCACATCTCAATGCGCTGATCTTGGTAATCTCCAACTCCCCGCTGGCAGCATCAGCGAGCTGCGCGGCTACATCCAAATTCCACCCTCAGCGCAAGGCTGGCAATTCCGCCTCAGACTAAGTCCTGTCGAGGGAAGCAAAGCCCAGCTACGACTCCATCAACTCCCCCTCATTGATGCAGATAGCAACTACAAAGCAGGAGACTATGCCAGCAGTAGCTCAACGCCCAACGCGGAAGAAGGCATCGTGTGCGGCAATCGCCCCATCTACCTCCAGCCGGGGCTCCACGAGATACAGCTCAACATCATACAAGGCAAAGCAGCAGCAGGCAATATTCAACTCCAATGGCAGCGCGTTGGAGAAAGAGCCATGCAAAACATCCCAGCGAGTGCCTTGCGACTCAAGCTTCAATAAACACGCTTGCTTGCCCCTATTGACCACATGTTAAAAAAACACCTCAGCAGAGCTATTTGCATCTCTCTCTGCCTCATCCACTCTGTCCATGCTAAGAGCTGGCAAGAGAACATGCGAGACTCCATTATCGCCATCAACAGCAAGGGGGCTGGCGGCTACAGCACAAAGGACAACGCCCATGATGCCCTTGCGACAGCCGTCCAATGGGATCAAAAACGCGAGCAAATCAGCATCAACCTAGCGGGAGCGCGCCCCTCTTTCTGCTCATCGGCAACCTACCTAGCTACCCTTGACGCACTCAAGCGCAGCGACATCACGATCAGCGAAGAGGCATGGAGAGCACTCATCCCCCATCGCTGCCAAGACGGAATAAGCCCATGGGGATGGGCCAACTCCAACGGCCCGGGCTACGCCATGCTCATCGCTCAACTCGGAGCTGGCTACAGCTACCAAGACTGGACACACGCCCAGCCCTACGACATCATCAAAATGTGGTGGACAACTGCCATTGGCGGCAGCGAGAGCGGGCACATTGCCGTCTACATCACGCATGACGCGCAGAGCGTCACATTCTGGTCATCCAACACAGGCGTCGGCTACAGCTTTAAGAGCATCCCACGCAGCAGCATCAAGAGAGTCCTCTTCACCCGCATCTGCGATCCTAGAGCCTTCCGAAACGCAGGCACAATCAGCCCCAATCCGTGGCTTACTAACCTATTGCGCAAAAACGTCAGCTGGAAAGACTGCCAGCAACAGCTCGGTCACTAGAAGAGCGACCCCAATCCTCATTCTTATTGAGTGCATAGCGCAAGCTAAGGTTCGCCAGAGCGAGATAGAGAAGAAACTCAAAAAACTCCTCTAAATTCTGCATATGCCACTCCTTCTCGCTCAAATAAGAGCCCAGCACAGTCACGGAAATAATAAGCCAATCAAGCACATAAATCTTGATCTTTGGCAGCAGGAGAAACAGCCTTAAATAAAGTTTCTCTCTAATCAGAACGCCCAAGGCAATGAGCAGTAAAAAAACCGTACCCCAGCGCAACAGCTGCACTGGCCACTTAGCCTTATAAAACAGCTTCATCTCTGAGCTCATCGGGGTCAAACCATCATGGTAAAAGACACGACCAAAGCTCAACTCTCTGATCATTAAGACCAGTAAAACAAGAGCCAGAACAAGAAATAATCGCTTTATTGGCACGGCGAATCGCCCATAAGCGAACGCAAAAAAAGAGATTATCGAAGCAGCTAATAAAATCACAAGCTGACTCATCTCTAATATCGAATACTCGCCAAGGGGCTCCTCTGAGCGCAGCTCTAGAGCGAGTAACAACACGATGACCAGTTCGACACATATAAGCTTCGCCCCGAGACCATAGCTTAGGCGCAACCTGCTAAATATAGATGGTTGCGTCATTTCTGCAGAAGGTGATTCTTTCATTATAAAATCCAAATAACAGAGTAATTATTAGCACTCATCCTCCGCTCAATAATTGATATAGAAGACGAACAATTGTAGGTTTTTAAGTTATTTAGGCGTTAACTATAACATGATATTACCACGTTGCAAGCCCTACTTAATTCATAGCCCACGAGCGAACTAGCCTCGCCTTACCTTCCCCCTACTCGAGCCAAATCAAGCGATAAAATGTATTACTCTAACTATATGGACTTCTTGTGCATCACCATACTATCTCAGAGACCATTCTATTGCTAATTTAGTTCATGCTTCGGTTCCTTATAAAAAAATTAGAGTTCTCCGTAAAAAACGCTAAAAGCAATACTAAGCCAACCATCATGGCTATGCTATGACAAATTTAAAAACCGCCGTCACTCATTGAGTGGCGGCGGTTTTGAATGTCAAATGACCTTTACAATCTTAGCGACCGGGAACCATCTCGAAGGTAAAGCCCTTGAGGTACTCCGTCTCTGGCATGTTGAGCAGGACTGGATGATCGGGGCTCTGACCATGATATTCCATCAAGCGCAGAGTGCAGTGACCGTCAACGGCAGCCTCACCAATACTCTGCTTAAAGAGCGCGGAGCTGGCGTGATGGGAGCAGCAGAAGGTGGAGAGCACACCGCCCAGAGGCAGCATTTGCATGGCACGCAGGTGGATTTCCTTGTAGCCGCGCATGGCTCCTACGAGGCTCTTCTTGTTGCGTGTAAAGCTTGGGGGGTCGAGGATGATGAGGTCCCACTTGGGCTCTGCACCAGCGCGCACCGCGTCGCTTTCGCGCTTGAGGAAGTCGAATGCATTCTCAGCGATTCCCTCAATCTCAACGCCATTGAGCTCGGCATTGCGACGAACAGAGGCAATCGCATCCTCTGAGATATCAACTGCAGTTACGCTCGTTGCACCTGCCTTGGCGCATGCGAGGGCAAAACCGCCTTGGTTGCAGAAGCAATCCAGCACGCGGCGACCCTTGGCATACTTTGCCACGTCTTGATAATTCTTGAGCTGGTCGAGGTAGAGACCTGTCTTTTGTCCATTGTTGAGATCAACCAGGAACTTAATCCCACGACCTGTCACCTCAAATGGCTTGGGCTCTCCGCCAACAGCCACGTAGGTTTCTTGGGGGATACCCTCTGCGATGAGCATGGGGGAGTCGTTGCGCACGATGATGCAGCGAGGCTGCATGATGTCATTGAGGATGTCTCGGATGAGACCGATGCGAAGATACATCGCCATCGTGAGTGTTTGCATGACAAGCACGTCATTGTAGCGGTCGATGATCAGACCGGGCAGACCGTCACTCTCACTCCAGACGATGCGCATAATCTGCTCATCGCGCATCCAGCGCTCACGCAGGGTCACTGCTTGGGAGATGCGACGGACGAAGAAATCGCGATCCAAATCTTGCTTACGGCGCGAGAAGCGACGAGCAATAATCTGACTGTTAGGATTATACATTGCTGAGCCAAGATAACGATCGCGCTGATCCTTGAGCAGCACGACATCTCCAGGTGCGGGGTTGCCAAAAACAGCTTTAACTTCGGTACCGTATACCCAGTCGTGACCGTGAAAGATGCGCGCCTTGGGCGCAATAATAAGACCTGCCATAGTGCGGAGAGCTTAGCCTAAATGCCCGAGACTGTCAACCTTATTCAGAGCATGTCAGTGGCGCGCTTTGATATTGACAGCAGATAGCATTTAGGAGAGAATGGTTATGTATGAAATATTTCCCCCTTTTATCCTTACCCATCAGCCTCTGCGCCATCCTCGCATGTGCGCAGCTTGCAGAGGCCAAGATTGTCATCAGGGATGCTGATAACAAGATGACTGCAACTAGCTACGATCTGCCCGGTGGTTGGGAGGGTCAAGGTAGCATTCTCTGGAAAAAACACCCTCAACTTGAGGGTAACACCTGCTCACGTCAACTGAGCATGCTCAACAAAAAGCTCAAGTTACGTGCTTTTGTCTTTTCTCGCTTTGAGACCCCAAGCAAGGGTCTGACCCGCGATGCGGAGGAGATATCAGAGCTCCTGCTCCCTGCCCTCAAGTCTCAAATCAAGGCTCATGTCAGCGATCTCAAGCTCAACATCGCTTACCTATCACCCGTCAGTGATGATACCCGTGATTACTTAGAAAAGCGCGATGTGCTCGCCAACAAACTTGGCAAGAAGGTCGAGTGTAGTATCGACCAGCTCAGCCTCGTCTACTCAGGCCGCTATGAGGGTAGGCTCATCAACGTGGTAGTGGGCTGCATCGTCCATCAGCGAGAGAAGGACAAGGGATTCTTCCGCAAGAATGAATCCTCAGCTACCTTCCACGAGGTCTTTATCATGGGTGGTGATGCCTACAACATCGGCAAGACTCTCCCCGAGCTGAGCAAAATGCTCTCTAAGCCTCGCTTTAATAAGAAGTGGACAGAGCATTTCATCTGCACCCTCGCCAAGACATACAACGGCATGGACAAAATCGACCCATCAGCCATGCCTGAGCTGCGCAAGCGCGTGGAGAGCCGCATAGCCAAGAACCTGCCAGAGATCATCTCTGCCGTGGCCGAGGTTTACCCTGCTCCCGACAAAAAGAGCAAATAACCCTCCCTATAAACTCACAAAAAAGCAGCCACCTCTTCATCCGAGAAGAGGTGGCTGCTTTTTTATTACGGCTCACATGCCCTGCATGCTATCAGCCTGCTTTGCGGGCTTCTCGCAAGCAGGTGTGCTATCTGACTTCTCGTCACTGCAGCAGGTGTCATCATCGCTGCAGACACAGGGAGAGCAGGCGCAGTCTCCATTCTTGCAGACAATCTTAATATTCTCCTCTGTTTCTGACTCACCTTCGGTGTAGAACTGCTCATCATCAGGAGCAATCTCCATAAGCAAGCGGCGGAACTCACCAGCGTGTTCCTTCTCCTCATCGGCAATATCGTAGAGCACCTTGCGAGCAAGGGCGTTGGTGGTGGACTCTGCGAGTTGCTCGTAGAGTTGGATGGCTTCATACTCAGCCGCAATCATGTAGCGAATTGCGCGTACAAGCTCGGTGTGTGTTAATTGACGTTTGGCGGCAAGACCGCTGAATGCATTGGTAAATTCGGGCATAATAGAGCTTGGACATCCCCCTGCCCCCCACGCTCAATAACGGTTGGAGAAAGGAGCACTCTGCATGCTATCATCCAGCGCAAAATCATAGCTCATGATAGGATTTTCCACCGGGCTAAGCCAGTAGTGCCACCACTCCTTACTGTAATTACGAAAGCCAAACTTCGCCATCACTGAGCGCAGCATCATGCGATTCTCATGCGCCTGCTTTGAGATAAGGCTACCCTGATATTCAGTAGCGGACATATCATCGAGCATATCAACTCTACCCCCCAAATCAAGCTCCTGCCCAGTCCTAGCATCCAGCAACGTAATATCCATGGCTACCCCCCAGCTATGCTCAGAGACTTTGCCGATGTACTTATCGGCATGGATGCGCGACTTGCTGATACGAGGGTAGTAGCGCGACTGCATACGATGATTATCGGTGAGCGACCACGCGAAGATATCATCCAGAGCACGACAAGGACGGTAGGCATCCTTGAGCAGCACGCAATATCCCATTGATGCAAACTCCTCAGAGGCTAACTTGAGAGCGGCTGCCGTATCGTAGCGCAGCACAGCCCGCTTTCCACTATAGCCAGCGATGGGACGACCCACAAAATTATCAGACCCACTATACATCAAATCAACCTTAACGTTAGGCGCAATTTCATCCACAAAGCAGAGCTGGGGTGGCAGGGTAGCAACGAGGACTGGGGCGGCACAGTGAGATAAGAGGAACGTAGATAAAGGCAGCAACAAACATCGAGACATCAGGGATAACACGCGAATAATTGTATCAGAAAAAAGGCGAGCAGGCAAGATTAGTCAGCAAGGTATATTTTTAGCTTGCTTGCCTTTCTGCAAATGAGCTACACTGTGTGCAACACGTTATTTTAAATAGCATTTTCACACATGAAAGCAAAAACACTCATCATTGGCGCGTTGACAACAGCCGCCGTTATCGTTGTAGGATTTAGCGCAACGCAAATTATTCAAATTCAGCTCAACGACAATTTCATCAAGGAGAATCTCTCCCGCATGAACGATGAGCAAAAGAAGGCTCATGCCGCCGAGATACTTGACACCAAGTGCGGGCTCTGCCACGGACTCAATGCTACAGCCCCCGAGCCGCTCAACGCCCTGAGTCTCGGCCTCATGGAGCGTGACGTACTCGGCGCCCAACGCGCCTACGTCCTCAGTGATCAGAAGGAGCTGCGCAACACGAAGGTGGATGCCCTCAAGCTGCGCCGCGTCATCGACACAGGTCGCATGCCCGTCCCCGCCTACAAGCTCGCTCACTGGTCATCGGTCATCAGCGATGCCGACAAGGAACTTTTCGATGATATCTACCCCAACACAAGCCCCTTTGAGCCAATTGCTGACCCAGCACCCGTAGCCAACCTCACCGAGGCTGCTAAAATCACCCTCGGTCACATCCTCTTTGCAGACAAGCGTCTCTCTAGCGACAACACCGTATCCTGCGCCAGCTGCCATGACCTCACCAAGGGCGGCACCGACAACCTTGCAAAATCCGAGGGCGTCTACAAGGATGGCAAGCCTCAGTTTGGTGGTGTCAATGCCCCCACCGTCTACAACGCCGCAGGTCACATCAGCCAATTCTGGGATGGCCGTGCCAGCGACCTCCAAGAGCAAGCAGGCGGACCCCCACTCAACCCCGTTGAGATGGGATACAGCACGGCTGATGATTGGGCAAAGATTGCGGCGAAACTCCAGCTCGATGCAGCCATCGTCGGCCTCTTTGAGCAGGTCTATGGCGACCAGAGCATCACAGCGGAGCGCATCACCGATGCCATCGCAGCCTTTGAGAAGACACTGAGTACGCCCAACAGCGCCTTTGACCTCTATCTCAAGGGTGACAAAAAAGCACTTAGCGACTCACAAATTGCCGGCATGGAGGTATTCAAAGCCAGCGGTTGCGCATCCTGCCACGCAGGTCCTGCTATGGGTGGTCTGAGCTTTGAGTACATCCACACCTTTGGCGACATGCGCCAGCACCTCACCGATTCAAGCGTCGATACTGCGCGCGGACGCGCAGATTTCAGCAAGAAGGCTGAGCACACAGACATGTTCCGCGTGCCCACCCTGCGCAACGTCGCACTGAGCGCACCCTACTTCCACACAGGCAAGGTAGAGAAGCTCTATGATGCGGTCAATCTCATGTTTGACACCCAATTTGATGGCACAGTCTCCGAGCAAAGCCTCAAGGAAGTCACCTCCTTCCTCGAAGCACAGACCGGTCAATACAAGGGCAAGCCCCTCGACCAGCTTAGCGCAGAAGAAGTAGCTCCAGCACCAGCTCCAGCACCAACAGCAGTTCAATAAAACAACCATGCTACGATTCGCCACACTAGCTAGCAGCAGCAAAGGCAACGCCTCCGTCATCTGCTCGGAGAGCACAACACTCATGGTCGATGCAGGCATCTCCTGCCTCCGCATCCGCAAGGGACTCGAGCAGCTTGGCCTCCATACCAAGCAACTCAATGGTATCCTCTTCACCCACGAGCACGGAGACCACTGTAATGGACTCGGCCAGCTCGCCAAGCGCGAGCAGCTGCAAATCTACTGCACACGCCACACCGCCAGCGACCTGCGCGCCAAAGCACCTAGCGCCAACTTCTGCTACATCGAGCCTAGCCTAAGCTGCATGATAGGTGACATCAACGTCACCTGCTTCACCAGCAGCCACGATGCCTGTGACCCCGTAGGCTACCTCTTTGAGAGTGGTGGCGTGCGCTTTGGTTACCTCACCGACACAGGTCGCATCCTCGCAGAGATGCGCAGACTGCTCAAAGGCATTGATGGCATCTACCTCGAGTCCAACTACGACCCAAACTGCCTCCAAAACTCCCAGCGCGACTACCGCCTCATCCAGCGCATCGCTAGCAACTGGGGACACCTCTCGAACCAGCAGGCCGCAGACTTCATCCGCGAGATAGCCGATGATAAGATGCAGCACATCATCCTCGGACATCTCAGTCAGGACTGCAACCGCCCCGAGCTCGCGCTCGCCTGCATGCAGGGAGCCATAACTGAGCTCGAGCTGAGCAGCCAGCTGCAATGCGCCCCCACGGCTCACCCCATGCCGTGGCTGAACATTAAGCCCTAAATTTTCACAACGCCTCTATATGGCAGCCTTTTTTCATTGAAAAAAAAGAAAAATAAAGCTATCATCCGTAACAAGCAGCACCACTATTAACATCCCCATGTCACAATCCATCCTCATCGTCATCCCAGCTCGATACAGCTCCTCGCGTCTCCCCGGCAAGCCACTTGTCAAAATCGCAGGCATCGAGATGATACGCCGCGTCGCCCGCGTCGCCGCCTCCATCTGTGCGCGCAACGAGGACTGCAACTACGTCGTTGCCACCGATGATGAGCGCATCATGAGCTTCTGCGAGAGTCAATCCATCCCCTCCGTCATGACCGCCGAGAGCTGCCGCTCAGGCACCGAGCGTTGCTGGGATGCCGTGGGAAGCCAAGCGCGCCAGCCAGACTTTATCGTCAACCTCCAAGGCGACAACCCCCTCTGCCCCCCCTGGGTCATCCAGCAACTCATTGACGCATGGAAGAGCTGCCCTGGCGATGTCTTCACCCCCTTCATCCAGCTGAGCTGGAGCGAATATGAGTCCATGATTGAGGCCAAGAAGAGCACCCCCTACAGTGGCACCACCGTCCTCATCGACAAGGATGACTACGCCCTCGCCTTCTCCAAGAACACGATCCCCGCTATCCGCAAGGAAAGCAAAGCACGTGAGCTCATGGAGAAAAGCCCCGTGCGCCGTCACGTCGGACTCTACGCCTACACCTACAGCGCCCTTAAGAACTACTTTAGCCTGCCCGAGTCCGATTACGAGATGGGTTGTGTCGAGGGTCTTGAGCAAATGCGATTTCTCTATAATGGCTTGCGCGTCAAGATGGTTGAGGCCGACTACCGAGGTCGCAAGACCAGCAGCGGTGTGGACTCCCCTGAGGACATCCCACGAGCCGAAGCCATCCTCGCAGAGTTTGGTGAGTTCCAATTCTAAAGATAATCCCTATGAGTGACGACTCTAATAAAATCCCCCGCCATATCGCCATCATCATGGATGGCAACGGTCGATGGGCATCCAAGCGACTCCTCCCCCGAGCCGTGGGGCACGAGCGTGGCACGAAAACAGTGCAGCGAGTCATTGACCTCTGCATCGAGCACAAAGTTGAGTGGCTCACCCTCTATGCCTTCTCCACCGAGAACTGGGGCCGATCAGAAAAGGAAGTCAAGGCACTGATGAGCCTACTCAAGAAATACCTACGCGATCGACTCTCCGAGATGATGGAGAAGAATGCGAGGATGCATGCTATTGGCGAGCTCCACATGCTCCCTGAGGAATGCCGAGACATCATCAACGAGACCATTGAAGCGACCAAGCACAACAGCGCCATCAACGTCGTGCTCGCCCTCTCATACGGCTCACGCCAAGAGATCGCCCATGCCGCACGCCAACTCGCCATGCAAGTAGCAGCAGGTGAGCTCAAGCCGGAGGACATCGACGAGACCATGCTCTCACAGCAACTCTACACCGCTGGTATGCCCGACCCTGATTTACTCATCCGTACATCAGGTGAGATGCGCCTCTCCAACTACCTGCTCTGGCAGATCAGCTATGCGGAGATGCACGTCACCCCCACACTTTGGCCCGATTTTGGGCGCGAAGACTTTGTCGCGGCCATTAATGACTACGCCAGCCGCAAACGACGCTTCGGCAAACGCTAAGCCCTCAAACGGGGCTCAAATAGGGCACAAAAAAAGCCCCAGCATCTAGCAAGGACTCGTAGCGCAGCAACAAAGAGGCCTCAATTGCCAAAATACGTTGCCGCTGCGCGCCGGCAGATGAGCAAGACATCCGTCACATCCATCTCAGCCGAGCGGATGACCACATCTGAGGTCTTGTAATACATCGGGCAGCGCAAATCATAGAGCTTCTGGAGCACATCGCGGGGAGACTCTGTCAGCAAAAGCGGTCGATTGCCAGAGCGGCGCGTACGCAAATCTAGCGTCTCGACATCCACATCCAGCCAGACCACCATACCTAACGTGCGCAGCAACTTGCGATTCTCCTCGCGCATCACCACGCCACCGCCAGTCGAGATCACACAAGACTCGGCAGATGTCGGGCACTCCTCAAGCAAGTAGCGCAGCAGCGCCGTCTCAAGAGAGCGAAAATGAGCCTCTCCCTCTTCCGCAAAAATCTCAGAAATCGGCTTACCGATCTGCTCCTCAATAATTGCATCCATATCAAGGAAGCTGCGCCCTGAGACCTTGCTCAGCTCACGCCCCACAGTTGTCTTGCCGCAGCCCATCAGTCCAATAAGGATGATGTGCTGATTAGCAGGAGCTAGCTGAGGAGCGTCAAGTAGCATAAGAACTTATTCTGGGAGAATGACCTCACCTCGGAAGGTGATCAGTGCAGGCCCCGTCAGCGTCACATCGCTAAAATTATCACCCTTGCGCTTAAAGCCAATGGAAAGTGTATCACCACCAGCCACATCAACAAAAATGGGAGATGGAGCATCAGTCAAGATAGCATGCAGCAGAGCCGCAGCCGTCATCCCTGTACCACAGGCCAGAGTCTCATCCTCAACACCGCGCTCATAGGTGCGCAGCTGCAGGTGATTAGCAGCAATGACTTGAGCAAAGTTTGCATTCGTGCCAGCAGGGGCAAATGCCTCATTATTGCGCAGGAAAGCCCCCTGTGGTTTGATATCAATCACATTGACATCATCAACAAAGGCCACCGCATGAGGCACACCTGTATTGATAAAATGCACAGGAGCAGCAAGCTCAGGAGTAGGAGCCATCGCATTGAGATTCAAGCCATGGGGCTTTGTCAGCTGAATGGTCACCGTGTCATCATCATTGACCCAGCCCTTCACCATACCAGCCTTCGTCTCAAACTTCAGCTCAGCAATACCATCCTCAATCAGGTAATCAACAAAAGCGGTGAAGCAGCGCGCACCATTGCCGCACATCTCAGCCTCACCACCATCAGAATTGTAGTAGCGCATACGCGCATCACCATCAGCCTCGGCTGGCTCAACAGCAATCAAGCCATCAGCACCAATACCGAAGCGGCGATCGCAAAGCGAGGCAATATGATCACGAGTCAAGATATCACTCAGTGAGAGATCGCGATTATCCAGCATGACAAAATCATTGCCAGCACCCGTCATCTTGTAAAAAGAAAGCATCATAACAAAACTATTCTATCACAGCCCGCCCCACAAGGCAAGCCGTAGACACAAGCAAATACACAGCTTCACTAAGTGAAAATAAGCAAACTGACATCAATCACGAGCAATCAAGCAACAACCTTCTCACACTCAATAGGCACAGCCTCACTTGGCATCTCGATATAATATTAGTGAATCACCTCGATAAAAATCAAGCCTAAGCCTAACGCATCTACACAAGAACCGTAACATACCCCCCATTCAGTCACACCCTCTACCCCGCCTCAGCATCGAGGCAGTCGAGCTATTCTTCAAGACTAGGCATCTGCAGTCATGGCAAGGCTTGACAAAATGCCAAGCACGTGGGAATATCATGCCATGAACTGGATTGACGAACTCACATCTACCCTAGGCGACTCCATCCACTGCGATGAGGCCTGCCTACTCGCCCACGCTGGCGATAAATGGTTTGCAAGCCATCTCCCCGACGCGGTGTTACTTGCATCTACGACCGAGCAAATCTCCGAGGCGATGCGCATTGCTAGCAAATACAACGTCCCCGTCACCGCGCGCGGTGCAGGTGTCGGCTATGTGGGCGGCTGCGTCCCCAGCCGCGGCGGTCTCGTCATCTCTCTCGCCCCCATGACGCGCATCATTGAGCTCAATCCAGCCGATGGTATTGCTAGAGTAGAAGCAGGCTGCCTCACCGCAGACATCCAAGATGCCGCAGCTGAGCTAGGTTGGTTCTACCCCCCTGATCCAGCATCACGCAAGGAGTCGAGCATTGGCGGCAACATCGCCACCAACGCAGGCGGTCCTCGATGCCTCAAATACGGAGTCACGCGTAACTACGTCCTCGGTCTCACCGTCGTCCTCGCCGATGGGCGCATCGTGCGCTGTGGCGGACGCACGCACAAGAACAAGCAGGGCTTTGACCTCGTGGGACTCTTCTGCGGCTCCGAGGGCATGCTAGGCATCATCACTGAGGCCACCCTGCGCATCATCCCGACCCCACCAGCACGTGCGGCTATCCAAGCATTCTTCCCCGACTTTGCCTTAGCCGCCAAGGCTGTGCAAGACATCCTCCAAGCAGGGCACCTGCCAGCAGCGATGGAGATCACCGATGCCTTCACCCTAGAGGCAGCACGCAAGCACCTCGGAGCCGATGCCATGCCAGCGGGCATGCAGGGGCATATCATCGTCGAGATTGATGGGCAAGAGCGCGCCATCAAGGAGGAGCTGCCCAGCATCATGAGCATCCTTCAGTCCTGCGGTAGCATCAATGCCATGAGCGCCACGGAGCCCGAAGACATCGAGCGCATCTGGCAGTTGCGACGAGAGTTCTCCGCCAGCCTGCGCGCCACAGGACTCACCAAGCTCAATGAGGACATCGTCATCCCACGCTCCGCCCTTGTGGAGCTCGTCGACTTCTGCAGCCAGCTCCAGCAGACCCATGATATCCCCATCGCCTGCTTTGGCCACTCAGGGGATGGCAACATCCACAGCAACATCATGATACCTCTGGATGCGAAAGGTAATGAGAGACGTGCGGAGGCCGAGGCTCTCGTGCACGAGCTCTTTGCCTGGGTACTAGCACGCGGTGGCAGCATCACCGGTGAGCACGGCATTGGCATCGCCAAGGCTCCTTGGTTTGAGGGTGCCATTGGCAGCAATGCCTTTGAGCTGCACCAGCAGATCAAGTCAGCCCTCGACCCATTGGGCATCCTCAACCCCGACAAAATGGGACTCTGAGCTTAGAGCGATCGGATAAAGATGCTATCCTCATTGAGATGGCGGCTCAAGGCCCACCCTGCCTTCTCGTGACGATAGGTAGCATCTGCCAACTTCCGCCATCCTGCATCCTTTAACTGCTGCGCGGCAGCGGCAGGCAGGGGATAATCACCAAGCGTGCGTGTCTTACTCAGCGGCACATTGTCATCAAAAAAGAGTGCGGCTAAAGCAATCATAACAACGCAGAGCAGAAGGAGAGAGCGCGGCAACCAGAAAAAGATAGACAGCATAATGCTATGACAATGAAAAACACATGCTGTTCAATCTCCTTATAGCCTTCTCCTCTTTGCGCTATTTCGCCATAGTCCATTCTTGCTATCGCTGCACCAAACTGCTATCATCTCCGCAACATGGAAGCCCAATACACCGAAGACGCAATTCAAACCCTTGACTGGCGCGAGCACATTCGCCTGCGCCCCGGTATGTACATCGGCAAGCTAGGCGATGGCAGCATGCCCGATGATGGTGTTTACGTGCTGCTCAAGGAGGTGATGGATAACTCAATTGACGAGTTTGTCATGGGCAAGGGCAACCGAATCACAGTCAATATCAAGAAAGATGGCCGCTGCGAGATACGCGACTACGGCCGCGGCATCCCCCTTGGCAAGCTCTTTGAATGCGCCGCTAAAATCAACACAGGCGGCAAGTACGATGGCGAAGCCTTCAAAAAATCAGTCGGTCTCAATGGTGTAGGTATCAAGGCGGTCAACGCCCTCTCCTCAGAGTTTGATATTCAGGCCTACCGTGAGGGCAAGACGCGCCGCATCAAATTCCAAAAAGGTATCGAGGTCGAGGGCAGCGACATCAGCGAGGATACTACCGAGTCCAACGGCACGCGCGTAAGCTTCATGATTGACCGCACGCTCTTCGCTGAGAATGCCCTCTTCATCCCCGAGATTGTCCAGCGCATGTGCCGCTACTACTGCTACCTCAACAAGGGCATGAGCATCCGCTTCAACGGCGAGCGCATCGTCTCTCAACATGGACTCCTCGACCTACTCAATGAGGAGATGGAGGGCGAGCCCATCTATACACCCATCCACCTCAACGGAGATGATATTGAGATTGCGCTCACCCATAGCGGAGCCTATGGCGAGTCCTACTACTCCTTTGTCAATGGTCAGCACACAACCATGGGCGGCACGCATCAGAGTGCCTTTAAGGAAGCCATTGCTAAGAGCCTCCAGGCATTTTACAAAAAGAGCTACGAGGCAAGTGACTGCCGCAGCTGCGTTGAGGCCGCTATTAGCATCAAGGTGATTGAGCCCATCTTTGAGTCACAGACCAAGACCAAGCTGGGCAGCAACACCATGGGGCCTGGCAAGGAAACCGTGCGTACATTTGTCAGCAACTTCTTGGGTCGCGAGCTGGATAACTACCTGCACCGCAACCCTGAGATTGCCAACGCTATTGAGGAGAAAATCAAGGAGAATGAGAAGACCCGCAAGGAGGTCGCAGGTATCACGGGCAAGGTTGCTAAGGAGCGCGCTAAGAAGGCAAAGATTCACACCAAGAAGCTGCGTGACTGCCGCGCTCATTACAACACCAAGCACAAGCGCGCGCAAGAAACCATGCTCTTTATCACAGAAGGAGACTCAGCCTCTGGCTCCATCACCACCGCGCGTGATGCCGAGACTCAAGCGGTGTTCTCCCTGCGAGGCAAGCCAGCCAACTGCTTTGGCATGAGCCGCGCCGCGCTCTTTGAGCAGAACCGCAATGAGGAGCTCGACTTCCTCCACATCGCGCTCAACATCGACAAGAGCATCGATGATCTGCGCTACAACAAAATCATCATTGCTACTGATGCTGACGTGGACGGCATGCACATCCGTCTACTGCTGCTCACCTTCTTCATCCAGTACTTCAAGGAGCTCATCCTAGAGGAGCATCTCTACATCCTACAAACGCCCCTCTTCCGCGTGCGCAACAAGAAGAAAACCATCTACTGCTACTCTGAGGATGAGCGAGTCAAGGCCATCAAGGAACTAGGCACTAACCCCGAAATTACACGATTCAAGGGACTAGGTGAAATTTCACCCTCTGAGTTCACTAACTTCATCGGTGATAATATCCGCCTCGACAAGGTGAGCCTCGGTCACGCTCACAACGTCAAGGAGCTGCTGCGCTTCTACATGGGAGACAACAGCGATGAGCGTAAGCAATACATCATCCGCAACCTCCGCATTGAGGAGGCGCTAAGCTAAGTTATTCACCATACCCACCAAGTTACTCACAAACTTATTCACAACATGAAAACCCTCATCATCGCCCGACACGGCAACACCTTCCGCCCAGGAGAAGTACCCACGCGTGTGGGCGCACACACCGACCTCGCCCTTGTCGAGGAGGAGCGCGGTCGCGCCATTGGTCGCTACCTCAAGAGCAAATGCCTGATGCCCAATCGCATCCTAGCAGCCCCTCTGCTCCGCACCATGGGTACCGCAGCCCTCGCAGCTGAGGAGCTCGCCTGCCCAGCTTCCGTTATCTCCGATGCTCGATTCCTCGAGGTGGACTACGGTCCCGATGAGAACAAATGTGAAGATGATGTCGAGATTCGCCTCGGTCAGCTCGCCTGCCAGCAGGAGGGCATCGACGCGATGAACATCAGCCCCGAGGAAGTCCAAGCCAAGGGCAAGGCAATCATTGATCTCTGGAACTCGCAGGCCATCGTTCCTCCCAACTGGCAGGTGGATGTGAATCAAATCTGCGCCAACTGGGCTGAACTCTGCTCTGAGATTCACGAGGACGAGTGCTTGCTCTGCGTCTCCTCCAATGGTACCATCAGATTTGCACCAAGCATCACGGGTGACTATGAGGGCTTTTGCACTCAGCACGACATCAAGGTAGCAACTGGCGCTGTCTGCATCTTCACATCTGAGGATGGAGGACAGAGCTGGATCTGCTCCGAGTGGGGCAGCAAAGCGCACAAGCTGGCATGAACAAGCGCGAGCTCATCGCGCGAGTCCAGCGCTACATGGGCGTGGGCAGTACTCGCGAAACGGCAACTGCGGCCGTCAATGCGGTGCTCTCTAGCATCGCGGCAGCCAGCCATGAGGAGAAACTCCAGCTCAAAAACTTTGGCAGCTTCTACCTCAAGGAGAAGCCTGCACGCAAGGGGCATCACCCCCTCACAGGCGATCCTCTAAGCATCCCAGCATGCCGAGAGCTCGCCTTTCACTCCGCACTCAAACTTGAGGAGCACTAATACTTGAGTGAGACACAAAAAAGCTCGCCCCAAAAAATGAGGGGCGAGCTTTTTTGAAATTGATCGGCTAGGCAGCTTAGTTGCTGTAGCTATCAACGAGATTGCGCGTGCGCTGCATGACAGCTTTGACGCGACTGCGCAGCACGGCACGATACTCATCCATATCTGGTTCCTCCGCCTGAGCCACGCCTGAGATAATGGCGGCCTCAGCAATAGCTGGGCAGAGTAGCTCAATCATACGAGGGTCAAATGGCTTAGGGATAACGTAGTCGGGACCAAACTCAAGGGGGGTACCACCGTTAGCAACGATGACTTCCTCAGGCACGGGGAGGCGTGCTAGGTCGGCAAGTGCACGAGCAGCAGCGATTTTCATCGCTTCGTTAATGGTTGTTGCCTGCATGTCGAGCGCTGCTCGGAAGATGTAGGGGAAGCAGCTCACGTTATTAACCTGATTGGGCCAGTCGGAGCGACCAGAGCCCATGATGCAATGAGGGTTGGCCTCCTTGGCATCGGCGTAGGTGATCTCGGGGTCAGGGTTGGCACAGGCAAAGATGATAGGATTATCAGCCATGCTGCGTACCATATCTTTGCTAAGCAAGTCCTTGCGAGAGAGACCAAGGAAGATATCAGCCCCCTCAAGTGCGAGCTCAAGCGTGCAGTCCTCGCTCTGGGCAAACTGTGCCTTGGTAGCGTGGAGGTCGAGACGACCCGTGTGCAAAAGACCGCGGGAGTCAAACATGTAAATATTATCACGGCGCATACCCAGCGCCATGTAGAACTTGGCGCAGGCGATACCAGCAGCACCAGCACCACTAACCACACACTTCATATCCTGAAGCAGGCGGCCTGTGATATGGGCGGCATTGAGCAAAGCGGCACCAGAAATCACGGCTGTGCCGTGCTGGTCATCGTGAAAGACAGGGATATTCATCTCCTCGCGCAGACGCTGCTCGACAAGGAAGCACTCAGGAGCCTTGATGTCCTCAAGATTAATGGCGCCAAAGGTGGGCTCCATGGTCTTGATGACCTCGATAAGCTGCTCGGGGGAGTTGATGTCTAGCTCGATGTCAAAGACATCGATATCTGCGTATACTTTAAAGAGTAGACCCTTACCCTCCATCACAGGCTTGGAGGCGAGAGCGCCGATATTGCCAAGTCCGAGTACGGCTGTGCCGTTGGTGATGACACCTACGAGATTACTCTTGCCAGTGTACTTAGCTGCAAGCTTAGGATCGCGAGCTATCTCTAAGCAAGGCTCGGCAACTCCAGGGGAGTAGGCGAGTGTGAGGTCATCGATTGTGTAGCAGCTCTTGCAGGGGAGCACCTCCAGTTTACCAGGGCGAGGCTCCTCGTGGTATTGAAGAGCACGTTGGGCTAAATTTTTACTCATAATATGCAGGGATATGTAAAACGTAGATTATATAATCGCATAGTAGCATCGCTAAAGCAAGAATATTATTTCAAGCTAACAAAAACACAATATCCTCTCCTTATATTCAATCCTCTACAGGGCGCTTGAGCAGGTCCGCATCCACATGCAATAGAGCCTCTCCACTATCTCCGCAGAGATTGAGCCTTGCGATAATATCTACAAGGCTACGCTCCTCCTCAATTTGCTCACGAACAAAGTAGAAAAGCATCTCTTGACTCGCATAATCCTGATACTCATGCACCATACTCATCAAATCATTGATGGCAGAGCTCACCTTGTGCTCATGAGATAGAGACATCTCAAAGAGATCAAGGGGCTTTTTCCAGCTATAGCTATGCCTCTTCACCTGAGGGATAATGACACCAGCTCCCATACTCTCAAGGTAATCTGCTATCTTGAGAGCATGGGCACACTCCTCATGATACTGCAGACGCATCCAATGCCCTGCACCTCGTAGACCATACTGACGTAAATCGACGGAGAAGGATAGATAGAGAAAGGCGGAGTCGAACTCGAAGCGTATTTGCTCGTTTAATGCGGAAATGATTTCTTCTTTCATGAGGATAGTTTGCCCGAAGAAATCATCACATGCAAGAAGTGTTAGCTAACCGTCATGTCAACATCTTCATACTTGCCAGAGTGGCGGCGTATATGTTAGAATATTATCATGCTTAAACCACTCCTCGCGCTCAGCATCACCATCATCCCTGCGCTCAGCTATGCTCAAGCTCCTAACCTCGCTCCTCTACCTTCGGGTCTCGCCCCCCTGCTCAATTCCCCCGATCCAACGGCAAAAGTTATCGGCATCCCCACAGATAAAAAGAACACACTGCGAGACATCGTGCATCCTGGGGTTTACTCCATGGCTGACGGCTTGCTAATGAGGGGGCGTCGCATGATCCCTGCGAGCGTGCCTACAGGCATGAGCAAAGTTAAGGGTAGCGCTCCTGAGGGAGAAGGGGCACCATTCCGCATCCTGTCAGGCTCTGAGACACTCTGGCAGGGCAATGCTGGTGAGAGCTTTAGCGTAAGTATCCCCAAGGGGAGCAACCATATCTATCTACTGAGCACCACAGCGAACAACATCGCTTGGGGCAACATGCGCTGGGGTATTGATGAGAAAGCCACAGCGAGCAAAACCAAGGCCGCAGGTGAGCTCGTCATCAAGGCTAAAAACCATGGTCTGCGCCCCGGAAAAAAATGCGCTAGCGTCGCCCTACGCAAGCTTATCACCAAGGCACGCACCCATGCGGGAAGCTGCCTCATCACACTGGAAAAGGGAGAGTACCATTTTTACCCCAAGAGCTCCAAGGATATGAGCGTCTACATCTCCAACCATGACCAGCAAGACATGCAGGCCGTAGCTATCCCTATCGTGGATGTGAAAAAACTCTTTATCTTGGATGGTCAGGGCTCGACATTCGTCTTTCACGACAACACCATGCCCTTTCTCATCATGGATAGCCGCGATACCATCATTGAGAATATCCACATCACCCATCATCAGCCTTGGTGTATTGAGGGCACCATCGTCTCCAACCACAGCAATGAGACAATTCTTGAGATTCCCAGCAAGGTTCACGCATGGCAACTCAAGGACGGTCATTTTGAAATCAACTCCGATGGCACATCTCGCCGCGTTAACCACGCAATAGCCTACAAGTCAAATGGTCGCATTGCGGCACTGGGTAATATAGGTGACATCCCCTGGTCAAGTGCTGCCACAAAGGTAGATAAGAACAGCGTTAAGTTTAACAGCGACACACGAGAGCTAGGCCTCAGCGCCGGCGATGTACTCGTGTTGCGCAACTACGCGCGACCACGCCCCGCGATGCTCGCTTACCGCAGCAAGAACATCCAGCTCAATAATGTCTTCTTTCATGACTCTCAGGGCATGGCCTTTCTGGCGCAGCGCTGCGATGATATCAGCATCACAGGCGGTGGCTGCCTGCGCTCAGATAAGCGCATGCACACCTCATCAGCCGATGCCACCCATTTCTCCAACTGCCGAGGCCATATACGTGTGCTCCACGCCACCTATGAGGGTATGATGGATGATGCGATTAACGTCCACTCCACCGCCCTACAAATAGACGAGATTATCAGCCCCACGCAATTTCTTTGCAGCTACAAACATCCCCAAGCCGTCGGCTTTGAAGTCCTTTTGGCTGGTGAGCGCCTTCAATTCATCAAGGCGAAGACCATGGAGCATGTCCCTCAGAGCGTACTTGCCCAGCATGTTGAGAAGCTCAGCGAGACGCAGCTACGCGTCACCCTCAATGAGCCTCTACCAGCAGGTGTCAGCGTCGGTGATGCATGGGAGAATGCAGACTGGTACCCCTCTGTCCACTTCCACCACAACACCGTCCGCTACAACCGCGCTCGCGGAGCGCTCTTTAACACACCCCGTCCAGTCCTCATCGAGGACAACCATTTCTACTACTGCAGCGGCAGCGCCATCCTACTGGCAGGTGATGCGCAAGGTTGGTATGAAACAGGTCGCTGCCTTGATATGCTCATCCGCCGCAACCGCTTTGATCACAACCTGACCTCAAGCTATCAATTCTGCGAGGGTATCATCAGCATTATTCCTCAGATTAGCAAGCATAGTCCAGATGAAACGCCCTACCATCAAAACATCGTCATTGAAGACAACATCTTCACCACGCACGCGGTTCCCCTGCTCTACGCAGAGTCATCAAAAAACATCTTCTTCCGCAATAATCGCATGATTAAGCAGGGCGACTACCAAGGCAAACACGATGGTCACCTCTTTATTCAAAAGCACTGCGGCCCCTGCAAACTTGAAGCACCTCTACAACTTCAGCCCCTTCCTGCAAAAAAGCCCCTTTAAACAGGCTTTCTATATTGACGTATGGGCAATCATCATGTAGAGTAAAGGTCTAGCTAGGCTCCAGTAGCTCTCTGGGATATCTCTCCATAAACCGCATCCGTTTTTACCGTGTACTCAAACGAAAATTATCTTCTTGATCTTCTTATTGAAGCTCAAGCAATTGGCTCCGAAACCGTCGAGTCATACCGCGTCGACATATCTCCCCTTGATAGCCTCCTCGACACCCTAATCGAGAAGAAACTGCTCAATGCCGAGTACGTCGCGCAGGTTGCAGCTGTCAACTCAGCCCTCGAATACATCGACCTCACACAAATCAATATTGAGCCCAACATCCTCGCGACCGTCAAGCCTGAGCTGGCACGCCGCGTGCGATTCATGCCCATTGGAGATGATAGCTACTCCCTGCAGGTTGCTATCTTTGACCCATTTGCGATGGAGACGCTTGATAGTCTCCCTCAATTCCTCGGTCGTGATGTAAGCTTCTTTGTCGCCTCAGAGGCAGGTCTCTCAGCCGCAATTGAGAAGTACTACCCCGAGGCAAAAGCCACGGTAGGAGCCAATGGAGAGTCCCCCATCATCGAGATTATCGACAACATGTTTAACGAGGCACACGGCATGCGTGCCTCTGACATCCACATCGAGCCCATGGAGGACCGTGTGCGCCTGCGCTACCGCATCGATGGCCGTCTCATTGAGGCCGCGAATCACCCCAAGAAGCTACTCAGCTCCATGGTCGCTCGACTCAAGGTCATGAGCTCTACCATGAGCATCGCCGAAAAGCGTGTACCACAGGATGGACGTATCGAACTCGACCTCAAGAATGGCGGTCACATTGACCTGCGTGTCAGCACAGTCCCATCCAACCACGGAGAATCCGTTGTCATGCGTATTCTTGACAAGTCCGCCCTCTCGCTTGGTCTGCCCCAGCTCGGTTTCCTCTCTGATGATGAGGCTACCTTTGACCAGCTCGTCACCCTGCCCGATGGCGTTATCCTCGTAACAGGCCCCACGGGTTCTGGTAAAACGACAACCCTCTACGCCTGCCTCAACCACATCAACCGCCCAGATAAAAAAATCATCACGGCAGAAGACCCAGTGGAATACGAACTCCCAGGCATCAACCAAGTCATGATTCGAGCAGATATCGGCATGACCTTCGCAGCAGCCCTGCGAGCCATGCTGCGTCAAGCACCCAACATCATCATGATTGGGGAAATCCGTGATAGCGAGACTGCTGGTATCGCTATCCAGGCAGCTATGACAGGTCACTTGGTACTCTCAACCCTGCATACCAATGATGCGCCCTCCTCCGTCGCGCGTCTCGCAGACATGGGTGTTGACCGCTTCCTCATCGCCTCCTCCGTGCGTGCTATCATGGCACAGCGTCTCTGCCGCAAGCTCTGCTCCTGCAAGCAAGATGGCTACCTGACACCCAAGCAAGCCGAGTCGCTCGGCATCGACATCAGCCGCTCCGTCAAGGTACCCCATGGCTGTGATATCTGCGAAGGCAAGGGCGCCAAGGGTCGTATGGGCATCTTTGAGATTTTTCAAATCACCGACGACACCCGCGGCCTCATCAACTCCAATCTCACCTCCGCACAGCTGCGCAAGAAAGCCCGAGAACTCGGCATGCGCACCCTGCGTGAAGATGGTATCCGAAAGGTACTCGCAGGCGTCTGCGCGGCCGAAGAAGTCATCCGCGTCACCACGGGCGATGCCCACTAAAGTAGGACATCAAGCAACAAAGCAATTTACACAATTTAAACTTTTCAACAACCCATGGATACTAATCTGAGCCTCGATGTCTTTATCAACAATGGCATGCTCGACAACACTCTCGCCAAGGACATCAAAGAAGAGATGGCCAACAGCGGCAAAGAGCTCTGGGAGTCTCTCATCGACTTTGGCGTCATCAGCAGTCCAGAGGACTTCTGGAATGTGATAGCCACCGAGGTAGGCGCGCAATACATTTCACTGGTCGACTTCGTCCCCCCCCAACACGTACTGGACATGCTCCCAGCAGCGCAAGCTCGCATGCTAGGCGCCCTGCCCGTCGAGTACCGCAATGGAGAGGGTCTCTACGTCTGCCTTGAGGACCCACTCAACCCCCAAGCTATCGATGACCTGCGCATCGCAACCAACCGAGACATCTACCTCCACGTCGCAGCCGACTACGAGGTGCGCGCCCGCATCGCGGACTGCTACGGTGGTGCTGAGGCCGTGATGAATGACCTCCTCGGTGAGCTCAGCAACATGAATGTCGGCAGCCAAGACGGCGTCGATGAGGCTAACGCAGCCCCCGTCATCAAGTTTGTCAACCTCGTCATCCTACAAGCCATTAAGGAAAAGGCCTCTGATATCCATCTGGAGCCCTTTGAGAATGAGTTTAAAATTCGCTATCGTGTCGATGGAGCCCTCTATGAGATGTCTCCTCCACCAGTCCACCTTGCAACCCCCGTTATCTCTCGCGTCAAGGTTATGGCAGGGATGAACATCGCAGAGCGCCGCGTCCCCCAAGATGGTCGCATTGTGATGAAGGTTGAGCAATACAGCGTTGACATGCGTGTCAACTCCCTGCCCACCCAATACGGTGAATCCGTCGTACTCCGAGTACTGGACCGCAACAGCGTCAGCCTCAATCTCGACAACCTCAATCTCAACCCCCACATCCACGAGTACATCCTCGACACAATCAACAAGCCCAACGGCATCTTTGTCGTCACTGGGCCTACTGGCTCAGGTAAGACGACAACGCTCTATGCTGCCCTGCGCGAGGTCAACACCATTGACTCCAAGGTACTCACAGCAGAGGACCCTGTGGAATACGACATTGATGGCATCATTCAGGTACCCATCAATGAGGCTATTGGCGTGAGCTTCCCCCGAGTCCTACGCGCCTTCCTGCGTCAGGATCCCGACCGCATCCTCGTTGGGGAAATTCGTGACAAGGACACAGCTCAGATTGCCATCCAAGCAGCGCTGACAGGTCACTTAGTCCTCTCAACCCTCCATACCAATGATGCAGCAGGTGCTGTCACGCGATTCATCGACATGGGCGTGCAGCCATTCCTGCTCTCGGCAACCATCATTGCCATCTTGGCACAGCGACTGGTGCGTACTACTTGCCCCTACTGCAAGACAGCCTACACACCATCCAACAGCCTGTTGCAGCAGCTCGGCATCGACTCCAGCCTCATTGGCAGCCAGCAATTCTTCACAGGTACACGCTGCGATAAATGCGCAAACACCGGTTACAAGGGACGTAAGGCTCTCCACGAGTTGCTTCACGCATCTGACCCCATCAAGGATATGATCACAGAAAACGTGCCCTCCATCATCCTCAAGCAAAAGGCTATCGAACTGGGTATGTCTACCCTGCGAGAAGATGGTATTCAAAATATATTTGAAGGCCACACAACGATCGAAGAAGTACTCAAGTACACCTAAAGCAAACTTGACTTCATACGAAGCATCAACTATTCTCAAGAAATATAACATCCCCCTCTCAACCTCCCTAGAAACATGCCCAACTTCCAATACACTGCTCTCGACCAAAATGGCACCGAGAAAACTGGTATCGTCTCCGCTGACAGCAAGATAGCTGCAGCAGAGCAAATCCGAGCCATGGGACTCCTGCTGCGTGAATGCAAAGAAGCAGGCAAATCCAAAGCAGAGCCCGCAAAAGACAAGCCTAAGAAAGGAAAAAAGAGTGCCTCCAAGGAAAAAGGCAAGGCCGGAGCCAGAGTCAAGCAAAAGGAACTCATGGTCTTCACCCGTCAGCTCGCAACACTGATTGACGCAGGCCTTCCCCTCCTCCAGAGCCTCAACGTGCTCACCAAGCAAGAACCCAACCCCAATCTGCGTGCCACCATCCGAGGGCTCGCTGAGTCCGTCCAGGGTGGTTCAACCTTCTCCGAAGCACTCGCAACCTATCCCAAGCTTTTCAATCACCTCTTTGTCAACATGGTCAAGGCTGGTGAGCTCGGTGGTGTGCTCGAGATCGTACTGAACCGACTCGCTGAGTACCAAGAAAAAGCCAACAAACTGCGTGGCAAAATCACCGCAGCAATGGTCTATCCCCTCATCATTCTTTTCATCGCTGTAGGCATCCTTATCTTCCTCATGCTCGTTATTGTACCCAAGTTCAAGGAAATGTTCTCAGGTCAAGGCATGGAGTTGCCATGGATTTCAGAGCTCGTCTTCAACTTCTCTGATAACTGCATGGGCATGGGTATTATTCCCGGGGTACCCAATGCCGTTGTCGCTCTCGGCGGTGTCGCCTGCATCATTGTAGGCCTCAGCTTCTGGAAGCGTACACCCAAGGGTGGTCGCGTCGTGGATAGCATGATGCTCCAAGCACCCCTCATCGGTCGTCTCAACCGCGTGAGCTCCGTAGCTCGTTTTTCCCGTACCTTTGGTACACTCGTAGCCTCAGGCGTGCCCATCCTGCAAGCCCTGATGATCACACGTGATACCGCAGGCAACGTCATCATCGGTGACGCCATCGCCAAGACCCACGATGCGGTGCGCGAGGGTGAGTCCATCGTGTCACCCATGAGCAACTCTAATGTCTTCCCCCCAATGATGATCTCCATGGTCGACGTGGGTGAAGAGACTGGTCAGCTCCCTGACATGCTCATGAAGGTCGCAGAAGTTTATGATGATGAGGTTGACAATGCAGTCACCGCGCTCACAGCTATGCTTGAGCCGCTCATGATCGTCTTCCTCGCTGTCGTCGTCGGTGGTATCGTCATGGCTATGTTCATGCCAATGATGAAAATCATTCAGAACGTCTAACCCCCCTCACCACGACATGAAGCTCTCTATACCATCATCATTCCGCAAGGGATTCACCCTCATTGAGGTCCTTGTTGTCATCGCTATCCTCGCTATGCTTGCCTCGGCGGCATGGGTCGCAGTCGGCATGGTCACCGCGCGCGGCATGACCAAAACCGCAGAAAACCACATCGCACTCATCGCAGCAAGCATCGACCTCTACAAGGCCGATAACAGTAATATACTGCCCTACGCCCGAGGTGATGAGTGGAGTGGTCATGTCCTCTACCAGATGATCTCTGGTGACTACAACAACGATGGACAACCTGACAAGGATGAGCAGGGCTACTTCCGCCCAACCTACTGCAAAAGCCTCGTCATCAATGCCAACCCAAAGAGCGACAGGCTACAAGAAGGTCTCCCAGCCTACAAAATCAAGCTCGCTAAATCGCGCGACATGCCCAGGGGCGTGAAGAAAGGTCGTCTATTCGCCATCGTTGATCCATGGCGTGTACCCTACCGCTACTGCCTCGGCTGCGAGGCCGAGAGTGAGGGTGGCAAGCAAGGTATTGGCATCAACGCTGACTTTGATGTCTACTCGCTAGGATTTGACCGTCTAGGCAACGGTAAGACCAAGAAGGGCGAGAATGAAGATAACGTCTCCAACATCAAAATCTGGGACTAAACAATAAACCCAGAATCATCAATCACGAAAGCGCAGCTTGAGCATCAAGCTGCGCTTTCGTTTTTGCCCGTCTAGCCGCAGCCTAACCATAGCGCCCCCCCCTAGCTCGCTCCACATCAATCGGGCTCTATTTCGGGCTCTATTTCGGGCTCTATTTCGGGCTCTATTTCGGGCTACGTTTCTGGACAAAAAAATGCGCAGCCCCCTTAGGGAGCTGCGCTTTCTGTAAAATCATCTAAAGGACGAGTTAAGCGTCATCCTTTTTCTTAGGTGCTTCATCGACAGTCACATTATCGACGTCTTGATACTTGATTTCTTTCTTTACGGTATCCTCATGTTGGCTTGTCATGAGCTCATCTTCAAATTCCTTGCGGGCCTTCTTAAACTCGCCGAGGCTCTTACCGATGCCGCGAGCTACGTCGGGGAGACGCTTGGCGCCAAAGACAACCAAGCAGATAGCGATGAGGATAAACCATTGCATAGGAGAACCGAGATTGGCTAGTGCGTTCATGTGATAATGATAGCCATTGAGAGGGCTCATGGCAAGCAAAAACTAGCAGATAGCGCGTCAGCATGGTCTTGAGAACTTGCTAGATTCCCCAAGACCTGCTAAAATAGAACGCATGAGTCAGCCGCCGAACCCTAAACTTATCCTCCACGCAAAAACAATCGGTTTTGCACTGCTTGGAATTACCCTCATCCTCACCGCCATGGCCAATGTAGGCTTAGGTCGACTCACCTTTGGGATTTTTGGCCTCGTTGACATAGCCTACGCCTGCTACCTGCACTATCAGGCACGCAGGATGAGCTAAGGGGTACTCAGCTCAAGAAGCTGCGCAGATGCTCTGCAAAGCCGGGGTAGGAGGTGTTGATATTCTCACAGTTGAGCAGTGTTGTCTCGCCCTGAGCGCAGAGACCTGCCACGAGGAAACTCATGGCAATACGGTGGTCGTGATGGCTATCCATCACCGCCCCATGCAGAGCTGCCCCGCCTGTAATCTCCATACCATCCTCAAACTCCTCCACATTAGCCCCCATGGCGCGCAGATTGGCAGCCGTGGTAGCAATGCGATCACTCTCCTTCACACGCAGCTCAGCTGCATTGCGAATCTTGGTCGTACCAGCCGCAAAGGCAGCTGCCACCGAGAGTACAGGAATCTCATCAATTAAATTAGCAATCTCCTCAACATAGACCTCCGTCGCCTTGAGCTCGGGGGTATAGCGCACGCGGATATCGCCGTAGGGCTCACCAAGATTACTCTTGGGCATCAGCGTAATATCAGCACCCATGCGCAAGAGCACATGTACAATAGCATCGCGTGTCGGATTGAGCCCCACATTAAGCAAGGTCAAATCAGAGCCCGGGACAATGGTCGCAGCCACCAGCCAGAAGGCAGCGCTAGAGATATCCGCAGGAATCGTGATATCCTTGGCAATAACATGCACAGGACCCTCAAGCGCGATATCCAAGCCATCGGCAGAGATCTCGCAGTGGATACCAAAGTGAGCGAGCAAGCGCTCTGTGTGGTCACGTGTGATCGCAGGTTGATGCACCGAGCTACGACCCTGCGCAAGCAGACCTGCCAACAGCACAGCACTCTTCACCTGAGCACTCGCCATAGGGAGGTCATAGTGGATGGGCTGCAGCTCTGTACCATCAATGGAGAGAGGCGCGCAGCCGGGCTTGCGGCCCTGCGCCTCAATACGCGCACCCATCAGGGCGAGCGGGTCGATGATACGCTTCATCGGGCGAGAGCACAGGGAGGCATCACCATACATGCGCGAGGCAAAGGGGAGGCCTGCTAGCAGACCAGCCATCAGGCGCATGCCTGTACCCGAGTTACCGCAGTCAATATCAGCCACAGGAGCCTGAGGGGACATTGCGGTGCCACTCAGGCAGAAATTGGCAGCATTAGCTTCATCAAGCAGCTCCACCTGAGCACCCAATTGCTGCATCGCGCGCAGGGTGTTGAGGCAATCCTCGCTGCAAAGGAAGTTCTGCACATGCATGCTCCCCTCAGCCAGAGCGCCCAAGATAGCAACGCGGTGAGAGATACTCTTATCCCCGGGCACAGAGAGTGTGCCGCAGAGACCCTGCTTGGCGCGAGTGACGCTGAGACGATTATCGGACATAAATTTGTAATTGTTTGGAATGAAAAGCTTCTTTAAAACTAGCATCAAAATAGGCCTTAACAGCAAGCTCACGCTGCGCACTAACCAGAGCGGAGTGCATGGACTCACGGCAGATATCAAGGCTAGGAATCGAGCTGGGTACAATCTCGCCAGCCAGCAGAACATGCCAGCCCCAGCGACTCTCGCGCAGCACAGGCACCCCAGCTCTCGCTGCATCCTCGCCAAAGAGAGCTAGCTCCGGCAGAGCATTGCGTGCAGAGTCGGGAATCATCCCCAGCTTACCCCCCGAGGGAGCAGAGCGAGAGTCATCACTGAGCTCGCGCGCCAAGCTCGCAAAATTGGCACCCTTGGCAAGGCGAGCCATGGCATTCTCAGCCTCAGCCTTGAGCGCAACAGCATCGGCACCTTCGCCGCAGAAGAAGATATGGGAGAGCGAGCGCGACGCGGGCTGGCGCAGCTTCTCCTTGACTAGCTCATAGTGGCGATCCACATCATCATCACTCACGACAAGGAACTTCTCAATCGCCCGCTCAAGCAGTACCTGCTCACGCAGGCGAGTCTCAATCTCATCAAGCAAGCTTGCGCGCGTCTTGCCCAGACTCGCTAGCAGCACATCAAAATCGGCCGCAGACTTAGAGCGAGACTCAATACGAGCCATCTCCGCCTCTGCCTCCTTGCGACGTGAAGGCAGGTTCAAATCATTATAATGCGCACGCAAGCGCACAATCTCGGAGCGCAGCATATCGAGGCAGGCTGAGACCTCGGGCTCAGGCTTGCCAGCCAACCAACTCATCTCAGCCACATGCGTATCAAGCTGCTCTCGACTCATGGGCATACCATAAATGGTGGCCACCGCCTCTGCCTGACGCCTCTGAGCAGCCTCACTAGGCTTGACAAATTCCCAGACCGGACCCTTCCAAATCATCAAATCAATAGCCAGATAAGCTAACACGCCACTAAAAATAGCGAGCTTGATTGCGAATAATTTGAGGGGAGATAGCATGCGCAAATATTGTAGCGTGCAGCCCCCCCCTTGGCAACAAAAAACAACAAAACAACAAATTCATACTAGAATAGCTTCCTTTTTCATCATTAGAGCTTGTATTTTTCGCATAATATGGTACTTTTCACTTCATCTATGGGATTACTCCTCTTTTATCTAAGTAGCGCACTTGGCATATCATTCATATGCTCAGTGCTCGAAGCCGTATTGCTATCCACCCCCCTTTCCTTCGTCAATATGAAGGAAGCCGAAGGCAACCAAGCCGCCAAGCTTTTCAAAAAGCACAAGGTCGAAATTGACCGACCAATCACCGCAATCCTCACCCTTAACACCATCGCGCACACTGTCGGTGCAGCTGGTGTCGGTGCCCAAGCAGGCATCGTCTTTCAGAATGTCCCCTTTGCCGCCATCTCTGGCGTGCTGACATTCCTCATCCTTTTCTTCTCAGAGATTATCCCCAAGACCATCGGGGCAGCCTACTACAGATCGCTCTGCATGCCATCTGCACGCTTCATCCAATTTCTGATCCTCATTACCTTCCCCGTCGTATGGCTTTTTGAAATTTTAACTCGTGCCATTGCCCCCAAGAATGCGGAGACATCCGTCAGCCGCGAGGAACTCTCTGCTATGGTTGATGCCGGCAGCAAAGAAGGCGTCATCGCCAACAAGGAAAACATCATCTTCCAAAACATCATCAAGATGGAAAAAGTGCCTGTACGTGACGTCATGACCCCCCGTGTGGTCTGCACCATCGCCGATCAGGAAGAGACACTGCGAGAACTCCACGAGGATGAAGAGCGTCGCCCCTTCTCCCGCATCCCAGTCTATGAAGATGATGACGTGGACAACATCACAGGCTATGTCCTGATCATCGACGTCATGGAGTACCTCGCCGAGGATCAGCATGACATGAAGCTCTCTGAAATCAAGCGTTCCATCATCACCGTCGCTGACACAGACCCCGTATCCCAAGTATGGGAGCGCCTGCTGAGCAACCGTGAGCACATCGCCCTCGTCGTGGACGAGTACGGCAGCTTTGTCGGTCTCATCACCATGGAGGACATCATGGAAACCATCCTCGGTCTTGAAATCCTCGATGAAAAAGACACCGTCATTGACATGCGGATTTTTGCCCGTGAAGAATGGAAGAAGCGTCAGCTCAAGTTCAAACAAAACATCCGCATTGAGGACAAATTTAGCGATGAAAGAGGCAGCGGCAACAGCAACGAAGTCCCCGAAAAACGGACGATGGAAAATCATGCTTGAAGAGCAGCTCAATACAAGCTATAATCAACTATGATGAGCACTCTACGCCGTATTGACCCAGATGCACTCAGTGCCGCCATCATCGAGCTCAACTCCATGTCACACGCTGACGGAGTAATCATGAGCCGAGATGGTAGCATCCGCTGTGGCTATCTCTCTGACGAGGACTACCTCTGCATGCTCATTGCTGCTCCTACGCTGGCACGCCAGCTGACTGCTTCGGGACTATCATCCTACAGTGCAAAGGAGCTCAAAGCATGGGTGGATAGCTACGATACTGCCCCTCTTCAAGCTATATTGGAGAGCTTTGCTCCTGCAAACTAAAGCCACCCAGCTGCCATGAACAAAATCCTCAACGCAATGCTCGACCACAGCGCAGCGAAAATGCTACGCCGCAACCTCGAGAGCGACTCGAGGATCATGGCGCTCTTTGCCATCCTCTGCGTCCTCTGCATCTGCTGGATGAGCAGCAGCGTCTCCCCTGACCTCTACTCATCCATCTTTCGCGTGGTATGGGTCATCCTGAGCTCTAGCGCACTCGTCATCCTCTACCGCAGCGGAGTCTACGCTGAGGAGATGAGCAGCAGCCGCAGCTTACTAACCATCCTCGCCGTCCTCACGCACCTTGCCATCATCAAGGCCCTCTTTGCGCTGCAGGCAGTACTCCCAAATCAAGAGCACGAGGGCTTCATCCTCCTCTTCTTCCCTTGGATATTTGCCCCCTGCATCATCTCCGTACTCGTAGGTCGTCGCATGGGTATGTTCACCTCCATCTGTGTTGCACTGCTCGGGGGCGTCCTCCTGCCCGATGGCAGTAGCCTAGGAATCATTGCCGCCTATATTGGGATATCCCTCCTAGCAGGATCCACAGCGGCGGCCATCTGTGGACGAGTCCACAAGCGCGAGCATATTCTCTACGCTGGCTTCATCGTTGGTCTTGTCGTCGTAGCCTGTGTGCTTAGCATCGGCAGCCTGCGCAATAGCAACAGCCTCCTGCAGGGCGACATCCAATTCAAGTGGCTCGTACTAGAAGCCTGCATCATCATTGCCGCAAGCTTTGCCTACGCAGTCTTTATCAGTGGTGCAATGCCGCTACTTGAGCGTATCTTTAACCTCTGCACACCCATCACTTGGCTTGAGCTTGGGGACATGAACCACAAGCTTCTCAAGGAGCTCCAATTTCGCGCACCCGGTACATTCCACCACAGCCTCCTCGTCTCACGCCTCTCAGAGGCCGCAGCTGAGTCCATCGGTGCCAATCCGACCCACGCAGCGGTCTGCGCCCTATTCCACGACATAGGCAAGCTCAAGAATCCCGAATACTTTGCCGAGAACATCAGCGAGGATATGCCCAACCCACATGATGCGCTCACGCCCGACATGAGTGCTCGCATCATCACGCGCCACTCCTGCGACGGTGTCGCGCTGGCTGAGGAGCATCATCTCAACAGCCGCATCATCGATGCTATCCGTGAACATCATGGAATCTCCACTGCCTACTTCTTCTACCGCAAGGCTATGGACAACTACGAGGCTGAGTTCAAGAGCTTCGAGGAGGGTCATAACGACAACCGCCCTGACCCCATCGACAAGGCTGACTTCAGCTACAAAGGGCCCATCCCTCAGAGCAAGGAATCTGGCATCATCAGCATGGCGGATGCCGTTGAGAGCGCTACTCGCTCCCTGAAAAACCCCAGCATCGATGATATCAACAACATGATTGATAGTATCTTTAAGGGGCGCATCTTGGATGGTCACCTCGTAGAGAGCGGGCTCACCCTCGGAGATTTGGCGAAGATGAGGACCTCCTTCTTTAGCTCCATCAAGTCAATGCACCACAACCGCATCGCCTACCCTAAGGCCAAGGAAGAAGACGACATGCAGCCCCCCCTGAGGCTAGACTAAATCTGCTAACTTGAGCTACGGTGTGAAATCTCATCTACGCAACATTGGGCTCATTGCAGCCTTTCTCATCGGAGGTATCTACTATGAGCCCCTCAGCCAGCTCGCTGCCATCATCCCCTACAGTGTGGGACTCATCCTCTTTTTGAGTTTTGTTGGTATCAGCGCCTCGCAGCTCATCCCTGAGCGCATGCACATCAAGCTGCTTGTAGCTCAGCATATCAGCACCCTTGTTTTTGTCGCCACACCTGCACTGCTTGGCTACTACGACATCGCCGAGGGCATCTACTACTGCGCAGGAGCCCCAGTAGCCGCCGCAGCACCAGCCGTCCTCACCATGCTACGGGGCAAAGTCGCATTTATCACCACCGCCCTGATACTTAGCCATATCTGCTTCATCATCGTAGCACCCCTAGTCTTACCACTACTCGCACAAGACAGCCACTTGAGCTACAGCGAATTACTCAAACATGTACTACGCAACGTCAGCTTACTGCTGCTGCTACCAGCCATCCTCGCCATCGCCATACGCAAAGTCTACCCCGCCAGCCAGCAATGGACGCGCAAGGGTGCCAATCTCATCCTCATCATCTGGATTATCAACATCTGTATCATCTCAGCCATGGGCGTGCAGCGCATCATCAAGAGCGATACGAGCTGGCATGACATGATACCGCTTGTCATCTGCGCCGCCATCGTCTGTCTCGCCAACTTCTGTATCGGCTATAAACTCGGCAAGCCCAACTATGCGCGTGAGTTCTCTCAGGGCATGGGTCAAAAAAACACCATCCTTACCCTCTACCTCGCAGGTCAGCCCTACTCCAGCCCCATCGCCTACATAGCACCTGCCTTTTACGTCCTCTTCCACAACCTCGCAAACAGCATCCAGCTGCATCTAGCGCAGAGGCAGCAAGAGCGTGATGCCCGCGAGGCCGCAGCAGCATCAAAAAAGATGGTCTAAAATTGAATAGATCAAGCGATCGCAAAACTTATAAAAAAAGAGACTTAACAGCCCGTCATCACAGCCCTCATTGGAAGAAACACGCCTGCGTCTAGGATTAGCCAGCTCCCAAGCTGAATGCCGATACATCAGCATACGCTTTGCCTGAGGATGAAAGCGCCAACCGAACCAGCCGCGCAAATACCCCGTCAAATCATGCGAAAAAGCCGAGCGACGAAACATCGCCCGAAAATCCATCACCCCGGATACATCCCAAGAAGAAATATCACCATCAAAGGCCGCATCTTGGAACATCGAACGCATCGAACGCACCTGCGACACATCCCATCTGCGAATATCACCTACAAAGACAGAGCGGCTAAACAAATAACTCATGTCTCGCACAGCGGAGACATCAATAGCATTTAAATCAGCCGCAGGACCCTGCCGGCTCATTGCCTCAGCAATCGCCGAGCGAAGTTCCTCCTTACTCTGAGGTTTGCACATCATGGCTGCAAACGATGAAGAGACCAGCTACCATCAGCTTGCAAACTGTACATGAATCGATCATGCACGCGACCTGCACCACCCTGCCAAAACTCCATCTGCGTGGGCACAATGCGGTAGCCACCCCAGAAATCGGGAAGAGGCACCTCACCATGAGCAAACTTATTCTTAAGCTCAGCGAGCTTCATCAACATCAACTTACGAGCAGAGATGGCCTTGCTCTGATGTGAAACCCATGCACCAAGCTGCGACTCACGAGGGCGCGTGAGAAAGTACTTGAGTGTCTCTGTGCGGCTGATTTTCTCAGCCTTGCCATAGACGATAATTTGACGTTCCAAATTCAACCATGGCAGCATCATGCAGACCTGAGGATTAGCCTCCATCTCCTGTGCCTTGCGGCTCTTGTAGTTGGTAAAGAAGACGTAACCGCGCTCATCGTAATACTTGAGCAGCACCGTGCGCAGGCTCGGTGCCCCCAGAGGCGTGCTCGTCGCAATGCTCATGGCATTGGGCTCATCAATCCCTGACTCAAGGGCTTGCTTGAACCAGATGTCAAACTGCTTGGCTGGCGTTGCGGCTAGATTACTGCGGTGCAAGGTCTCCTTGAGATATTCTTCGCGAAAGAGGGATAAATCCATATGGCAAAGTATAGCAACTCAACAGCCATGGAGCAAGTGCATATTCACAGCAGCGGAGCCTCTTTAGGAAAAAGATACTTGCATTCCATCGCTAAGAGATGTAGATTGCTCAGCAGTATTTACGTTCTTCTTGTATAATCTCCCTGTGTAAAACCAACGCTCCTTTACCTATTGCTTTTCTCTCTCAATGCCTAAGTTTGTCACAGCCTTTCTCATCCTCCTAGCTGCGCTTCTCAGCTATGTTACCATTATCGAGCAAGACTCAGATATCCAAGTCGCTGCCAAGGAAGGCCATCAAGCAACGATTAGCAAAACGGCTCCCCACCACCAGCGCAACCCCATCGACATCGCCATCGGCGCCGAGCTGGCACAGCGTGGTCTTAGCCCAGCCCCACGCTGCGATGATGCCACATTTGCGCGACGTGTGACCCTCATCCTCACGGGTCAACTGCCTAGCTGGCAGCAGGCCGAGGCCTTTGCCAAGAGCAAAAGCCCCAGCAAGCGAGAGCAACTCATCGACCAGCTGCTAGCGAGCCCTGACTATATCGACTACCAAGTCCTCAAGTGGGGCGATCTCCTGCGCGTTAAATCTGAGTTCCCCAGCAACATCTGGCCCAATGGTGTGCAGGCTTACAACCGCTGGATACGCGAGCAGATGATGGTCAATCGCCCCTATGAGGAGATGGTTTATGAGCTACTGGTGAGCACAGGGAGCAACTTCCGCAGCCCTGCGGTCAACTTCTACCGCGCCTTCCAAAACCGCGCCCCCCAGCAGATAGCCGACAACATCAACCTACTCTTCCTCGGCAGCCGCAATTCCAATAGCAGCTTTGCCCCCTTCTTTGAGCAGCTGCGCTACAAAGGCTCGCGCGAGTGGAAGGAGGAGATTGTCTATGCTGACCTTGATATCATCTGCTCCAACTCTCTCATCCAAATGCCAGATGGGCAGCAAATCAAGCTCCGAGCAGGTCAAGACGCACGTCGCAACTTTGCCGTTTGGCTCGTAGGAGAGCGAGCCAAGGGCGATGCAAAAGCTCGCATCAATCATCCCTTTGCCAGCTGCATGAGCAACCGCATCTGGTACTGGCTCATGGGGC
The DNA here is from genome assembly GCA_947039485.1 of uncultured Verrucomicrobiales bacterium. Taxonomy (GTDB): domain Bacteria; phylum Verrucomicrobiota; class Verrucomicrobiia; order Verrucomicrobiales; family Akkermansiaceae; genus Akkermansia. Next base: position 31,724 of record CAMQZC010000001.1, on the reverse strand, counting down.
GCGGCATCGTCCACCCCGTCGATGATCGCCATCAGGACAACCCTGCTAGCAACCCCGAGCTACTCAGTTTGCTAGAGCAGCACTTTGTGAGCTCAGGCTACGACAGCAAAGCGCTCATGCGCCTCATCCTGACCTCTGAGGCATTCTCCCGCAGCTCACTCTACCCAGCAAAGCCAGCGGAGAAAGCCAGCGCGGCAGCTCAATTTGCCTACTACCCAACAACACGCCTCACAGCCGAGCAACTCATCGACGCCATCGCAGAGATTAGCGGCATCTTTGATCGCTACATCAGCATGGTGCCGGAGCCTTACTCCTACTTCCCCGATGGCATCCGCAGCAGCCAGCTGGGGGATGGCTCTGTGAGCTCTCCTGCTCTTGAGCTCTTTGGCCGCCCATCTCGCGACAGCTCCATGGAGAGCGAGCGCGACAACAGCATCAACAGCAAGCAGGTGCTCTACCTACTCAACTCCGCAAGCATCCTCGACAAGCTCAAGCGTAGCCAGCGCATCGCCGCCATGGTCAAGGAGGCAGGTAGCCGCCCCGAGCTCATACGCCGCATCTACCTCATGATGCTGGGACGCAATCCGCGCGACAGAGAGATAGAACGCATCAGCCCCCTGCTCGCCCCCATTGAGGAGGATGGAGCCATGGCACAGCAGCTCATCTGGGCCCTGCTCAACAGCCCTGAATTTCTCTTTAACCACTAACTAATCCGTTTTGAACATCTCTCGCCGTCAAGCACTAGGCACCCTCAGCGGACTTGCTGCCAGCCTCCTCATACGCCCCCCACTCCTCGCTGCGTCCCCAGCCCCCACGCCCAAAACACAGCCAGCCCCAAGCGAAGCTACGGGCAAGACCGTCATCCTCGTCTTTCTCGCAGGTGGGCCCTCGCACACCGACACCTTTGACCCCAAACCAGAGAAAGGCCGATCCATCGCAGGCAACTACCTCAAGCCCATCCAGACCAACAACCCCAATCTGAGAATCAACGAGAAACTCCAGCATCTCGCCAAGATAGCTGACAAGTACTCCATCATCCGTAGCATGACCCACAACTCCAATGCGCACGAGATTGGGCAGTACGTCATCTACACAGGCGACATGACCAAGGGGAAGATTGTCTATCCCTCCTTTGGAGCCATGATCAGCTACCTCAACCCCATGGACTACAAGGGCAAACTGCCCCCCTACATCTGCATCACCAAATCAGCCACACGATTCAATGAGGGCGGCTTCCTCGGCTCCCTCTACAAGCCCCTCGACACCCTCGGGAAGCCCGAGTCTGATTTCTTTGAGGTCGAGGGCATCATCAACCGAGCCGTTAGCTCAGAGGATATGCTCGACAAGCAGCAGCTCCTCTCTGCCGTCTCTACGGAGCAGCATGGCATGATTGAGCTCAATGAGGAACAGCAACTTCTGGAGAAAATGCAGAAGGAAAACTTTGACCTCCTCCTCGGAGAAAGTCGTGAAATTTTCAACCTCAAAAATGAAGATCAGGCCACGCGAGAGCGCTATGGTCTCAACAACTTTGGGCAGTCCTGCCTCGTCGCACGCCGCCTCGCAGAGCACGGCACCCCCGTCATCTCCGTTGTCTACAACGGATGGGACACACACAAAGAGCACTTCAAACGCATGGATCAACGCCTTGGTACCCTCGACCAAGGACTTGCAGCCCTCATCTCAGACCTCGATAAGCGCAAGCTACTCGACCAGACCATCGTCCTCTGCGGAGGCGAGTTTGGACGCAGCCCACAGGTCATGTACGACCCACCTTGGAATGGTGGGCGCGGACACTACGGAGACGCATTTAGCTACCTCATCGCAGGTGGTGGCTTTGCTGGTGGCAAGGTCATTGGCAGCACCAACGCCACCAGCGAGCAAGTCGCCACGCGCCCCGTCTACCCAGCTGACCTCATCGGCAGCGTCTATAACCGCATGGGCATCGACCCCATGATGAGAGTCGCCCACAACATTCTCGGAGACATCCCCATCCTACCCTCCCTCCTTGAGCCGGGGCAGCACTCTAGCCTGCTAGAGGAGCTCTACATCGAGAACCAAGACAAGCCCCTCCACAACGCTTAATCCATGAACAAGCTCCTCGCCAGCCTCCTCACCCTCTGCGCGCTCACCCCCCTGAGTCTCCTAGCGCAGCAAACCAACATTGGCTACATCTTTCCCACAGGTGGAGCCCAAGGCAGCGAATTGATCGTTGAGGTAGGCGGTCAAGGCATCAAAGGAGCCCAGCGCGTCCTCACCAGCGGCGAGGGTCTCCATGCCGAAATACTCCCCCAACTCGCAGCACCAACCGAGTACTTCATCAACAAACGCGGAAAAAAAGTCCCTCGTAAAAACAAAAAACGCGGCAAGAAAAACAAAAAAACGATCACGGCAGAGGATAATCTCCAACTCGCTGATCGCATCCGCGTCAAAATCAGCATCGACAAAGATGCCCCCCTCGGGCTGCGCGACTTCAAAATTGTTAGCAAAAGCGGTATCGTCTCCAACCGCCAGTACTTTGAGATATCCCAGCTCCCTAACCATATCGAGAAAGAGCCCAACAACAAGCTCCAACAAGCCAACCAAATTAACCAGCTCCCAGCCATCCTGTGCGGACAAGTTGAGCGCGGTGGTCGCGACTACTACCGATTCGAAGGCAAGCAAGGTCAGTGCATCGTTGCAGCGGTCAAGGCACGCGCCCTTGTCCCCTTTCTCGCTGATGCCGTACCGGGCTGGTTCCAACCCACGCTTATTCTTTACGATGAGAGCGGGCGCGAGCTCGCCTTTAATGATGACTACCTGCTCCAGCCCGACCCTGTCATCATCTACAAACTCCCCAAGGATGGCAGCTACAGCCTCGCCATCCAAGACAGCATCTTCCGCGGACGAGAGGACTTTGTCTACCGCATCTCGCTAGGCGAGATACCCTTTGTCACCTCCATCTACCCCATGGGAGGACGCTGCGGCAGCAAGCTCAATCTCCAACTATCAGGAGTCAACCTCGGGGAAAAACAGCGCAGCATCAACACCTCAGAGCAAGAAGGCCGATACAACTACAGCTTCAGCAATGGGCAACAACTCCAGAGCAACGACATTCAACTCCAAGTGAGCAATAAACGCGAAATCGTCCAACAAGACGACATTAGCGACAGCCCTCAAGCCGCTGCCCCCCTCAGCCTAGAAGACATCTACAACGAGCGCATCAGCAAAGATGCCGACCAAGACTGGTACCGCGTCCAACTCAAAGCAGGCGACAAAATCAAGTTCCAACTCATGGCACGCCGCCTCGGCTCCCCCCTCGATGGCAGACTCTGCCTCTATGACAAGCAGAAAAAGCTACTCGCCCAGTCCGATGACGTCATAGACAGCAACGAAGGCATGCTCACCCACCACGCCGACCCTCAGCTCAACTACAACTGCAAGACTGATGGCGAGTACCTCCTACGAGTCACTGACATCCAAAACACATTTGGAGATAAGCACATCTACCGCCTCAGCTACGATCACCAGCTCTCAGACTTTGCCCTACGCATCGAGCCCTCGGCTATCTCCATCCCCCAAGGCGGTAGCGCGCAATTCCGCCTGTATCCAGTACGGGTTAATGGATTTGATCAAGAAATCGACATCATCGCAGAGGGACTCCCCGAGGGCTACCAGATCAGCAAAGGAAGCATCCCGAGACGAGGCAAGCAGCTCCAGATGTCCATTACCGCCCCCAAGGACGCCAAAGTAGGCCCCCTCAAACTCCGCATCAAAGGAGTCTCCAAACGCAGGCGAGGTCGCGGCATTATTAGCAGCCACCATGCTGAGCCTGTCGAGAAGATGATGCAAGCCTTCTACATCGACCATCTGCTGCCCTCAAGCGGCTTCCGCGTTGATGTCAGCGAGGCACAGCCCTTCCGCATCATCCTAGCGCAGCAAGATAAGCCAGTCCAGCTTGAGGCAGACAAGCCCATCGCCATCAACCTGCGCATTGAGCGTCAAGAAGGCTTTAACAAAGCCATCCTCCTCATGCTGAAAGGTAGTAATAAATACATCCCATGCGAAACAGTCAAAGTCGAGCCTGATCAAACTGAAGCTACCCTCATCATCAACTGCAAGGCATGGCGTCGCCCAGGCATGCTCATCACCACCTACCTTCTCGCCACCGACAATCTTGGCATGAAAAACCGACCCTTTGGTAGGAACAATAAAGTAAAACCAGGCACAAGCCTCGTCTACAGCCCCAACTTCAGCCTCCGCTACCCTCAGCAAGCACCCAGTGCAGAGCAAGACATCCGACAAATTAACAAAAACAAAAACAAAAAATAATCTCAATGAATCTCGAACTCCGACACTTTAACGACCTCGACAGCTGGGTAGAAATCTCCTCCTACCGCCCCGCTGGGCAGAGCCTCGACTCCGTGCATGAAATCATGCTCGCCATCCACGTCAAAGGAGAAGGCAAGAGCTTCCCAGAGCAACTCAAGAGCCTGCTCACCACCTACACACGCTGCCAAAAAGACGCCATTGGCTGCCAAGCCATCACCAGCCGCATCTTTATGAGCGATGCTGCCAACCAAGAAGCCGCCATCCTCGACCAACTCCCCGACACACTCGGCGTTGTTAGCATCATCGAGCAGCCCCCACTCGATGGCAGTAAAATCTGCCTCTGGGTCTACATGCAAAGCCAGATGAGCGCTCAGATCCTCCCCTCTGGACTGCGACAATACAGCCATGGCGCCTACAAACACTACTGGGGCAGCGCAAGTGCAACAGGCCAAAGCAACTCCGAGACACAAGGCATTGAGCTCTTTGAAAAGCTCACAGAGCAACTCAACGAGCAAGACTGCACACTCGAAGCAAACTGCCATCGCACATGGATCTACGTCCAGCACATCGATGCCAACTACGCAGGCTTGGTGAGGGGACGCAACAAACACTTCGATGAGCAAAATCTCACCGCTGAGACCCACTTCATCAGCAGCACAGGCATCCAAGGACGACGAGCTGCCACCAACAGCCTCGTCCAACTCGACAGCTACAGCGTCAGCGGTCTCGCAGTTGAGCAAATTCAATACCTTAAAGCCCCCAGCCACCTCAACAACACCCACGACTACGGCGTACGTTTTGAACGCGGTACCACCATCCACTACGGAGACCGAGCCCATAGCTTTATCTCAGGCACCGCCAGCATCGACAATCGGGGGGAAGTCCTGCATACCGGTGACATCAGCAAGCAGACCGAGCGCATGATGGAGAACATCGACTACCTGCTAGCTGAGGCCGGAGGCAGTAGCCAAGACATCGCACAAATGTTTATCTACCTGCGAGACGTAGCCGACTACAATATCAGCCGCGACTACTTTGAAGCCCGCTTCCCCATGCTACCCAAGCAATACCTGCTAGCCCCTGTCTGCCGACAAACATGGCTTATTGAAGTCGAGTGCATCGCCATCCACAGGACGCAGCAGCCAGATGCCCCAGCGCTCTAACACCACACAAGTGCCAGCACAACCAACCACCCCCACAACGGGGTGGTTTTTTTGGTGGAGAGCTCTCCCAACCTGTAGAGAAAGTTCCTCAGAGATAATCCAGAGACCCTGCAAAACGTTAGAACACAATTGCTACGCAATAGTATCCCAGCAACCCAGCCTTGAAAAAACCAACAGCATCTGCTACACTACCTCTAACACTACCTCTAACACTACCTCTACATGACAACGACAGCCCCGCTCAAACTCAGCTACAGCGCTAAGCAGACCAATAAAAAAATCAACCTGCTCATTGCGAAAGTGCTCCTAGTCAACCCCGTCACCTTCGGCATCATGCTACCCAGCGTCCTTCGCGACCTCATCCAAGAAGGCAACTACTGGACGGAGCTCAATTTCTACATGGTGGGCTTCTTTTTCCTCACAACCCCCATCTTCCTCTTTGCCGTCCTCCACCTCCTCCTCAACAAAGAGGAATACACGCTGCGGCCCAACTCCATCGACAAACAATACAAATTTCTGGGCTGGATCCACCACAGACAAAGCATCCCAATCAGCCCTGCAGGTCACATCCTGCGGCGCGAAGAAGAAGAAGTAGACATAAACGCCCACAGCCTCCGCCCCCAAAAAAGCCTTATATCCACATCCAACACGACCGAGTTGTCCTACAGCCTCTACTACATTGGCGAGCAAGGCAGCAAGCTCATCCTCAAAACTACAAGAGCCCGCTACTGGACAAATCTCAGCGAGCAACTCCACAATTACTACAGCAATCAAGACATCAGCATACGCGACATCGACAACCAGCCCATCAATCCCGAAAGCTTCAAACTCACAGACGAGAGCCCAAAATTTGACAAAGAGATCTGCAACATGCTCTGCGCATTTTCTAGCTTCTTCTTTCTCAGCTGCATCAGCATCACAGTCATGAGCTGCGGCTTCATCTACTTACAATGGAATGAATCAATGATTAGCAGCCTCATCGCCTTTATCGTCGCTACCATCAGCGCCGTGCTCGCCGTGCTCATCCAACGCAAATACAACAAGGTGAGACGCGAGCGCCTCTCCCAAATAACAGAGCAAAACAACAACCTCCCCAACCTCCCCAACCTCCCCAACCTCTGGACCGCCACCTGCCGATCCTATGCTGTAGTATGCTTGATGGTGGCCCTCGTTTTCAGCGCCTCAGCACAAAACATCAATTACCTAAGCATCATATTTGCCATCAGCTCCATCAGCCTGTTTACTCTCGCCCAATACATCAAAAAACACCACTAAGCCCCCACCATACCTCCCCCATGCAACGACACTGGAAATACAGCAGTAGCCAAGCCCCTTGGGCACTCCCTAGCAGTGGCGCCATCATGGGCATCCTCAATGCCACCCCCGACTCATTCTCCGATGGCGGACTCTACACCAGCCTTGAGAGCGCCCTTGACCAAGCACTGCGCATGATCGATGAGGGAGCTCACATCATTGACATTGGCGGTGAGTCCACCCGCCCAGGAGCTGATGACGTCAGCCATGATGAGGAGATCGCACGCACCATCCCACTCATCCGCGCCTTACGAGCAGCACGAGGCGAGGCACGCATCTCTATTGACACACGCCATGCCTCAGTCGCAGAGGCCGCCCTTGAGGCAGGAGCCGACATCATCAATGACGTCAGCGGACTGAGAGATCCTGCCATGCGAGCACTCTGCGCAAAATACCGCTGCGGCATCATCCTCATGCACATGCAAGGCGAGCCCAAGAGTATGCAGGAGAAGCCACAATACCGCGACATCGTGAGCGAAGTTCACGACTATTTCGCCCAGCAAATTGCCCTTGCCCAGCAAGACGGCATCGCGTGCGCAAGTATCTGCATCGATCCCGGCATCGGCTTTGGCAAGACGAGCACACACAACCTTGAGCTCATCGCGAATCTAGAGCAACTGCGCCCCAGCCCCGAAATTCCCATCATGATGGCACTCTCCCGCAAGCGATTCATGGGAGAAATCCTCGGCAGCACAGAGCTTGGTCGCAGCCCACTCGCCACAGCCAGCATGACCCTCCTCTCAGCCGAGCGCGGAGCCGAGCTACACCGTGTGCACGATGTAGCCGCCTGCGCCCAAGCCCTCCAACTGCGAGCCGCGCTAACAACGTAAAGACTCTCAGACTTCCTACGCCGCCCCTCCTGCGATATTTTGATTGACAGACGCGCTCAAAAAAGCTAAACTGGACTTCCACGCTTGTTTCGCTAACTCGCGTGAGTACTCACTGGCGGGTGTCAACATAGAGACGTCGACGTCAGAATAACTCAAAACAAACCACACTTTCAACCAATTAGCTAATTTAGAAAATTAACCATTATGGCATATCCTACACTTACAGTCGCTAAGCGCGACATCATCGGCACCGGCAAACTCAACGCTCTTCGCGCACAAAAAGTAGTTCCCGGCATCGTCTACGGCTCCGCAATCGAAGCCAACATCAACCTCCAAATCGACGCTTCAGAGCTTCGTCTTCTCCTCAAGGCCACCAACAGCGTTAACTTCGTTGTTGAACTCACCCTTGAAGACAAGAACATCCTTGCTCTCGTCAAGCACGTGCAAATCAACCACCTCACAGACAAAGTCACTCACGTTGACTTCATGGCAGTGACTCCTGATAGCATCGTTAACACACGCGTCGCTGTGAAGCTCCTCGGCACAGCTGTTGGTATTAGCTTGGGTGGTGTTGTTCACCAAATCGTCAACGAAATGCCCATCAAGTGCGCAGTCAAGGATATCCCTGCTAGCATTGATGCCGACATCACTGCTGTTGGTTACAAGGAATGCCTTCGTCTTTCCCAGATCACACTTCCTGAAAACGTTACCACACGCTACAACGGCACGGTCGTTCTTGCATCCATCATCAAGCCATAAGCCTGATACGCGATACAACTTTAAAAACGGCAGTCCTCATCGAGGGCTGCCGTTTTTTTGTCTCTGTGTATACAAGAAACTCAAAGATTCACCGACTTGCGATGCCTCCAAAACACATAGGCAAAGCAAAGAAGCATCGGTATCATATGGAGCAAATTATCCAAATCAAAGCTCAAGAAAGAAGCCTCCTCGCTAGAACCCTCTAAATCAGAATAATATTTATAAGGATTAGTAATAAAGCTCGCCAATAGAAGCGGCAACAAAAGTAGCAACCAAACCCTGCGATGCAGGTAGCGATATGCAAGATAAGAAAGCAGCATCAGCGGCAAAAAATACAGCATCATCACAACTCCACCAATGCTGCGCATAGCAAATGCATCAAGCCATTCCCCCAAATACTCATACCCACCGTGGCAACCACAATCCAGCGGGTCAAAATACCCCACCACGCTGACCACAAAAGGGAAAAACAAAAACTGGAGAGGAAAGCCAAAGAGATAGCAGCGCAAAAAGGCACTCCTAGGCCAAAAGAACATCAGCCAAGAAGGCACGCAAACTTCTTCTTCGAACTATTCATCTCCTCACTATAACAAATGAGCTTGGGGGGGGCAAGCCCTAAACAAAAGACGGCAACAAACCCCCAGCCTGCAAAATCTTGATGTGGCTGAACAGTCTCCCGAGCTGCCCGCAATCATTTCTGAGTGCCGCTAGAGGGAGCAAGACTTGACACAATCATTGTATCAGCCGCGCGTATTCTCCCGCTGCGCGTTTTTTTGCTGGCAGTTCCTGTCCAAAGAAGCTAAAATACTGCAGTTATGTCAACACCCCCCTTTGTCTATCAGGAAATGTTCCCTATGGGAAAAGACACCACGAAGTATCGCCTTCTCACCACCGACTATGTGAGCATGAGCGAGTTTGATGGTCAGCCCATGCTCAAGCTTGAGCCCGAGGGTCTCCGCCTCCTCGCAGAAACCGCTTGGCACGATATTGCCTTCTACCTCCGCCCCAAGCATCTGCGCCAAGTGCAGGCTATCCTCAGCGACCCTGAGGCATCGGACAATGACAAGAGTGTCGCCATCACGCTGCTGCGCAATGCAGAGGTGGCATCCATGGGTGTGCTCCCTCTCTGCCAAGATACAGGTACCGCTATCTGCATGGGCAAGAAGGGTCAGCAAGTCTGGACAGGCTGCAATGATGCAGAATACATCTCTAGAGGCGCCTATGATTGCTACACTCAGTACAACCTTCGCTACTCTCAGACTGTGGCTTACGACATGTACAAAGAGGGCAACAGCGGCACCAACCTGCCAGCTCAAATTGATCTCTACGCGACCGATCACGGCACGGACTACGACTTCCTCTTCATGGCAAAGGGCGGCGGCTCAGCCAACAAGACTTACCTCTATCAAGAGACCAAAGCACTGCTCAACCCCAAGTCCCTCGTCAAGTTCATGGTCCAAAAGATGAGCACGCTGGGTACAGCGGCTTGCCCTCCCTACCACATCGCTTTCTGCGTAGGTGGTACGAGTGCAGAGACCTGCCTCAAGACAGTGAAGCTCGCCTCCACCAAGTACTACGATGAGCTGCCCACAGAGGGCAATGCTCATGGTCAAGCCTTCCGCGATATCGAGCTTGAGAAGCTTGTTGAAGCAGAGGCAGCCAAGCTTGGTCTTGGTGCACAGTTTGGCGGCAAGTGGTTCGCCCTCGACGTGCGCATTGTACGTATGCCACGTCACGGAGCATCCTGCCCCGTAGGCATGGGTGTATCCTGCTCCGCAGACCGCAACATCAAGGCTAAAGTACGCCCCGATGGCATTTACATCGAGGACCTTGAGCGCGATCCAGGCAGCTACATCCCTGAGGAATGGCGCCATGTGAAGAGCGAATCGGTGGATATCAATCTCGACCAGCCTATGGCCGACATTCTCGCCGAGCTCAGCAAGCACCCAGTCAAGACACGCCTCTCACTCAACGGCACCATCGTCGTGGGTCGTGACATCGCACACGCCAAGCTCAAAGAGCTACTCGAGAGCGGCCAAGAGCTGCCTGAATACATCAAGAATCATCCCATCTACTACGCAGGTCCCGCAAAGACACCTAAGGGCTGTGCATCGGGCTCCTTTGGACCCACAACAGCTGGCCGCATGGACTCCTATGTGGAGCTCTTCCAAAGCCATGGTGGCAGCATGATTATGATTGCCAAGGGCAACCGCGAGCAGTGCGTCACTGATGCCTGCAAGCAGTACGGTGGCTTCTATCTGGGCTCTATCGGTGGTGTTGCCGCCGACCTTGCCAAGAACAGCATCACCAATGTTGAGTGCATCGAGTATCCTGAGCTGGGTATGGAGGCTATCTGGAAGATTACCGTCCAGAACTTCCCCGCCTTTATCCTCGTAGATGACAAAGGCAACGACTTCTTCGCAGACATCCGCAAGGAATGGACCTGCGGAGCCTGCCCTGCACACTAAAGCAAACTTACCAACCGCGGCAGCCCACAAGCTGCCGCGGAATTGGTATCTGCTAACAACCCACCATTCCCAACCCTCTACCACGATCATGAGCACAGCCCCCCCCCCATCCAAAAGCAAATTACAAACATTGCTCGAGCGCAGCCTCAGTTCTGCCATTCTTCTCGCTGTACTCGTCGGAGTCATCTACTGGGGCCATCCTGTTGGTTACAGTCTGCTCATTATCACCCTCTGTGCTCTGACAAGTATCGAGTGGTTCTGCATGCTGCGTGAGCGCAGCCAGCGCAGCAGCCGTCTGCTCGGCCTCATTGCAGGTCTCATCTTTCCTAGCGCACTCAGCGGCGTTATCTTCTACTATCAGGGTGAAGTCAACAGCTTTGCCGCAGCGAGCGCCTTTTCCCTTGCCTACCTGATTATCTTCACTATTTTGACCTTTGGCATGGAGCTCTTTCACATGGACCATCAGGGGCGAAGCGGTGCAGCCGCGCTCTCTAGCATGGGCATCACGCTGCTCTCCTTCATCTACCCTGTCTGGCTCTTTAGCTTTGCCCTCAGCGCCCTGAATAATGCCGAGCACACCCACCTGCTGCTCTGGCTCATCATCGTTACCAAGATGTGCGACATCTGGGCCTATGTCAGCGGCATGCTGCTTGGTCGCAAGTTTGTCAAGGCACCCTTTAGCCCCATGGTCTCACCCAAGAAGACATGGGAAGGCATCATAGGCTCATTCCTCATCACCACGACCTGCGCTTACTTCCTCCTGCCGTTCTTTCAGCAGGAGGGCAGCAGCTTCCCCCTCTTCACCGCAGATGGCGGCATCAATTGCGTCGTCTTCCTCGCTGTATGCGCCATTACCTTTGTGCTCTCTGTCACTGGTGATCTCGCAGGATCACTCATCAAGCGCGGGCTTGAGGTCAAGGACAGCGGCTCACTGCTGCCCGGCATTGGTGGCGTCTTTGACCTGATTGACTCCCCAGCCTTTACGGTATCTGCCATGGTAACAATTTACTACTGCTCAACCCTCATTTAAACAGCCTTCTATATGCCTGAGCGTATCCCCCTACTTCTCAATCCCAAGGCAGGCAGTTTCTTCCGCTCAGGACTCAAAGACTGGCTGCGTAAGAACGGGGAGCATTTTTGCTGCATTGAGACAACGAGTGCTGTGGACCTCAGCGAGCATGCCAGACGGCTTGCCGATACGGGAGCTCCCCTCGTAGCCGCTGCTGGAGGTGATGGCACGCTCATGTGTGCCGCACAGGGGCTCCTCGGCAGCGAGACCGCGCTAGGTATCCTGCCCTGCGGCACGATGAATGTCTTAGCCCGAGAGCTAGGCATTGGCTCACGACGATTTGATATCGCACTGCAGGCGATACAGGGTGACTACAGTCGCAAAATTGATATTTTTGCTATCAATGGGAAGCCATTCTTACAGTTAGCAAGCTTTGGCCTCGATGCGCGCGTCGTTGAGCTCATCACACCGCGGATGAAGAAGAATCTAGGCGCGGCCGCACACATCCTCACAGCAGCGCAAACCAGCATGGAGCCCCTACCACGCATTACACTGACTCTCACTGATGGAGAGGGAATTAAGGGCAGCGAGATACTCCTAGGCAACGGCAAGCGCTACGCTGGGGCTGGCACCCTCTTTGCCGATGCTGACTACCGAGACGGACTTCTTGATGTGGCTGTTATTCAGCAGTCATCCATCGGAGTACTCTATGAGATACTCAGCTTCATGTTCATGAGAGGAGCTCGTCAGGACAACCTCAGCACAGGTACCGAGCTGCGACAAATCAAGACCGGGCGCATTACATGCAGCAGCACAACGCCCTACCAACTTGATGGCGACTTTGCAGGCGTTATTGAACCAGGTGAGGAGGCTATCATCACACAACTGCCTGACAAACTCAAGGTCGCCATGCTCCAGAACCCACCTCCTGAGAATATCATCGAGGCGATGGCTCCAAGGATTGAGAAGCTCATCAAAAAAATGGAGAGTCTAGGCTACTAAGCCATCGCTGCCAGCAGCGCCTTGAGGCGAGAGCCAGGCAGCACGCCAAAGTCCATTTGATTCATCACAAAGGCAAAGCTCAGCCCCTGCTCAGGGAGGCAAAAGGCATGTGAACCACCTGCGCCTGCATGACCAAAACCGCCCATGAACAGCTCCGCAGGCTCCAGCATCGCGCCACAGCTGAAGCTTGTGCTCTGCATGAGCGTCCAGTCATCGCCCTGTGACTGAGGCTGACTCATCCAGTCAAGCAGCTCTGGGCTGAAGGGGCTGCCCTCTAATTTGCCCATCAGGGCCTGATAAAACATCGCTAAGCCACGAGCTGATGCGATGCCACCCTTGGCAGGGTCCGCGCATTGCCAAGCGCGTGGCGCATTCATCTCGCGGATGGAGTCAATGCCTGTGATGCTGTGGAAGGAGCGATAGACCTCGCTGCTCTCATCAAAGTAGTCACGGTAAAAGGCGTCCTTGGGCATGCTGCCGCAGAGACGAGGGGCACGCAGAAGCGCAACGCGCGAGTCCTGCGACTCTGGCAGACCAATATAAAAGTCCAGCCCCAGCGGAGCGCGCAGCTCCTTCTCCCAATAGGCACCGAGTCGCTGCCCCGTGAGGCACAGCATGAGAAGGTCAATGATAGGGCCTAGCGTATGGGGGTGATAGCCATGCTGGGGGGCTGACCAGAGGGGGCGGCTCTGCTCAATCGCTTCGCGGCAGTCCTCCAAATCAAAGAGGCAGGCAGGGCGATCCAGCGCAGCAAGCCCCAGCTGGTGAGAGAGCAGCTGCGCCACTGTCCCATGAGGGACAGGAAAGCTAGGCCATATCTCACCAATCTCTACATAGGGACTCATCCCTTGACGCTCAAGCGCAAGTAAAAGCGTTGCTGCAGAGGCTGGCTTGGTAGCCGAGAAGATGGGGACAAGCGTATCCGCCTGCCAAGCTCTACCCTCGGAGGCATCGCCGCCCTCGCAACTTAGCCGCTGCTGCCCATCACAGCAAAGCGAGATAGCAGCACCGCTGTGGCGTGGCTCCTGCGCAATGAGCTCAGCAAAGGCTGCGGTCAAATCCCTCATCGTATCGTGCCTAGCTCTAGGATAATTGCCACACCCGCCTCCACCCGAAAGCTCAGCTCATAGGGGCGCAGCATGAGGTGGTAGACACGGTTAGGGTCATCTTGATAAGCTGGGCGTGGATCCTGCGCCAGCGTCTCCGCGAGAGCAGCTAGCCAGTCCTCATCAATTGAAGCAGGCAATATCACGCCCTCATCAAAGCGCATGCTCAGTGGCTGACACTGCCCCGACTGGCTAAATCCGCCCTGTGCATCCTCAATGCTATCCGCGTAGGGGATGTAGGGCTTGATATCATAGATGGGCGTGCCATCAACCATGTCCGCGCCTGAAACCTCGATGATGGGTCCTTCGGGGCTATCAAGCTCAATTGACTCAATCTTGAGCACAGAGAGTCCTAAGCCATTGGGGCGGAATGGTGAGCGAGTCGCAAAGACACCCATTCGCGTATTACCCCCCAGACGCGGGGGACGTACAGTGGGGCTCCACTGCTCACCATTGAGGTGGAAATTCCAGATAATCCAAAGATGAGAAAAGCAATCCAGCCCGCGCAAAGCCTCGCGATGGCGAAACTCGGGAGTAAAGACAATCTGAGCACGCAGATGTGGCACGAGATTGCCCTGACGCGGCACGCCAAACTTCTCCACATAGGGAGAGCGCAAATGGGCAATAACATGCATCATCTTCTCATCATTTAAGATTTGCCAACGCCAAAGACATCTGCCATCAACTGACGGTAGACGGGCAGCTTGAAATCGGGGATGGCGCTAAAATCCATCTCCTCGGGCTTGATCCAGCGAAAGTCGCAGAACTCACATTGATCAAGCCATGGCTCAGAGTCCATGGACTTGAGTTTGAAGAGGAAGTAGTGCTGGAGCTGACCTGCATAGGCAATGTTGCGCTTGGCAAAGACTCGTGCGGCATTTTTCTCATCATAGTCATAGTGATAGGGACCATACTCACCAGCAAGCTCAAGCTCATTGGGGCGTAGTCCCGTCTCCTCCATGCCCTCGCGCATGGCCGCATCGACAGGGGGCTCATCGCTCTTGACCCCACCTTGGGGGAACTGCCAGCTGCCGCGTGGCTTGACGCGCTCACAGACTAGTATCCTACCATCTGGGCGCATATAAATCGCGGCCGCATTGAGGCGGTAAAGTTTTTCATCACTCATAACGGAGCCTATCCTACATCTTGGATTTTGCAATTGCAAGCAAAAGACCCTAATGAAAACTACTTTTAATAGAATGACTCACTAAAGCCCAGCAAATAGTCTATATAGCGCTCTCACAGCTTGACGAAAACGCGAAAGAATGCTAGATTAGTGGTCATGATTCGTCGTGCTTCCCTCGTTCTAGCAGCCATTGCATTACTCGCCCCCTTGAGTCTCCATTCTTGCAGCCCCAAGGAGGATAGTAGCGTTGTGCGTATCGGTCATTTCCCCACCATGACGCATCTGCACGCCCTCGTAGCTCGCAACATGAGCCGCCGCGGGGAAGGCTGGTTTGAGCGCTACCTGCCAGAGCAGCGCATTGAGTGGTATCTCTACAGCGCAGGTCCCAGCTCCATGGAGGCGCTCTTTGGTAGCACAGTTGATGTGACCTACGTAGGTCCCAGCCCCGTCATCAATGCCTACGCTGCCTCCAACGGTGAGGAAGTGCGCCTCATCGCAGGTGCTGTCAAAGGCGGCGCCGCCCTCGTGATAGCTCCAGGCATCGATATTGATGAGCCCAAGGACTTCAAGGGGCTCAATATTGCCAGCCCTCAGCTTGGCAATACGCAGGACATCACCTGCCGCGCATGGCTCACAGAGCATCAACTCAGCTGGACACTGGAGGGCGAGGGCGATGTGCGCATCTCCCCCACACCCAAATCCATGCAGGCTCAGCTCATGAGCCAAGGCGCTATTCAAGCGAGCTGGACAGTTGAGCCTTGGGTCACCCAACTTGAGGAGAGCGCGCACGCGCGCATCTACATCAACGAGCCCAATGCCTGCACCACACTACTCGCCGCGCGCCGCGCATGGCTGAGCCGCAACCCCAAGCTAGCCCAGAGCCTCGTCCGCGCCCACCGTGAGCTCACCGAATGGATTATAGCCAACCCTGAGGCCGCCCAGCTGATGGTCATCGACGAGCTCGAGGAGCTCACCCAGAGCAGCATTGACCCTACGCTCATCCGCAGAGCTTGGTCTCGCCTCACGCTAGATAGCGAGCTGGACACCGCCGCTATTGAAAAGCTAGCCCTCGACTCACTGAGCACAGGACTCATCGAAAAAATTCCTCCTATCAAAGGACTTTTCGCCCCTATCAAGGAGGATATCCCTAGCTCACCCATTCTTTAATTATTACATTTTCACACACATGGAAGAGAGATTAAAACTAGAAATCCAAGCATACCCAGCAGCCAAGCTCAGCATGGAGCATATCTTTAAGGAATTCCCCAGCAACCGCGGGACAGTCAAAGCCCTAGACGACGCAAGCATCACCATCAATGAGGGTGAGTTCGTCTGCTTTGTGGGTCCCTCAGGCTGTGGCAAATCTACCATGCTCAACATCATCGCAGGTCTGGAGAAGCCCGATAGCGGTATCGCCCTCATCGACGGGCTCCCCATCACAGGACCCGGTCGTGACCGCCTCGTCATGTTCCAAGAGCACGCGCTCTTCCCCTGGCTCGACGTCATTAGCAACGTCATGTTTGGGCTTAAGCAAAAGCCCAATCTCACCGACAGCGAGCGACTGGAGGTGGCCAAATACTACCTCTACCTCGTCAAGATGGACAAGTTCTCCAAGTCCAACATCCACGAACTCTCAGGCGGAATGCGCCAGCGAGTCGCCCTCGCGCGCGCCCTCGCCCCCAACCCCAAGATACTGCTCATGGATGAGCCCTTCTCCGCGCTGGATGCCATGACGCGAGAGCAACTCTATGGCGACATCCAAAACATCTGGAAGAAACGCCGCAAGACCATCATCTTTGTCACCCACAACGTGCGCGAGGCCGTCTGCCTCGGCGACCGCGTCATCCTCTTCTCCCCCCATCCTGGGCGTATCCGCCGCGAGTTCAAGGTTGATTTACCACGACCTCGCAATATCAACGACCACGACCTCGCCGACCTCTCTCAGCAAATCACCGCCGAGCTCAAAGGCTACCAATGCGCTGCTGAGTGCGATTAACCCCAACGAGCTCTAGCCCCCCATCCCTATCACATCATGAATCGCAGCCTCATCTCCACGAGCTTCTTTGTCATCCTCATCCTCATCTGGGCAGCCTGCACAGGCGACCTCAGCGGTATTGGTATCAATCTCAAGCTCTGGCCTGACTACGTGATGCCCCCTCCATCGGGCGTCTTCGAGTACCTCTGGGACAATAGCATCAATGGGAAAATCCCCATGGCCATGCTCGTCACCCTGCGCCGCCTATTCATTGGCTACTTCATCGGTCTTGTTATCGGCGTTCCTTTAGGGATGCTTGCCGCTCGATTCCGCGCAGTCAATGACACCCTCGGCGTTATGGGTCTTGGTCTGCAAGCCCTGCCTAGCGTCTGCTGGGTACCCCTCGCCTGCATCTGGTTTGGTCAAAGTGAGGCCGCCCTGCTCTTTGTCGTCATCATGGGTACCCTCTGGAGCGTACTGCTCTCCACCCAGAACGGCATGAACAACGTGCCTCCCATCTATGCGCGTGCTGCGCGCACCATGGGGGCCTCCTCCTTCTACACCCTCGTATTTGTCACCCTGCCCGCCTCGCTGCCCTTTGTCGTCAGCGGTATGAAGCAGGGATGGGCCTTTGCATGGCGCTCCCTGATGGCCGCAGAAATCTACGTAGCTGTCGCCTCTGGCTTTGGCCTTGGGCAGCATCTGCACTACGGTCGCGAGCTCCAGCGCATGTATCAGGTCATCGGCATCATGTTCATCATCATCCTTATTGGTCTCCTCGCTGATAAAATCCTTTTCTCCCCAACAGAAAAATGGCTGCACCGCAAATGGGGTACAGACAAAAAATAAACAAACACCAAATCCCACCCACCCATCAACATGAAAATTAAACACATCATCACCCTCGCAATGGCCCTCGCACCACTCGCCCTTGCGCAAGCCCCCGCTGACCCTGCCGTGCTCAACGCCCAAGCCTCTCTGCAATGCGAATACAACAGCCTGCAAGAGATTGAGAACATCATCAACCCCATCATTGATCATACTAGCGCAGAGGCTAGCGCGATCAAGCTCCATGCAGCCATCGCCACCTATGAAGATGCTAAGCTCAAAAGCAACATGATTAAAGACCAGCTCACCAAGGCCCAAGAAGACCAAGCTGAGCTTCCCCTTGATACCGTCATGGACGCCATTGAAGATCGCATCGAAAACAAGGCCAAGCTCATCTATCGTCAAAAGGGCTGCTATGGCTGCGAAGCCATCAAACCACTCATCTATAAGCTAGCTGACTAAAAAATAAACTTTTAAACTCAAGCCAGCACAGCCCACTAGAGCTGTGCTGGCTTTATCACATCATGATCAATTACCTACTCTACGCCCTCATCATCCTCGCAGCGATTAGCCTCGCCGTACTGGCTAACCACGTCCTCACCCTGCGCAAGCAACTCTCCGAGCTCCAGCTCGCTGAGAGCCTCATCAAGCAGCAGCTCCATGATGCCCAACAAAACGAGGACAGCCTGAAGCAGCTGATCTGTGATGCACAAGAAAACGCGCAGCAGCAGCGCGAGCAACACCTCACCAGCCAGCTCAAGGTGCAAGAGCTAACCACCATCAAGCAAGGACTCTGCAGCAATCAAGATGAGATGAAACAGCAGCTACATGACGCACTACAGATAGAGCGCCAGCTGCGCGAGCAACTGCTTGAGAGCCAGCTCACAGCACAAAAGCTAGCCACCATCAACCAAGGACTCAGCAGCAGTCAGGCTGAGATGAAGCAGCAGTTTAAGAGCCTCGCCATGGAGGAACTTCGCGCCAAATCCCTCGACCTCCAGCAGGACAACAAGCATCAGCTCAACAGCATCCTAGCCCCCCTCCAGCAGCGCCTCAGCCTGCTGGACAAATCAGTCACCGACAACCGCAGCGCAGGAGCTGCCAACCGAGCCTCCGTCGAGACAGCCATCCGCAGCATGATGGAGAAAGCCGACCAAATCGGGGCCGACGCCATCCAACTGGCCCAAGCCCTCAAGGGAGACTCCAAAATACAAGGAGACTGGGGAGAGATGCTGCTTGAAGGACTCCTCTCACGCTCAGGCCTAGTCAAGGGCGAGGAGTTCGAGACGCAGAGCGTCTACGAGGGCAAGCGACCCGATGTCATCATCAACTTCCCCCAAGAGCAGAAGCTCATCATTGACTCCAAGGTCTCACTCACCGCCTACAACAGGATGATGAATGCCGAGACACGTGAGGAACACGACAAGCAGCTCAAGCTCCACATCAGCTCCATCCAAACCCACATCAAGGAACTCTCGGAGAAAAACTATCCGAAGCTCGTCCCCGGCTCCTTTAGCTACGTGCTTCTCTTCATGCCCAACGAGGCCGCCTACATCGCAGCCATGAGGCATGACCCCAGCCTACAGGACATCGCTCAGAAAAAAAACATCCTCATCATCAGCCCCTGCAACCTACTCATCGCCATCAAGCTCTGCTCCTTCCTCTGGCAGCGCGTGAAGCAGGAGCGCAATATTGAGAAAATCCTCAAGGACTGCCATGGCATCTATGAGAAATTTGCAATCTTCACCAAGACATTCAGCCAGATTGGCAAGAAACTTGGCGATGCCAAAGACAGCTACGATGGAGCCTACAATCAGCTCGTCACAGGCCGAGGCAATCTCACAAGACGCTTTGAAGACCTGCGCAAGCTTGGGATCAACCCCATCAAGACGCCCCCTGCGGACATCCTTGCAGAGATGGACAGTAAAGCTCATGAGGAGACCCTCATCGAGCCTACAGTTGAGCACCATCCAGCGGATAATGCAGCCTAAACCACGCCTTAGCGTAGCGCAATAACAAATAAATCTAACTTTAAAGCCTAAGTGCTCATCTTTCAAGGCAATCAACACCAATTTCTGGCTTGCTAAGGTACTCGTAAAAAGGTAAAATCATCCCGAACGAGCACAGCTCAACAAATCACATATATCATGAAACCAACACTCCTAGTTCTCGCCGCAGGTATGGGCAGCCGTTACGGTGGCCTCAAGCAGCTCGACCCCATGGGTCCTAATAGCGAAGTCATCCTCGATTATTCCGTTTATGACGCTATACGCGCCGGATTTGGCAAGGTTGTCTTCATCATCCGCAAGGACTTTGAAGAAGCATTCAAGTCACAGGTAGGTGCTCGCTTTGCCGACAAAATTGAAGTTGACTACGCTTTCCAATCTCTTGACGATCTTCCCGAGGGATTTAGCGTCCCTGATGGTCGCGTGAAGCCATGGGGCACTGCGCACGCTCTCCGCGCAGCTCGCAATGTGGTCAACACTCCTTTTGCCGTCGTCAATGCTGATGACTTCTACGGAACAGACTCCTTCATGAAGGCTGCCGAGTTCCTCGCATCAACCCCTAGCTGCTGCTGCGACGACACTACTCGATACGGCATGATCGGCTACCCCCTCAAGAACACGCTCTCCGAACAGGGTGGTGTCAACCGCGGTATCTGCGGTATCAAGGATGGCTTCCTCGACAGCGTTGAGGAATACACCGATATCGTCACCGAAGCTGATGGCGTCTGCCGCGGCAACAATCTTGCAGACGAGCGTACCAGCGTCGATACAGAGGAGCTCGTCTCCATGAACTTCTGGGTCTTCCCTGCTAAGTTCATCGGCCAACTCGAAGATCACTTCACACGCTTCCTCGCCGCCCATGGCAGCGAACTCAAGAGCGAGTGCTACATCCCCACAGTTGTCGATGAGCTCATCCACAATGGCACAGCAAACTGCCAAGTAATCAAGACCGATGCTGAATGGCTCGGTGTGACTTACCCCAGCGACAAGCCCACCGTGGTCCAGAGCATTGCTAAGCTCGTTGAGGCAGGCGTCTACCCCGCAAACCTCTAATTGATTTCTATCATGTTTGATATCGAAAAAACAGCTGGTCTCTTTGACCTACGCGCTGATTATGTGCAGAGCTACCCCTATGGCTCAGGTCACATCAATGACACCTTTTGCGTCGAGGTAGATCAAGCAGGCCTGCGTCTGCGCTACATCCTCCAGCGCCTCAATAGCAACATTTTCAAGCAACCTATCCCGCTGATGGAAAATGTCAAGCGTGTGACCGATGAGGCTCTGCGCTCCCTCAAGGCTGAGGGCTGCAAGGAAGCTGTACGCTGCACACTCACACTCATCCCAGCCCTTGATGGCAAGCCCTATGGGCAGGATGATGAGGGCAACATCTGGCGTGTCTACCCCTTCATCGAGCGTGCTCGCACCTACGACATGATCGAGAACACCGATCAGTGCGTGCAGGTTGCTCGCGCCTTTGGTAACTTCCAAAAGCTCGCAGCAGAGCTCCCCGGTGAGCCTCTCTTTGACACAATCCCTGACTTCCACGACACAAGCAAGCGTCTTGAGACATTCAAGGCTGCTATTGCTACCGACCCCCTCGGTCGTGCATCATCAGTACAGAAGGAAATTAACTGGTTCCTCGCCCGTGAGGAAGACTGCCACCTCGTCGTCAACTACCTCGCTAGCGGTGAGCTGCCTATGCGCGTGACACACAATGACACCAAGCTCAACAACGTCATGCTTGACGATGTAACGGGTGAGGGCATCTGCGTCATCGACCTCGACACCACCATGCCAGGCTCATCCCTCTATGACTTCGGTGATATGATTCGCACCTCCACATCTCCCGCCGCGGAGGATGAGAAAGACATCTCTCTTGTCACCATGCGTATGGAGTATTTTGAAGCCCTTGCACAAGGTTACTGCGCAGCAGCTACCTTCCTCACTCCTTTGGAGAAGAGCCTCCTTCCCTTCTCAGGCAAGTTACTCACCATGGAATGCGGTATGCGCTTCCTCACAGACTACCTTGAGGGTGATGTCTACTTCAAGATCAAGCGTCCCGAGCACAACCTCGACCGCTGCCGCACTCAGATTGCACTCGTTGAGTCCATTGAGAGCCAACTTGACGAGATGAAAGCCATCATCGCCAAGTACTAAAAAAACGTATTTTTGCAAAAGCAAAGCCCTCGTGAGTCACAAGACTTGCGAGGGCTTTTTTTACCTAGCGGCAGCTGCAATCGCTAAATCTTAGGCAAAGAGCCAGATACCCAGCAATGGGGCGAGTGCCATCAGAGGCCAGCTCAGCGCATAGAGCTGCTCCGCCTTGAGATGACGATTGAGGCGTGCGAGCAGCTCCACAAATGCGCAGCCGATGACAAGGGTATAGCTGATACCTTGCTCAAAGTAGGGGGCTTGCAGAGCTGTGCTCAGACAGGCAATCAGCAGCAGCATCAGCCCTACGGTCACCAGAAGAGAGCTCTTGCTCGCCTTGCCCTTAGATGACTCTAGGCCGCGCAGCCGCTCCTCACCAAAGAGGAAAAAGAGCAGCCCTAAATAGATGATAGGAGCCTGAAAGAGCATCGCTATCGGGGAGATTGAGAAGGTGTTGTAGATGGCAGGCACCGCGCATGCCAGAGCAAAGGCAATGGAGCGCATCAGACGCGCGATGATACTATCACGCAGGCTAGGCAGCAAGCAACTAAGGGCATAGATGCACGCAGGGACTGCAACAAAGCTAAGCAGGTAACTGCTCACATAGTAAAAGAGTATCCAAAGGAGTGCCGCGCTCGCGCAGAGGCAGACGAGAATGAGAGGAGCCGCGTTGCGGCTATAGAACTCGCAATAAATGCCCTCCTTTTGAAATACAGCTAAGTAGAGACGTGAGCCTATGGTGAGCAGCCAGACCGACCCACCTAGCAGCATCAGGGGCCCAGCAGTCATGATAGGGATGTCTAGCAGCGTCCCATAGGCCTGCCCCCAGAGGAGGGAGACAAAGAGCAAATCAACACCCCAGAGCTGTATCTGAGCCCAGTAGGGGATCTTTGGCCTAGCCTCTGGAGTATTTCCCTTCGTGTTCATGCAGGCTTGTTGGTCAAAAGCAAGAGAGGGAGATGCAGTTGATGCATCTCCCTCTTCATGATAATGTTTAATCTATCAACAAGTCCTTACTTGCTAACTTTTTTTGCAAGAGGGACAGCCTTGCTCGAACGAGCAATTTTGATAATTTCCTTCTGGCGTTTGATATAAGCTGTGCGACGACGGCGCTTTGTTTCTTTACGGTGTTGTTGACCCATTGTATTGTTCTGTTTGTAGGAGTAAGCCTCCGTTGTTTACGAGATGCATATGTAATACCCTATTGCGACACCAGTTGCAAGCTCAAAAGCTGGCAGCCGTCCTTTTTTATTGCCATGAGAGCCTCCACATGCTAAGCTCTCTGGCATGAAAATAGCGATATTAGGAGCTGGTGCACTAGGTTGTTACTATGGTATGCAGCTCGCCCAAGCTGGAGAGGATGTATCCTTTATCATGCGCTCAGCCTATGAGCCTACGCGCGAGCATGGACTTGATGTCATGAGCAATGGTGTCTTGCAACATCTTGAGCATCCACAGGTCTTTTGCAGCCCTGAGGACTGCGGTCCTGTCGAGCTCGTGCTCGTCTGCCTCAAGAGCACCAACAACGCAATCCTCGCAACAGCCCTCCCCCCCCTACTCCACAGCAAGAGCGTGGTGATGACCATGCAGAATGGCATGGGCAATGATGCGGCTATCGCCGAGATTGTCGATCCTGAGCGCATCTTTATCGCGCTGTGCTTTATCTGCTGCATGATGGAGAGCCCGGGCAAGATTGGGCACACAGGAGGCAATGATGTGCAGATTGCCCCCAGCAAGCTCAGTGAACAAAGCATGGCAATGGCAGAGAGCCTCAGCGCCATGTTCAACCATGCCAATATCCGCTGCCGCGCCTTTGAGCAGGCCGAGCAGATACTCTGGCACAAGCTTGGCTGGAACATCCCCTTCAACGGACTCTGCCTTGCGCTGGGTGGTATTAGCATCAAGAAGCTCTTCACCATGCCCGAGCAGGTGCAGCGTGCCCGCAGCATCATGGAGGAGGTCTATCTCTGCTCACAGATGCGCGGCTATCCCATGCCCGATGACATCGTAGAGAAGCAGTTTGAGCGCACCAGTAAAATGGGCGAGTTTATCCCTAGCTCTGCTGTCGACTATAATAAAGGACGTCCCGTTGAGTACCCCGCAATCTGGGGTATCTGCTTAGAAAAAGCCCATGAAATCAACTGCCCTGTCCCGGTCTGGGAGCAACTTGCAGCTGATATCCGCGAGCGATTGGCTCAGAGCTAAGGATGTGCATGAGAAGCTATTGTAAGCAGAGCTGGTTCATCGGCCTTACCAGCCTCATCGCCTGCGCGATCTTTGGGCTCACCATGCTGCCCATTAACCGTGCGATCGAGCATCGCATGAAGCAGCAAGATCTTCTTCGGCCCCCGGTGAGCATCAAGGGCGGCGATGCGCTCTCCCAGCAGCTCGCCTTCTTTAGCCTCGGTGGACTGCGCGCCATCGCAGCAGAGATTCTCTCGCTCGATGCCACGGCCGCTTGGTCGACCCGCGACTGGACTCGACTTGAGCTGCGCTATGAGCAGATGTCCACGCTCTGCCCCAAGCGAGAGCAATTTTGGACAGCTGCGGCTAATGACATGTCGAGCAATGCTGCTGGCGATATCAACTCCCAGCATGATCTGCCTGCCGATGAGCGTGCGCGCAGCATGCGCTACTACATCCATCGCGCGGAGCAATTCCTGCGTGATGGCATTGCCAACAATCCCAGCAGCGCATTGATTTATGCAAGGCTGGGTGATCATCACGCCAACATCCATCGCTACCCAGAGTTTAGCAAGGCTGCAGAGGCCTACAAAGCGGCCGTTGAGCACGGCGCAAGCTCCGTATACGAGCGCATGCAGTTCTACAGTCTCTGCCGCATCCGCGGTCGAGAGCAGGAGGCGTGGGTGCTCGGGCGCAAGCTCTTTGCAGACCCAGCTCAGCGCGTACCCTCGCTCTGCTGCCTGCTCTTTGCCCTGCAAAACAAGCTCGCCCCCCCTGCTAATGAGAGGATGAGCGTTAAGGAAATCTTTGGCTCTGAGCAGCGCGCCCTGCGCCTGCTAAAGCAATATGTGCACAATGATCTGCGCTACCCACGCACAGGGGTTGCGGCCTACCTCAAGGCTCAGGATAGCCCCCTGCGACGCAGCAGCTTTTAATTAACGGCAACGCGCAGCTCGTAGCTCTCGACACGACCCTTGGCAAGGCAGCTCTCAGCCCAGCCAAGCAAGGCATCAATATCGGGGCGCGTCCCCGACTGAGGCAGCTGCATCGCCTTGTGGCGTGCCGCGGCAATGCTGCGCTGGGGCAGCTGCTCAATGAGCGCGCGAGCCTCTGTGGCCGAGGCGCGGAAGATAGTATCGGCCGCAGCTAAGCTATCCAAAATCTCTTGATCCAGCTCAATGCAACGCACCCCCACACCATAGCGAGCAGCCAGCTGGGCGAGCTCCTCCTCAGGCAACTCGTCAATCCCCAGCAACAGCAACTCAGCCTGCTGCGACCAGCCACCGCAGGCCAGAGCGCGGAAAAAGGCACGCCGGCAGCTCTCATCACTATCAGCCACTGCCACGCAGACAGAGCAGTAACTCGCCTGCAGATCATCTCCTTCAAAAATATAGGCACCATCCTCCCAGCGTCCAGCTGGCCAGTGCACGGCAACCACATCAGGATGCGCCCATGACTCATCCTCCTCCACTGGGTAGACAAAGGCGCCGAGACCCGCGGTATCGTAGAGTCGCACAGCCAGTGCGAGAGCCTTGCGATAGGGGTCATTAGCCTCAGGGCTGCTCGCAGCCTCAAACATACGGTGTAGTGAGCTGGTAGCCTCCTCCTCGGAGCGTAGGTAGTAGCCCTGACCATTCTCAACACGCGCGAGGCAGGAGAGGTCATCGAGCACGAGGAAGGAGAACTGTGAGCGCAGGCTCTGATCGGAGTAGTCATCCCCCAGCACAGCACGCACGCGCGCGATGAGCTCCTTGCCCTTGATGGACTCAGCCTCACTCTTGGGTAAGAGGCTAGGGAGTATCTCGTGGAGTTTATCGCGTAAATTCATCTCGTGAAGCATAGCGTCTCAGCCCCTGATTTGCAAGCCCAAAAGGGGCTTTAGACTTGTGAGTCGCCTGCGGTCATGATAGGATAAAGCTATCATGATGCCCGAGATGCTGGCTAATAAGCCCCCCTATGTGATAATCACTACCTTCTGCTTGATTGCTTCTGTTCTCATCTGCCTAGTAGGACTAGTCAAAGCCTTCACCTCTAAGCTACGAGGCCATGAGCTCTCCCCTAGCTACTACCCCTCAGGTTATAGAGATGGAGCCTTCCCCCGCAACGGCGACTACATCATCTGCATTGTCATGCTCTGCTTCATGACGCCCCTCTATCTCAGCGGGCTGTTTTTAGAGCCAACTGAGGATCAGACCAACAGCTTTGGTCTCTCTATCATCTTCTTGAACACGATCATATACCTGCCAGTTCTGCTGCGCTTTTTTGCGCTGCCTGCCCCGAGGCGTGCTCATATGGATTGGCTTAGTATCTTGGGCTGGCTGACTCTACCCATTATTGGTCTCAACATCATCAATATTAATATAGAGTACTCGGGACTCAATCAATACCTCATTGAACTCACCCAGAGCCCAGCCCTACAAGAAATCGTTGAGGCGGCCAAAAAAGCGACAGGGGAGGAACTCGTCTACATGATTATCGCTAGCGTCGTGATCGCACCCATCTGTGAGGAGATTCTCTTCCGCGGATTCATCTACAACTGTCTCAAACGCGCATGCGGCATGTGGCCAGCTATCCTCGCGAGCTCCCTGCTCTTTGGCGCGATTCATACCTCACTCCTTCAGATTCTCCCCCTGAGCATCTTTGCCATCTTGCTCTGCCTCGCCTATGAGCGTGCGCAATCCATCTGGCTACCCATCGCAATCCACGCTATCTTTAATGGCATCTCGGTCATTGCAATCATCTGCCTACCCATGATTCAGCAATACGTAGAAGACGAAAAAACTGAGCAAAAAACTGAGGTGCAAGCTGAGGGAAAAGCCATCAAGGAACACCCTAGCATCGCCCCTGTCGTCGAGATTAGCTACGTCAAGATCCCCAAGCCAGCACAAGCATGAGCCCTACGCTAGCCCAACTCGGAGAGAACGCCATCCTGCGCCAACTCCTCGCCAATCTACCCAGCAATCCAGAGCTACTCGTGGCGGCTGGCGATGACTGCGCTGTCGTGCGAGGTGATGATCAATGGGATATCCTGCTCAAGACAGATGTCGTCGTTGAGGGGATGCACTTCCTGCGCGACACGGACCCTGCCCTCGTCGGCCGAAAGGCTCTAGCACGTGCCATCTCCGACATTGCCGCGATGGGTGGTCTGCCATGCCATGCCCTCGTTACCCTACTCGTCCACCCCTCACGCAGCATGAGCTACGTGGCCAAGCTCTACGAGCTCGGAATCTGCCCCCTAGCCGAGCGCTACGGCATCTCCATCGCTGGCGGAGAAACCTCATCTCTACCGCATGATGGGCTCATCATCAACATCGCGCTCACAGGGCGCGTTGAGCGAGAGCGAGCCATCCTGCGCTCCACAGCACAAGTTGGGGATGTCATCTGCGTCTCAGGCAAGCTTGGGGGATCCTTTGAGAGCGGCAGGCATCTAAGTTTTGAGCCCCGACTGAAGCTGGCGCGTCAACTCATCGAGTGCGGACTCGTCCCCAGCGCGATGATGGATCTCTCCGACGGACTTTCTACCGATTTGGAACGACTCGCAGAGGCCTCTGGCTGCTCTTACACGATTCATGAGGCAGCACTCCCCCTCCACGCAGGATGCAGCAGCTCAGAGGGTATGTCTGATGGCGAGGACTATGAATTACTCCTCTGCTTCTCAGCTAAGACTTGGGTACAGCTGCAGCAAACTCAAGCACAACTCGACATCTGCGCCATCGGTGAAATCACCGCAGCCAACGCAGAGAACAAGCAGGAAAAACGAGAAGGGGGATGGCAGCACTTTAACAACAGTACAAATAATTTACCAACAACAACTTAAAACGAAAAAAATCTAAAGAAGAAACACTCTTAAAGAGCTTTTCGCAACATCTAAAATACCTTCTACAGCAGCCCTTAATGCTGATTTAGAAGGTTTTTTTGGGGCGGAAAATGAGGCAAATAAACAATCAGCAAAACTTAAACTTCTCCGACCTCATCAAAAAAAAATCCTATATTGTGGAACGCTCATAGAACATGAAAGCAGGTGATGCTGGCTATCACCCGGCACGGAAAAAACTTTATTTATCCGGGAAAGCTGTCATATTATGCACCGCACTGCGCCCCGAACGCAAAGCCAAGCAGCAACTCGAGAGTTCGAATTCTCCATATCTGATGAGGGATACTATCCGACCAAAAGGTCCGATGAGTACCGCCAGATAACAGCAATTCGAGCCATGTAGCAACAGATGCACGAGAAGCGAGCAAATAGGGGTCGCGATGACTATCCATCAGAGGCGTCACAACCGAGGATGGATAACGAACACTTTAAAAAACTAAGAAACATGAAGCAAACAACAAAGGAGAAAGATTTATGGGAACGCATCGTAGAAGACATGCGCATCCATGAAAAGGTGGGTGAGTACGGCTTCAATAACTACATTTCGCAATTATCATTAAAGCAAGATACAGGCACCACACTACTCATCGAGTACCCTGAGGATGTCCTTATCACTTGGGTTGAGATTAACTACAGCCAAAATATCATCAACTCAGCAGCCCGCGTCCTCGACGCTGCGCGCCAGATTGAGTTTGTATCAGATAGCAGCGAGCAGTCAGAGACCCTTAGCAGCCCTAGCGAGCTGATCAGCGAGCCTGCGAGCAACATCAAGCCAAAGGTACGCACCAAGCGCCGCAGCAGCCGTGAATCACAAAATTCGGGGCTTAATGCTGACTACCGTTTTGATAACTTCGTCGTCGGACCTAACTGCGAGTTTGCCTATGCAGCCGCACAGACTATCGTCAACAACGAGAGCCGCCAGTACAACCCTCTCTTCATCCACGGTGGCTCAGGACTGGGCAAGACTCACCTCCTCCAAGCCATTGGCAACGCCATCATCGCTCAGAACGAGCAGAAGAAGGTGCTCTATGTGACCAGCGAAGACTTCACCAACGCCTACATCGATGCGATGAGCAAGAAGGGTGATGCAATCTCCGCCTTCCGCCGCAAGTTCCGCCGTGCTGATGTACTGCTTATTGATGATGTCCAATTCCTCGCTCGCAAAGAAAAGACGCAAGAGGAGTTCTTCCACACCTTTAACGCGCTCTTCGCATCAGGCAAGCAAATCGTACTCAGCGCAGACTGCTCCGCTAGTGAGATCCGCACCATGGACAGCCGCCTCACCTCTCGCTTCGATCAGGGCATGGCAGTACGCATCAGCAAGCCTAGCTTAGAATCCCGCCTCGCCATCTTGCGTCACAAGCGCAAGCAGTGGAAGAGCGATATGGTCAGCGATGAGATTCTCAATTTCCTAGCCGATAACATCACCTGCTCCGTGCGCCGCCTTGAGGGAGCACTCACACGTGCTGCTATCTATGCATCCTTTGCGCAGCGTCAGCCCAATCTCGAGGAGATTCGTGTGCAGCTGCGTGACCTCCTGCAGGAGGACAACATGCGCCGCGTGAGCATTGAAGACATCCAAAACCGCGTTGCCGAGGCCTTTGACATCAAGGTGAGCGAGATCAACGGTCGCCGCCGCACCGCCAACATCGCCCATCCTCGTCAGCTTGCTATGTACATCAGCCGCAAGTGCACGGAGCTCTCACTCCAAGACATTGGTGCCGCCTTTGGCGGTCGCGACCACGGTACAGTTATTCATGCAGCAAAGACAATTGAGCGTAAGATGGAGAAGGACTCCAGCCTGCGTGGTCTCGTCGAGCGCATGAGCAATAGCTTCGCCTAAGGGGCGGAGCTCAATAGCATCAACCATTGCAGCGAGAGATTAGCTCTCGTCTGCCGCGGGGAATACGCGCTTGGGCAGCATCTTGACCAGCCCATAAAAAAGCAGCCAAACGCATGCTGAGCTAATCAGGCAGCCCATCAAAAACTCCAGCGCAAAAATCATCATATCAACCTCGCAAAGGCAGGCAAACATGGCATCAAAGCCTTGCCCTGCCGCGGATGATGCGCGCTGCATGAGCTCCCAGGTAGCCCCCGAGCTCAAGTCTGTGAGCCGTGAGAGCAGGCTAGCACCAAGCATCCACTGCAGCGGCCATACGATAACTTGATAGCCAGGGATGGTAATCCAGCAGGTACAGACACCCATGGGCACATTGGCGCGCCTCGTGATGCAAATGAGCAGTGCCGCAATCGTCTGCATGGGAATCGGAGTAAGAGCAATTGCTCCCCCCCAAGCGATGCCACAAGCGACGCTTTCCCTCTCCCAGAGCCAGAGATGGGGGTCAAAAATTGACTCGGGCAGATATTTCTCCCACTTGCCTTGCTGACGTCGCGCGCGCAGATGGGCATCCACGCGTTGAACTAATTTGTTGTATGAGGAGCGTAAGTGCATGCGACTTGATATGAGCAATTAGCAGTAATATTTCTCAACAAGTTCCACACTGCGTGTGGTCGCGCCTGCGTGCGGGGTCAATGTTGAGAGGGCTGCATCGCACTGAGCCTTGCGCAGCTCCTCGTCGTGGAGCAGCTTGCTAATAGTGGATGAGAGTTCTGGGAGCTCCACCTGAGCCACACCACCTACATCACGCAGGAGTTGTAACAGGTCGGAAAAATTGCTCATATTGGGTCCAACAATCACAGGAATGCCAGCGGCAATAGCCTCAACGGGGTTTTGTCCACCCTGAGCAAGGAAGCTCTTGCCAATGACGACCACTTGGGCAAATTGCGTCCAGTCGCGCAGCTCTCCTGTGGTATCAGCGACGTAGCAGTCGCAGGGGGCTAGCTCTCCACGGCTGCGCAGCGCAACGCTAAAGCCAGCGTTTGAAAGATCTGCAAGCACATCCTCTCGCCTCTCGGCATGACGTGGGACGATGAGGGGAAAGGCACCTGCCGCGCGGATAGAACTAGCGATAGCGAGCTCCTCGCCTGCGTGGGTTGAGGCGGCGAGTACAACAGGCTTGCCCTGAGCAAGGCTCTGCAAAATTGAGGCAAAGTCCTCACGCTTTATTGGTACTTGGTCACCCAGCACGTCAAACTTGATGCTCCCAGTGACGCTGATAATCTCAGGGCGGATACCGATACGAGCAAAGCGAGCGACATCGCGCTCATTTTGTGCACCCATGGCATTGAGACGAGAGAAGAGCAGCTCGGTAATGCTGCGAATCTTGGCATAGCGTCCCTCAGAGCGAGGGGAGAGCCGGGCATTGAGCATCAGCAGGGGTATCTGGCGGCTGTGGCATATCTCAGCAAAGTTGGGCCAGAGCTCAGCCTCGATGAGCACCACGGCACGTGGTGCAAAGCGATTGAGCGCGCGTCGAGGCAGCCCCGGCACATCGAGTGGCGCGTAGAGGACACGCAGATTGGGTAGGCGCATCTCACGCGCAACCTGATGCCCTGTGGCGGTCGAGAGCGCCAGCACGACGGGCTCATCATGCTTTTTGTGCCACTCTTTGATGAATTTCAGGGCGATAAATGCCTCCCCCACGCTCACGGCGTGGACATAGAGACCGCCCTTGGGTTCCTGCGCTGCTGGCAGGCGGTAGATGCTAAATCTCTCCAAAA